>VBLP01000460.1:23501-30161 GCA_005887925.1 Deltaproteobacteria bacterium | reverse complement strand
ATGTCCTTGAGCGCCCGCCCGACGATCTCCTCGGAGTGACCGTCGGAGTAGACGTTGGCGGTGTCGAGGAAGTTGATGCCGAGGTCGAGCGCCTGCTTGATCAGCGCGCGGCTTGCGTCCTCGGATAGCGTCCAGGTGTGGTTGCCGCGATCGGGCGCGCCGAACGACATGCAGCCCAGGCAGATGCGAGATACGTCGAGGCCGGTGGCGCCGAGCTTGGTGAACTCCATGGCTGTTCTCCCGTCACGCCGTCAGCGCCGCCGACAGCCTGGTCATGTCGGCCGCGGTCTCGAGCGACTTGATGGCCGCGATCACCGCCTCGGTCTTGGCCGACGGCCACTTCGCGAACTCCGCGCATCCCCGGAACTTCGCCGCGACCTCGTCGTAGCTCATCGGGTTGGCCGGGCTGCCCTTGGCGAACTCTGCGCGCCCGGACAGCACCTTGCCGTTCTTCAGGTGGATCTTGAGCAGGCTGGTCATCTTGTTGAGCCCGGCTTGCTCGGCCTCCGGATCGATGTAGAAGTTGACGCGCTTGATCATGTCCTGCACGTCGGCACGCTGCACGACGGCGTCCTGGTACTCGACCAGACCCGCCTTGCGCTCGAGCAACAGGATGCTCAGCGAGAACTCCATGCTGAACTTGGCCTGCAGCCCCGTGGTCGGGTGATGGTGCAGGAGCGATGTCATCATCGCGTGGTTGGCGCCGAGATCGATCTTCTCGACGTCCGCGGCCTTGAGGTTGTTCTCGTGGATCAGGCGCTGCATCTCGCCCATCGCCGGATGCGTCAGCGAGCCGGAGGGGTGCGGCTTGATCGACACGCCGGGCGACGCGAACGTCCACGGCTGGCCGAGCTTGCCGACGATCGCCTGCGGATCGAAGCTGCCGCCGGCAGCCTGGAAGAACCCGCGCGGCGCCTCGAGGATGTTGTCGGCCGCGGTCCAGCCCAGCGCCGCGAGATCGGCGGCCACCGTGCCGGCCTCCGCCGCGTGGCCGGCGTGCAGCGGCTTGGTCATCGAGCCGAAGTTGTTGCGGAACCCGCCGCCCTGGGTCGCCGCGATCCCGATCGCGAATGCGGTCTGCTTGGCGTCGAGCCCGCGCAGCTTCGCACTCGCCGCCACGCTGCCGAACGCGCCGCACGTCCCGGTGGTGTGAAAGCCGTCGTCGTAATGACGCGGCGCGATCGCCTCGGCGATCTTGCACTCGACCTCGACGCCGAGGTGATACGCGAGCATGAGGTCCTTGCCGGATCGGCGACCCATCTCGCACAGCGCGAACGTCGGCGGCAGCGCCGGCACCGTCGGATGGGTCAGGAGGCCGTAGATCCGGTCCTTGGCGACGGCGAGCTGGGTGTCGTCGTAGTCGTCGGCGTGGATCGACACGCCGTTGGCCAGCGCCGCGAACCGCGGATGGCACTTGACCTTGGTCCCGACGACGCTGGCCGGCCCGACGCCCGGCGCGACCGACTTCACGTACTGCCGGATCAGCGGGCCCATCGCCGACACCGATCCCGCCAGCGCCAGGCCGAAGCCGTCGAGGATCGACTTCTTGCCCAGCTCGATGACATCCGGCGGGATGTCGCTGTACTTCGTGTTGACGATGAACTCGGCGACCGACTTCGTGAGGCCGGGCGCCTTGGGGAACTCGGCCGCCGGCGACGGCGCCGCATCCGCGTGCCGCGCGCGAGGTGTCACGCCGGCCAGGCCGGCCAGCGCCGAGGCGGCCAGCGAGCTCTTGAACAGGTCACGCCGCTTCATGGGTCCTCCTTGGCATTACTTCTTGGCATTCGCGCGAGACGCGATCTTGGGATAGATGCGAAATACGTTCTCCGTGCCGATCTTGCGCCGCACGTCGGCCGGAAGCTGATTGAACAGCCGCACGGCCTCCTGCCAGCGCTGTTCGGCGCCGTCGGGCTCTGGGTAGTGCTGGTCGCTGCCGATGATGAAGCGATCCGGGAACTCCTTGAACAGCGCGAGCCAGTCCGGCTTGATCTTGCCGTCGGCCAGCGGGTAGTTCATGCCCTGCGTCCTGGGATCGGTCTTGATCTCCATCACCAGATTCGCGTGCGCGCGCAGGAGCCGCCGGCACAGCTCGGGAGTGCGCTGTCCGGTGCCGTCGGCGCCGGCGTGCGCCCAGATGATCTTGGCGCGCGGATTGTGCGCCAGGAGCCGCTCGAACGCCGCGATGTTGGCGTGCAGCTTCGGTGGGTTCGGCGGGACCTTCACGTTCGGCGGCACCGCCATGTCCTCGGGCACCGCCTCCATGTGCAGATCGATCGGCACACCGTGCTCGGCCGCGATATCCGCGAGGGCCAGGTACAGCGGATGATCCGCAGGCGCGTATTGATACGGCGTCACACCGCTGTAGTGCTCCGCGGTCATCTCGCCAAACCCGATCACGCCCTCGCGCAATAGCTCGTCGGCGCGATCCTTGAACTTCTTCACGACCGCCGGGCCGGCATCTCCGGTCGCGGCCGACTGGATGATCATCGCATTGAGCGTGCCGCCGCCGCCGAGCACGCCGATCTCCGGATGCTTCTTGGCCTCGGCCAGCACGACCTCTGCGTCGTAGTGCCCCGGGTGGTCGAACGTGTCCGGCGGCATCTGGAACAGGATCATCGCGGCATTCTCGCGGGCGAGCGCGGCGAGTGCCGAGCGCACCGAGGCTTCGGCCTCCTTGGCCTCGAAGTGGGTGTGCGCGTCGATGAACGGCGTCAGCGCCTTCTGCGCGGCCGGCGCGACCTTCTGTGCGGTCGGTGCCGGCTTCTCCGCCGCCGTTTGCTGTGGGCCGGCAAACAGGACTTGTGAGCCGAGCGCGATTGCTACAGCTGCTCCCGACAGCGCGGAGATCGCCACATGCGTTCCGGGTGATCGCTTCATGCGCCTCGTCCTCATTTGTTGTTTGCTTCTCGCTCGTTCACCGCCGACCGCGCGGCGCGATTCTGGCCGCTGCGCGCGCTCGAACGCAAGCGTTTTCCCGCGGTCGCCGATCCGGCGCCGAATCGTTGCCGAGGCGCGGCCAGGCCGCATCACGCCCGCACGTACGGTGCCTGCGCTGCATCGCCCCGCGGCGCAGCGAACCGTTAGCGGAGCTTTCAACAAAGGATGATTGCCGTGAAGAAGATCCTCAAAACCATCTTGTTGGGTGGGCTTCTGGGCGTGTGGATAGGCGGCTGTGTCGCCGAGCCGAGCGATTCCGCACAGCCGGAAACCATGGGTGAGATCGGCCTCGACCTTCAGGTCGCGCAGGGACTGACCCTGAACAGCGTCAATTACACCATCACGGGTCCGCTGGCATTCAGCCGGATGGGGACGATCGATGTCTCCAGCAGCACGACCGTCAGCGCGGTCATCAGCCGGATCCCGTTCGGCGCCGGCTACCACATCACCTTGCGCGGCACCGCGAGCGACGGCAGCGCGATCTGCATGGGCTCGGCGAGCTTCGACATCGACAGCGCGGCGACCAGGCCCGTCGCCGTCCACGTCACCTGCGAGCTCCAGCCGACGACCGGCAGCATCCTGATCAACGGCTCGCTCAACGTCTGTCCGCGGATCAGCGGCATCGACGCCAGCCCCGCCGAGGTCATCTTCGGCGGCACGATCGCGCTAGCGGCCACCGCGGACGACCTCGATCGCGCTCCGTCGCCGCTGTCGTTCAGCTGGCGCAGCACCTCGGGCAGCGTCGCGAGCGCCTCGACCTCGGCCCCGACCTTCACCTGCACCAAGACCGGCATGGTCACCATCACCCTCGCGGTCTCCGACGGCGATCCGGCGTGCTCGTCGACCCGCTCGGTCGATGTCATCTGCTCCGAGCCGCCGCCCCAGACCCCGATCAAGCACGTGATCGTCCTGATCGGCGAGAACCGCACCTTCGATCACGTGTTCGGCACCTACGCGCCGCGCCCCGGCCAGACCGTCTCGAACCTGGTGTCGAAGGGCATCATCACCCCCGACGGCGCGCCCGGCCCCAGCTTCGCCCTCGCCGCACAGTCCGAGGCCGCCGCGCAGGCCGCGTTCTACATCGCGCCCGACAGCAAGACGCGCTACGCCGTCCTGCCCGGCCCGAGCACCTCCGGCGCGCCGACCGCCCAGCGCGCCACCGCGGCGCCGTTCCAGACCGTCGATCAGGCCGCGGCCGAGACGGATCTCGACCCCGCCGACCTCGTCCTGCTCACCACCGGCGCGACCGGGCTGCCCAACCGCGTGCTCGACACCCGCGTCACGAACGCCGGCGCGCTGCCCGACGGCCCGTTCCCCCTGACCGGCTCGACCATGCCGTACGACGCATACACCGGCGACACCATCCACCGCTTCTACCAGATGTGGCAGCAGAGCGATTGCTCCGCGGCCCAGGCCACCGCGGCCAACCCGTCCGGCTGCCAGAATGACCTCTATCCGTTCGTCGCGATCTCGTTCTCGCCCAACGACAACGGCGTCGGCAGCTCGATGGCGTTCTTCAACGTCAACCACGGCGACGCGCCACTGCTCAAGCAGCTCGCCGACACCTATGCGATGAGCGACAACATGCACCAGTCCGCCCAGGGTGGCACCGGCGCCAACCACTCCATGCTCGGCTTCGCCGACGCCGTGGCGTGGACCGACGGCGCGGGCAACCCCGCCGTGCCGCCCGCCACCGCGATCGCCAATCCCAACCCGCGCGCCGGCACCAACAACCGCTACACCGTCGACGGCAACTTCAGCAACTGCTCGGACACCAGCGCCGGCGGCGTCGGCCCGATCGTGAGCTATCTCGGCGCGCTGCCCTATCACCCCGGTCCCAACTGCGCGGCGAACACGTTCTACTATCTCAACAACACCAATCCCGCCTACCAGCCCAACGGCACGCTCCGGACCACCGGCACCTTCGTCCCGCCCACCATCCAGCGCTCGATCGGCGACTCGCTCGCCGAGAAGGGCATCTCGTGGCGGTTCTACGGCGGCGGCCTCAACCGCGGCGGCTACTGCCAGATCTGCAATCCGTTCGAGTATCAGACCCAGTTCATGGTCGACCCCGCCGTCCGCACCGAGCACCTCAAGGACACCGTCGACCTGTTCGCCGACATCGCCAATGGCACGCTGCCGTCGGTGTCGTTCGCGCACCCCGACGGCGCGCTCGACGGCCACCCGTCGTCGTCCAAGCTCGGCCAGTTCGAGGCCTACGTCAGGACCATCCTGGCCAGGCTCGACGCCAACCCACAGCTCAAGTCGAGCACCGCCGTGATCATCACGTTCGACGAGGGCGGCGGCTACTACGACTCCGGCTTCATCCAGCCGATCGACTTCTTCGGCGACGGCCCGCGCATCCCGCTGATCGTCATCTCGCGGTTCACCACCGGCGGCAAGATCGATCACAGCTACGCCGACCACGTCTCGATCGTGAAGTTCATCGAGCGCAACTGGGCGCTGCGGCCGATCACCGGGCGCAGCCGCGACAACCTGCCCAACCCGGTCGCGACCGCCGACAACCCGTACGTCCCGACCAACATGCCGGCGCTGAGCGACCTGTTCGGCATGTTCGACTTCTCGGTTCCGTAGCTCAGCCGTAGCCGCGGCGCGCCGCCTCGAGCTCGCCGATCACGTCGGCCACCAGCGCGGGCGGCTCGATCGCGCGCGCGTGCGGCCCCCACTCGAGCACCCACGACACCACCGGGATCAGGCTCGCGCAGGTGAACGTCAGCCGCACCCGGCCGTCCGCCAGCTCCTCGAAGGTCTGCGTCGGGTGCCACACCCGCGCCCGCACGAACGCCGCGCGCTCGGCGCTGAACTCGACGACCACGCGGTGCGGCGCCGCGTCGGTCCGCACGTGGATGCCGAACGCGCCGTTGAGGATCTCGGTGATCCGGAAGCCGGCCGGCACCACGAACGGCGCCTTGCGCAGCGCCTCGGCGTCGGTGAAGCGCTCCACCGCGTACATCGTGACAGAGGTCCCGGGTGCAATCTCGCGGCCCTCCGCCGGCTCGCGCAGCCGGCAGCCCACCACGTACAGCCCGTGCTTGTAGAGCAGCATCGTGTACGGCGCCAGGTGTCCGCCGCGCGCGCGGCCCTGGGCATCGCGATACGCGAACCGCACCACGCGTCGCGACAGCACCCCGGTCAAGAGCGCATCGAGCACGTCCTCCTTGCCCTCGTAGGCCTTGGTCCCGCCGTCGGGCACGTACGCGAAGCGGTCGCCGAGCGTCGCGTGCTCGGCGCGCTCCTCCGGCGTCATCCGCTGCTCGAGCTTGCGCGTCAGGCTCGACACGTCCTCCCACAGCGGCGTGCCGCGCAGCACGTCGAACAGGCTCGCGATCGCCAGCAGCGTGTAGCGCTCGCGCCGCGTGACCGCGATGCTCGAGTACGTGCGCTCCACCAGCCGCGCCCCGGCGCGCCCATCGATCGCCACGCTCTCGATCTCGAACCCCGCGCTGCGCAGGTCGCCCAGGTCGCGCCGGATCGTCCGCTCGCTCGCCCCGAGCTGCGCCGCGATCTCCGACAGCCGCCGGCCGCGCCGGAACCCGCGGAGCTCGTCCAGCACGCGCAGCGCCCTCGAGATGTGATTGAGATCTCCCCTACGATACAAGCGATTTCGAGCATATCCGGACCGCTTTGCCGTGACAAGAGTTGTCCGAGCTCATGCGTATCTTCCTCGTATGAACAACACGCAAGCCACTTCGGGTCGGTCGT
>VBLP01000460.1:21571-23486 GCA_005887925.1 Deltaproteobacteria bacterium | reverse complement strand
GGAGGCCCTCGAGCTGCGCGACCTGCTCGAGGCCAACCTGGCTGCGCTCCAGGCGCTCCACGAGGAGCACCGGCGGATGCTCGCGCACAGCCTGCAGACCGTCGAGCACGCCTCCGCGCTGCGGCGCGAGCTGCGCGCGATCGGCGGTCCCCACGCGCCGTGGGTCCACGCCCTGGCCGAGACCCGCGCGCTGCTGTTCGTCGCGCTCCGCGAGCTCATCGTCGGCCCCCACGAGGCCGAGCTGTCGATGCACCTGCCGCAGGAGGAGCACGCGCACAAGCAGTGAGGCACACAGTTGTGGCGAGCTATCTCGTCGCGGGAGATGCGAGCTTCTCGAGGATCTCGATCCGGAGCCGCAACTGGTCGTGCTTGTCATCGCACGCGATCACCGCGTCGAAGATGTGCTGCATCCGGTCGACTCCTTCGCGGATCATCTGCAGGAAGGTCGGATTCAGATAGCGCTCGATCCCATCGCGCACTTCTTCTCGAACGATCTCGCGAATCACGGCCTTTGCAGCGACTTCATGGTGTTCTCGCACGGAGCGTGTGCCCGGTCGTCCGTGCCAGCTCGGCGAAGTGGCGGAGAAGGCTCGTGAGCTCGTGCAGCGGCTCGAGCTCGGCCTCGACCGCGGCGCGTACGGCGGCTCGAAGCCCGTCCTTGTCGGCAGCAAGGTCGTCGAGATCCATCAGATCGTCGTCGAATTCCTGCTCATGGTAATCTGTGTCAGAAAGACCTTTCCGGGATCCTTCTGCCGAGTGCCGCTGGTTCACAGCCCCACTACGTGATCCATGGGCAAGGCCAGGTGAGCCCTCGGCAAAGTCAGACTCGCCGAGACTGTCGAGCAAGACCTTCGCGGCTCGGGCGCGCTGCCTGGCCGGCAACCTCAAGAGCTCTCGGATGTGTTCCTCGGCGCGCACCATGATCATGTTACCACGCTCGGAGCGTAGCAATGGAGATCGAGGCCAGGTGTCCGCTTGTGTTTCGCCTCGCACTCCGCCTGCCTCGGCTTCGGTCCTGGACGTGCGCGGCTCACCCGATCAGCGCGCGTAATCCGACGCGCGGGTCTCGCGCACGACCACCACGCGCACCTGCCCGGGATACGTCGCCTCGTTCTCGATCGCCCGCGCGATCTCCTTCGACATCACGATCGCCTGCGCGTCGTCGACCTGATCGTTCATCACCATCACGCGGATCTCGCGGCCCGCCTGCAGCGCATACGCGCGCTCGACCCCGCCGAACCGCTTGCAGATCGCCTCGAGGTCGTCGAGCCGCTTGATGTACGACGCGAGCTGCTCGCCGAGCAGCGCCTGCGGCAGCGGGCCGCCGCCCTCGTCGCCGTGGTGCGAGGCGATCGCCTGCGCCACCTTCGGCGACTCGCCGTGCTTGCGGATCAGCGCGGCGCCGACCTCGGCGTGCGGGCCCTCGTGCTCGTGATCCACCGCCTTGCCGATGTCGTGCAGGAGCCCCGCGCGCCGCGCCAGCTTGACGTTCGCGCCCAGCTCCGCCGCGATCAGCCCCGACAGATACCCGACCTCGACCGAGTGCAAGAGCACGTTCTGCGCATACGACTGCCGGAACTTCAGCCGCCCCAGGTGCTTGACCAGCTCCGGGTGCACGCGGTGCAGCCCGAGATCGAACACCGCCTGCTCGCCCGCCTCCTTGCACACCTTCTCGACTTCCTTCTCCGCCTTGCGCACCACCTCCTCGATCCGCGTCGGATGGATCCGCCCGTCGGCCACCAGCGCCGAGATCGCCAGCCGCGCGATCTCGCGCCGCACCGGGTTGAAGCACGAGATCGTGATCGACTCCGCGGTGTCGTCGATGATCATGTCGATCCCCGTCGCCGCCTCCAGCGCGCGGATGTTGCGGCCCTCGCGGCCGATCAGCCGGCCCTTGAGGTCATCGCTGGGCAGC
>VBLP01000460.1:0-21566 GCA_005887925.1 Deltaproteobacteria bacterium | reverse complement strand
CACCGCCACCGTGCGCTCGTGGACGAACTCGCTGGCGAACCGCTGGATCGCGGTCGCCACGATCGTCTTGGCCCGCGCGGTCGCCTCCTTGTGGGCGTCGTCCTCGATCCGCTTGATCTCCACCGCCGCGCTGGCATACGCCTGCCCGCGGACCTCGTCCTCGAGCTGCTTGCGCGCCTGCTCCTCGGAGAGCCCCGCGATCGTCTCCAGCTTCTTGCGCGCCTCGGCCTGCGCGGCCTCCGCCTTCTCGATCGCGGAGTCCGCCTGCTTGATCTTGCCGTCGATGCTCTTCTCTTTCTTGTCGAGCTCGCCGGCGCGCCGGTCGGCGTCGCGCCGGCGCTTCTCGGCCTCGCGCTCGCGCTGGGTCAGCCCCTCCTCGCGCTTCTGCAGCTCCGTGCGCCGCGCGCGCAGCTCCTCATCGAGCTCCGCCTTGCGCCGGCGCGCCGCCTCCTTGCCCTCGACCTCCGCCGCCTGCTTGATCGCCTCGATCTCCACGTTCGCCGCCGCGCGGATCTTGTCGGCCTCCTCTGCCGCAGCGCGCTGCGCCCCGCCGGCATCCCCGCGCGCGCGACCCAGCCGCCCCCCGAGCCACGCACCCCCCGCGAGCCCGAGCGCCACCGCAACCAGCAGGTAGAGCGCGTCCATCGGTGTTACACGACCATGTGGGTCGCGACCTCGGTGATGATGATGTGCAACGCCACGTCGTGGGGCTCGTGCGCCACCTCGTCCACCAGCTGCCGCTCGAACGCCAGCCCGATCCTGACCGCCGCCGGCGATGCCGTCGCGAACGTCGCGTCATAATGCCCGCGGCCCCAGCCGATCCGTCGGCCCGCCGCATCGAACGCCAGCCCCGGCACCACGAACGCCGCGATCTCGCCGACCTCCACCACGGGCGCGTCCGCACGCGGCTCCCTCAGCCCGAACCGCGCCGGCGCCAGCTCCGCCGGCGTCACGGCATGAAACCGCAGCAACCGCTCCTGCCCGTTCACGCGCGGGTACGCCACGACCAGCCCGTGCGCCCGCGCCACGTCGTCGATTCGCGAGGTGTCGACCTCGCTGCCCTTGGCCGCGTACAGCGCCAGCGCCTGGCCCATCATGACGCTGGCCGCAGCGCGCACCTCCCCCGTCATCGCGTCGCGGATCGCGAGCAATGTTCGCCGGGTGGCCAGTTTGCCACGCGGCCCTCGGGCGTCTTGGGTCGGCACGGGCGGGAGCAAGTGACTAGGCGGCCATCATAGCCACAACGCGCCGCGACGTATCAAGCTACCAAGCCATCGAATCGGCTAGGAAAACCTTTACGACTCAGCGCAGCGTCGAGTGCTGCCGCATGATGAAGTTCGCCAGCGGGCGGCCGTCTTGCCCCTCGAGCATGAACCGCAGCCCCATCCCCGCGCGCCGCGCGTTGTGCTCGACGCGCACCACCTCCGCGCTCAGCTGCAGCGGCGGCTCTCCGGGCAGCTGCAAGCACACCTCCGCCGGCGACCCCGTCGCCATCAGCTTCGCCGACCGCAGAAACGCCCCAGTGCGCGACAAGTCCTCGATAAATCCATCGATGACGAGGCCATCCGACCGGCATAGCGCCGGCAGCCGGACAGGGACCCGAACCGCTTCCCGCTTGTCCATGTGCCTAAAGGTACGCTAACGACTCACGTTCAGAAGATCAACTTTTCTCCGGGACTCCGACGATGCCGTCCGCCAGGGCCCTGTGATTGGTCGGACCTGCGGCGCCGCGCGACCATCACGTCGTGTAATCCGCGTTGATGGTCACATAGTCGTGGCTGAGGTCGCAGGCGAGGTGGCGCGCCGTCGCGCGGCCGGCGCCGAGATCGATCGCCATCGTGTACGCAGGCCGCTTCATCACGGCCGCGACCGCCGCCGGGTCCCAGCCATCGATCGCAGTGCCGCGCGCCACCACCGGCACGCCGCCGATCGCGAGCGCGATCCGGTCGGGCTCGAGATCGACACCGGCGTTGCCGACCGCGCACAGGACCCGGCCCCAGTTCGGGTCACCGCCGGAGATCGCGGTCTTGACCAGCGGCGAGACCGCGATCCGTCGTGCCACCAGCCGCGCGTCGCGGAGCGTGCGCGCGCCGCGCACCTCGATCGTGACCACGTGGTGGACCCCTTCCCCGTCGGCGATCAAGAGGTGAGCGAGCTCGTCGAGCAGATCGGTCAGCGCCGCGCCGAGCGTGCGCAGGTCCCGCGGCGCCGCCGGCCCCACGCCGCCGGCCAGCACCGCCAGCGTGTCGTTGGTCGAGGTGTCACCGTCGACCGCGATCGCGTTGTACGTGGGCTCCACCGCGGCAGCCACCAGCGACCGGAGCGCCGCCGGCGCGACCGCCGCGTCGGTGACCACGAACGTCAGCGTCGTGGCCATGTCGGGCGCGATCATCCCCGCTCCCTTGGTCGCGCCGACCAGCCGGACTGCGCGCCGCCCGAGCGTGACGTCGCGCGCGGCGACCTTGGGCCGCTTGTCCGTCGTCATGATCGCCTCGGCGAACCGGACGAATCCGTCCGGTGCCAGCGCCGCGCGCGCCGCCGCGATCCCGCGCTCGACGCGGTCCATCGCCAGCGGCCGGCCGATCACGCCGGTCGACGCGACCAGCGCGTGGCCGCCGCACGCGTCGCGCCCGAGCGCGGCCATCCGCCGGGCATCGTCGACGCCCTGCGGCCCGGTGCAGGCGTTTGCGTTGCCGCTGTTGACCACGACGCCGCGGACCCGTCCCCGGGTGCGTGCCAGGATCGCGCGCGACAGCGTCACCGGCGCAGCCGCGACGCGGTTGCGGGTGAACACGGCCGCCGCGCTCGCGGTGCCATCGGCCGCGATCAGGCCGAGGTCGAGCGCATGATCGGCTTTGATGCCTGCATGAACGCCCGCGAACCGGAACCCGGGACATACGAAATTGCTCACGCGCAGGAGACTACTCGATCCCGCTGCCGCTCCGCGCGGCACGCCGGGCGTGCAACATCAGGTGCGCGCTCAGCCAGGTGACGAGCAGTGGGTCGCTCCGATCCCGGGCACGGGGATGCCGGAGATCGCATCGCTGCGGGCCGACCAGACCACGACCAAGATCGGATCGGCGCTACGCCGGTGCCGCGGTCGGCGCAGCCCGAATCGTATCCAGGATCAATGCGACTATCTTTAGATATCACGAATATGATCAATGAACTTGGTATACTCGATCGAAGCGGTGCTTCCCGCATGATCGCCATCGCAACCTGCGCCGATCGGACCTCAGCGCGGCGCATAATGGCCGCAATGATCCGCCGCTGCACACGCGGGTGCGGCGCGTCATCCTGGGCGCGCTCAGCCCGCGGGCGATCGCCCGCATGGAAGCGGACTCCCCGACGAATTGCCGGGACCCGGAGGATTCTGCGTCGAAGCGGCTGGCATCCGTTGCCTTGAGTCTCCCGCTGACGCGCCCGGACCGCTCGTCGTGATGCGCTTGACGTGTTGATTGTGCAATGCTACTGTCGCCAAGGGTCGTGCGCGGACAACGCATCCGTCTTCCGTTGCGGGACCGGCCGGAGCGGGAGAAGGAGAGGCCGAAGGAGAGGCCAGAAGGAGAGGGAGATGGGACCGCAATATCTGAACGAGATCCGATATTCGTACCATGTGGGCTCGTGGCGGCCTCCGGCCAACATGGTCTATGTCGTCAACGATCCCGTCGGTGAGTTCGAGCGGCATGTGCAGAGTCTGTTCCTCGAGGGACAGCAGCACATGCGGACGGAGGAGTACACGCTCGCGCTGAGTGCGTTCGAGGAAGCATCGGCGCTGATCCTCAGGACCGTGCACCCGGCCATGCCGGTCGATCCGAACCAGCTCGCCGGGTTCGTATTCCCGCGCGACCCCGTGCTTCTCGATGCGCTCGTCGGCAAGGCGGCGGACATCATCGCCCGGAGCTCGCCGCCGATGTACTCGTTCCCGGCGACGATCGTCAATGCATCATCGGCCCTGTCGCCCGCCGCGTCCAAGTTGCTTGCGCCGGTCACCGAGACCGGGCTGCGCGCGGTGTCGTTTCACACCGCCGTCGAGGCCCACATCTCGGCCGGCGTCGCGGCCGCCGACACCCGCAGCTGGAGCGACGCGCTCAAGCACTACCAGGCCGCGCTCGATCAGACGCCGGCGACCGAGCCGGCGGTCCGCGGCAGCTTGCTGCACGACATGGCATTGCTCAACGAGAAGGCCGGAGCAGGTGGCAAGGCGCAGGAGCTTGCCCAGCAGAGCGTGGACGCGTTCGCGGGCGCCAAGCTCGAAGACGGCCACGCCGAGGCGCTCGCCGCGACCGCCGGGATCCTCGCGCGCGCCGGCAACGCGGCGAAGTCGGCGGAGTTCACCAAGCGCCTCGAGACCCTGCGCGGCAGCGTCGTGCTCGGCGGGATCTCGGCGACCGCGCTGCGGCCCATGGCGCTGACGGCGGTGAGCCCGGTCACCGCGCGCGCGCTCGGTGCAGAGGTCCTGCCTGTGCGCGACGTGCGGGCCGCGACGCCGGTCGCCCGGGCGCCGGTGGCCCCGCCCGCAGAAGGTCCTGACCATCAAGGGCCTGAGCGAGACGGTAACCATCGATCTCCAGGCCGCGAACGCGGTCGCGAGCACGCAGGCGTTCCTCAAGCGGCTGTCCGACACCACCGATATCGGCCTGCTCACCGGGTGGCACACGTCGGTGCACTTCATCGCGTACCTGCCGCACATGTACTTCTTCGTGCTGCCGATGTCGATCGGCGACTGCCACTCTGGTCTGAAGAACCTCGACGACGCCCGCCAGGTGTACGCCAGCGTCCTGCCGTATCCGTTCCTCAATAAGACGACCGAGGTCGTGACGGTCTGGACCCGGCTGGCGCAGAGCTATCTCGATCTCGGCGACCAGGCATATCGCAATGCGCGGGACAGCGTCGCCGGGTTTGCCGCCGCCAAGGCGCAGTACGAGAACATCGTCCGGGCCGACCGCTCGCTGACCGCGGCGTCGCCGCTCTACGCCGATGCGAAGTTCGCTGCGATCAAGGCGCGCGTCACGGCGTTCCTCGCGGCGCCCGATCCGACGCAGGTCCAGGACAACCCCGCCATCCTCACGATCGTCCTGCAGGCGGCCCAGAAGCTGGCGCAGATCCAGGCCGAGCTGAACTTCTTCGGCTTCGCGGCCGGCTACGCGCCGCCGTTCAGCTTCGAGTACGTGCAGAACACCGCGCGCCTGCTCGCGCAGCACGCCGGGGAGACCGAGCAGCGCTACATCCAGTTCAAGAGCCAGGCCGAGAACGAGCAGTTCCGGCGCGATCAGCTCAGCCAGCAGGCCGAGGTCGCGCGCCAGTCGGTCGTGCTCGAGCAGCTCGGCGTCAGCGAGGCGCTGCGCGGCGTCGATGTGGCCTCGGCGAGCCTGTCGTACGCCGCGGTCCAGGTGACGGTGGCCAAGCAGGCGGAGCAGGACTTCAACAACACGCGCAACGAGATGCTCGCGCTCACCGCGACCGACGCGTGGGCGCAGGCGGCCTCGGTCGGCAAGGACGACGAGGTCAAGCTCACCGCGCACGGCTTCGGCTATTACTCGGCCACCGACAAGCGGCGCAGCGCGGTCATCCAGGACCTCGCACTGCGGCGCACCCGCCTGTCGCAGGACCTCGAGGCGGCGCGGCTGCACCGCGCGATCACCTCGGCGCAGGCGTACCAGGTGGTCGCGCAGCAACAGCTCGCGCAGGCGCAGGCGCGCGTCAACGTCGCACGGCAGCGCGTGCAGATCGCCGCACTCCAGCAGCGCCAGGCCGAGGAGAATCGCGACTTCCTCGACATGCGCGAGTTCGGCGCGCGCCTGTGGTACCAGCTCGCGCAGCAGGCGCGCCGCCTGATGCAGCGCTACCTCGACATGGCGACGGAGGTCGCCTTCCTGATGGAGCGCGCGTACAACGCCGAGACCGAGCGCGGCCTTCACCTCATCCGCTACGACTACCAGCACACCGCGTCGGGCAATCTCATGGGCGCCGACCAGCTCATGGCGGACATCGAGTCGTTCACGCACGATCACCTGGTCACGACCCGCAGCAAGAAGAACCCGGTCAAGCGCACGATCAGCCTGGCGGATTCGTATCCGACGCAGTTCCAGCGGCTGCTGACGACCGGCTCGTGCACGTTCGAGACCGTGCTCGGCGACTTCGATCGCTATCACCCGGGGCTGTATCTCGCCAAGCTCCGCAACGTCGAGCTCCGGTTCGTCGGGCTCGCCGGTGCCGAGGCGATCGCCGGCACGCTGCGCAACATCGGCGTGTCGCGGTTCCGCTCGCTCGACGGATCGGTCGCGGCGCGGCTGTATCCCGCCGACGTCATGGTGCTGTCGCAGTTCCAGATCCGCGAAGACGCGCTCGAGTTCCGGTTCAACCCCAACGAGCTCCGGCTGTTCGAGAACAACGGCATCGAGACGCTGTGGCAGCTCGATCTGCCGCCCGGCGCCAACGACTTCGACGCCGGCGACATCCTCGACGTCCAGCCCGTGCTGTACTACGACGGGTTCTTCGATCCGAAGCTCGAGACGACGATCCGTGCGGCGCTGCCCGCCTCCGGGGGCGCGTCGCGTGTGGTCTCGATGAAGCTCGCGGCGCCGGACGAGCTGTTCTATCTCGCGAACCAGGGCCAGGCCGAGCTGGTGTTCGATGCGGCGGACTTCCCGCGGTTCCAGAAGGACCTGGTGCGCGGCCGCGCCACGATCCAGCTGTCGGGGGCGGCGGCACGCGGCATCAAGCTGCGCTTGACCTCGGTCGCGCTGGGCCACGAGCTCCTGCTCACCGCCGACGCCGATGGCAACATCTCCGACGCCGCTGCCGGCTCCCCGCTCGCGCAGCTGCGCAACCACCCGGTCGTCGACACCTGGCAGATCGCGATCCGCGGCGACGACAACCCGCAGCTCGTCCACGGCGGCGTGCTCGACCTCGGTGGCCTGGGTGATCTGAAGGTGTTCTTCGAGTACAAGTTCAACTACCGCTAGGGGGATCGGATGGGCAAGGTCGAGCAGAGCTCCCCGCCGGCCGGAACCGGCAACACGGCGGGGCTCGGTGAATCGTTCAGCGTCAATCCGAGTACCGGACAGGGGACGTTCTCGCTGCAGATCCCGCTGCCCGAGGGCGTCGCCGGGCTGACGCCGCGGCTGACGCTGCAGTACGCGCATGGCGTCGGGCACGGCGCCTTCGGGCTGGGCTTTCGCCTGCCGCTGCGGAGCATCGCGCGGCGGCTCGACTTCGGCGTCCCCGGGGACGGTCTGACCGAGCGGTTCCTCGATGGCGACCTCGATCTCGTGCCGATCGTCGATGGCTCGTTCCGGGCGTGTCGCGAGACGGCATTCTCGCGCTACACGCGGTCGGGCGATGGCTGGCGCATCGAGGATCGCAACGGCCAGGTCCACCTGCTGGGTACCACGGCGGCAGCGCGTGTCGCTGCGCCCGATCGACCGCAGCAGCCGGTCGAGTGGCTGATCGAGAGCACGACCGACGCGTCGGGTAACGTCATTCGCTACGCGTACCGGTTCGACGGCGGGATGGCATATCCGGCGAGCATCCGCTACGCGGCGTACGAGGTCCGCCTCGCGTACGAAAACCGCCCCGACGTCCGGCTCGACAGCCGGGCCGGTTTCCTGCGGCAGCGCGCGCTGCGCTGCACGCGCCTCGACCTCGTGCTCGATCCGGGCGCGACCGAGCGCGTCGTGCGGACCTACGAGCTCCGCTACCGGATGGCGCCGGTGAGCCAGGTCTCGCTGCTCGACGAGGTTCGTCTGACCGCACGGGGCGCAGCGGCGGATGGCTCCGACGACGTGCGCCGCCCCACCATCAAGCTCGGGTTCTCGGCGTTCGATCCGGCGCAGATCCGCGTGCGCTGGATGGAGAGCGACGCCGGGGCGCCGCCGCCGCTCGACGATCCCGACATGGCGCTGGTCACGCTCGACGATGCGCCGCTGCCGGGCGTGCTGATCCAGCGCAACGGCCGGGAGGTCTACTGGGCGAACCGCGGCGATCGCCGGTTCGCCGCGCCGCGCCCGCTTCCGCGCGCTCCGATCTCGACGTCGTTCCGGCGCGACCGGCTGGCCTTCGTCGACATGGACGGCTCCGGGACCGCCGATCTGATGGTCGCGGACCCGGACCGCCTGCAGGGATACTTCGAGAACGGCGGGCGCGCCGGCTGGGGGTCGTTCGTCGCGTTCCCGCGCGGTCAGCGGTCGGCGCCGCCCTGGTCCGATCGCGGGCTCCGCTTGCTCGACGGCGACGGCGACGGGCTGGTCGACGCGCTGGCCGGGCGCGGGCGCGGGTTTGCCTGGTGGCACAACGGCGGGCGTGCCGGGTGGTCGTCGCCGCAGCTCGCCGCGCGGACGGCGAGCGGGCTCGCCGGCGTCGATCTCGCAGATCCCGACGTGCACTTCGCCGACATGACCGGCTCGGGGCTCAGCGCGCTCGTGCGCGTGCGCTCGGGACGCGTCGAGTACTGGCCCAGCCTCGGGCGCGGGCGGTTCGGCGAGCCGGTGGTCATGCAGGGCAGTCCGCGGCTGCGGCGCGCCGCACGCGATCAGGTCCTGTTCGCCGATCTCGACGGAGATGGCTGCGCCGAGCTGATCCAGGTCGCGTCGGACCGGCTGATCGTGTACCAGAACCAGAACGGCCAGCGCTTTGCCGAGCCGGTCGTGATCGCCGCGATCCCGCCGCCGCTGCCCGGGACGGTGCGCGCGCTGAACATGACCGGCCGCGCCGGCGCGGGGTTGGTGTGGAACAGCGTGCGCCGCGGCGGCACCGGGTACGTCGTGCTCGAGCTCGCCGCCGCGCAGCCGCCGTACCTGCTCGAGCGCGTCGACAACGGCAGCGGGTTGACGACCGAGATCAGCTACCGCTCGGCGGTCGACGACCACGCGCGCGATCGCGCGGCCGGCCGGCCGTGGACGACGAACTTCCCGTTCCCGTACCTCGTCGTGGCCAGGACGCGAGAGCGCGACGCGGTATCGGGGCGCGACACGGTGATCGACTTCGCGTACCACGAGGCGCACTTCGAGCGCGGCACGCGGCAGTTCGAGGGGTTTCGCTCGACGGAGCGGATCGAGCGCGGCGACGCGAGCCGGCCCGACACGCGGGTGGTCCATCACTTCCGCATGGCCGAGGAGCTCGCCCCCGGCCACGGCCGCGAGCACGCGGCCCAGAACGGCCTCGTGGCGCGGATCGAGACCTACGCGCTGGACGGCTCGACCGCCCAGGACCGAGCACTGCGGATCGAGACCTGCGACCACGGCGTCGAGGTGCTCGACACGGCTCGCGACGGACGGCAGCGCTGCTTCGTGTTCGTCGCCGCGCACCGCACCGAGGACAGCGAGCGAACCGACGATCGGCGGATCGAGCACAAGGCGTACAGCTACGACCACCAGGGCAACGTCGTGCGCGAGGTTCTCGAGGCCAGCGGCGTCAGGTCAGGCGTCGACCAGGCGGTGCGCCGGCTCGTCACCGAGACCAGCTATGCCGCGAGCGGCACGCACTACCTGCTCGGCAAGCCGGCACGCGTCGTCGTGCGCGATGGCGATGGCAAGCCGCTGTCGGAGAAGCGGTTCTACTACGACGGCGCCGACTTCACCGGTCTTCCGCTCGGCCAGGCCGAGCGCGGCCTGCTCGCGCGCGAGGAGGAGTGGGTGCTGACCCAGGCCGAGTTCGACGCCCACTACGCGGGCATGAACCAGGCTGACCTGGGCTTCACCTCGGCACCCAGCGTCGACGGCACGGCCTCGGTGTTCGCGACACCGCGCCGGCTGCGCCACGACGCGCGCGGCCTGGTCATCGCGCAGCGCGATCCGCTGGGGGTCGAGACCGCGTTCACCTGGGATCCGAGCGGCCTGTTCCGCACCGCGCTGGCCGACGCGCTCGGCACGACGCGGTTCGCGTACGACCGCGCGACCGGCCAGGTCACCGACGTCACCTACGCCGACGGGCGCGTCTCCCGCTTTGCCTACGACGCGCAGGGCCGGGTCGTGCGCAGCGCGCGTCCGGGAGAGGACATCGCGCACGCCGCGACGGTGTACAGCTACGACGAGTCCGTCTTGCCGTGCCGGCGGACGGCGCGGTTCCGGCAGGGCGACGGCACGACGACCGTGGGCATCACATATTTCGACGGCGCCGGCCAGGAGTTCCAGCAGCGGGTCGAGGTCGGGCCCGGGCGGTTCCTGGTCTCGGCGCTCAAGCTCCCCAATCCTTGGGGCGATCTGCGCGAGGAGTACGAGCCGGTGTTCGCAACCAGCGCCGAGCTCGCCGTCCCCGACACCGCCGGCCGGCCGGTGCGCCGGTTCTTCTACGACGCGCGCGGGCGTGCCGTGCGCTCGATCAACTTCAACGGCGGCGTCTCGAGCCTCGAGATCGAGCCGTTTCGCATCGTCACGCGCGACGCCAACGACAACGATGATTCGCCCGATAACCGCGCGCGCGGCCAGACCGACACGCCGCACGTCGAGGAGTTCGACGTCCTGCGCTACCTCGTCCGCGTCATCGACCAAACCGCCCCCGGCGCCACGCTGGCCACGGGCTACGAGATCGGTCCGCTCGGCGAGCTGCTCACCGCCTCGGACCCCGGCGGCGTCAAGCTGCGCTGCCGCTACGATCGGCGGGGCAGCCGGCTCAGCATCACGCTGCGCGAGTCCGGCGAGCGCAAGGTCTGGTACGACGCGCGCAAGAAACCGGTGCGGACGCTCGACCCGGCCGGCCACGACCTGACCGCGAGCTTCGATGCGCTCGGCCGTCAGCTCCGGCTCGCCGCCGGCGCGACCGTCCTCGAGGAGTACCACTACGACACCGCGGCGCAGGGCGCGCTCGGCCGCATCGCCCAGGTCACCTACGTCGGCGGCAGTCAGGTGTTTCACTACGATCCGGCCGGGCATCTCGTCCAGCGCGACTACCACCATGACGGCGAGCCCGCGCGCAGCGTGCGCTGGGAGTACGATCCGCTGGGCCGCGAGACCGCCGTGATCCACGCGGACGGCACCCGCGTCGAGCGCCGGCTGGCCGCGAACGGCTGGCTGACATCGATCCCCGGCGTGATTCGCTCCGTCGAGTACGACCCGCGCGGATTGCCGACCGACGTCGCGTACGACAGCGGCGTGCGCTGCCACATGGCGTACACACCCGGGCCGGGCCGCCTGCGCCACCAGACGCTGACCTCGCCGCGCGGCGAGGTGCTGCAGGATCTCGAGCTCGGCTACGACCGGATGGAGCTGCTGGTGACGCGCAGCGACGCGGCGCCCGGGGCCCGCGCGCCGGAGCACTACCGCTACGATCCGCTGTACCAGCTCACCGGGATCGACACGACCGAGAACGGGGCACCCGCGCACCGGCGCTACGACTACGCCGGATACAACCTGCAGCGCAGCGACGAGGCGCGCACGACGCTGCGCTACGACGACGCGGCGCGGCCGGACCGTCTCACCGGCATCACGCCCGACGCTGGCGCCGTGTTCGCGTGCAGCTACGACGGCAACGGTAACCTGCTCGGCCTGCCCGGGCAGCGCTTCGCGTACAACGCCAAGAACGAGCTCGCACGGTTCGAGCGCAGCGACGGGCTCACCGCGGAGTATCGCTACGATCACCTCGGACAGCGCACCAGCAAGGTCGTGACCGATGCGCACGGGCACGTGACCCGCACATTCTATCTCGGGGAGCTATGCGAGGTCCGCGACGGTATTCCGTTCCACTGCGTCGCGTTCGCCGGCGTGCGTGTCGCCGTGCTCGGCGGCGGGGCGGTCCGGTTCCTGCACGATGACGGCGTCGGTGGCACGGCACTGGTCACCGACGCGCGGGGCCACCGCATCGGCGCGGTCGACACCGGGCCGTTCGGCAACCCGGCGGCGCAGAGCGGCGACGTCGATTTCCGCATCTACTCGCGGCATCCCGTCGATGCCGAGTCCGGTCTGGTCTACATGCGGCGGCGCTACTACGCGCCGCAGATCGGCCGGTTCTTGACCCCGGACCTGATGGCGACCTACCAGCCCGAGAAGTTCATCCACGCCCCCCAGGGCCTGCACCTCTACGCGTTCGTCGCCAACGATCCGCTGAACAAGCAGGATTCCACCGGGCTGTCGTTCTGGAGCTTCCTCGGCTCGGTCGTCGGTGTCGTCGTCGGGATCATCGCCGCCGTCGCGATCGTCGCCGCGGTGGTCGCCACCGGCGGGATCGCCGGTGTCCTGCTCGGCATCGGCCTCGCGCTCGGCGCCAGCCTGGTGGTCACCGGGGTGTCCTATCTCGTCGCGAGCAACGTCGACCCCAACTCTGGCTTCGGGCAGTTCATGCGCGGCTTCATGATCGGATTCAATGCCGGCATGAACGGCGTGCTCGCGGCAGCGCTGTTCGGGCCCGTGGTCGGCGTCGCGCTCGGGGTCATCAACTTCCTCGCCACATTCGACGGCATCGCGCAGAACTCGGTCTATCAGGGCATCCTGGGCTGGACGAGCTGGTTCATGCCGATGTCGTGGGGGATGACCGCCCTCGGGGTGGCCACGTACGTCATCAACCTGGTGGTCGCCGGTGTCACGTTCCAGCAGTGGAACGCCGCCAAGATCGACAAGCTCGACTTCGACTGGAAGACCGGCAGCTTCGTGATGAGCGGCGGCCTGATCCGCGGCCCGACCGCGTTCAACCTGGGAAACTTCGTGTTCATGAATCCGAACTACGTGGATGGCAGTACGCCGGATCGGACCTACAATGCGGTCCTCGCTCACGAAACCGGCCACACGCTCAACACCGCGGCGTTCGGGACCGCCTTCGAGCTCGCCGACTTCATCGGCGAGAACGCCGTCGGGGCGGGCGCCAATGACTACGGCGAGGAGCTGGCCGAGAGCCACGCGCGGCGCGCAGGCCGCCCGACGATCCCGATGTGGGGGTGAGCATGGCAGCCAGGCCCGTTCACAACTCCAGGTGCTCCGCGGTCGCGCTTGTCGCGCTCGTCGCCCTCGGCGGCTGCGGCGATCCGGCACTCGAGCGCCCGGCCTACTGCCAGGAGGTGCTGTCGGCCACCGCGAGCGGCTGCGGCGTCGCGTACACCGCGTGCGCGAGCAGCTTTGCGTGCTCGTGGCACGTCACATGCTCGACCGACGCGAGCGGGTCCGCGAGCTGTTCCTGCGTATCGGACACGTCGAGCGCGCAGTGCCATCTCGGTCCGGCGTTCACGACCGGCACGCTATGCATCGCGGCAGCAAGCGGCGACCGCGCCGGCGTGCGCGCCGTGGTCATCCCCGCGTGTCTCGGAGTCCAGCCCGGCAACATCGACTTCTCGAGTATCCACTGAGCCGGCTGCCACTACAATTACCGACCTCGACGAGTACCGCGGCGCCAGCGACGCGCTCCGGATCAGCGCTGGCTGGCGCATTTGCAGGCGGGGGTAGAAGTGGGACTCGGCCGCTTACCAATGATCGACGAACTTGCAGCTGCCCCAAGTGGCGGCGAGGTGCCCGCTACAACCCAGGATGGGTGACCTCAACGTCGAGGGTGCAAGGATCGCCGGGCTCGCTAGCGCGGGCTGCGATCCGGGAGATCAGAAGCGGCCGACGAGTTCGAGGCCGAACCCGGATCGGCCGGCACGCACGACCGGCGAGACCTCGACGCCGTAGCTGTGCTGCGCCGCGCGGACCGTGGCCGGGTGGGCGCGCTCTCGTGTGCGAGCACCGCGAGTGCGAGGCAGCGCTCAAGCTCGCGCCGGACTCGGGCTACGACAAGGTCGCGCTCGCGTGGGTGCTCGTCCGACGCAACGCCACCGGCGACATCGACCGGGCGGTCTCGTTGGCTCGCGAGGCCGTCGCGCAGCTGCCGGCCGATCCTGCCGCGCTGGCGCTCTGGTGCGAGCTGCAGCTCAGGACCGGGGACATCGCAGAGTTCACGGCATGCAGCGATCGGCTGCTCGCGGCCGACCCGCGGGGCGCGGGTGCGCTCGCGTTCGGTGCGCTCGCCGCGGCGACGCGCAGCGATGTATCCGTCGCACAGCAGCGCCTCGACCAGGCCAGGGCGGCGGGGCTCGACGACGAGACCTATCGCAGGCTGGCCACGACGATCGGTCGAGTCGAGACCGCGGCAGGCTCCGGGGCTGCGTTCGCGCCCGGTGGTGCCGGCAGCACGGGTGTCCTGTGGGCCGCGCTGTGGGGCCTCATCGCCTGGCTCGCGATCCTGCTCGTGCTGCTCGGCGCCGGATACGCGCTATCGAAGTCGACCCTGAAGGCCGTGGGCGAGGTGACCGCCGCCAAGCGTAGCGCCGGCGCCAGCACCGCACGCGAGCGGCAGCTGCGCCGGCTGTACAAGCTGGTCCTGCTGCTGTGCGGCGTGTACTTCTACGCGTCGATCCCCGTCCTCCTGATCATGATCGTGGCTGCGGGCGGCGGCGCGATCTATGCCTTCCTCGCGATGGGGGTGATCCCGATCAAGCTCGTCGTGATCATCGGCATCGTCGTGATCGCCACGATCGGCGCGATCCTTCGTGGTGTGTTCATCCGGGTCCAGCCGTACTCGCTCGGACATCGCGTCGATCTCGATCGCCAGCCGCGGCTGCGCGCGCTGCTCGACGAGGTCGCCAGCAGGGTCGGCACGCGCCCGGTCGATGCGGTCTACCTCACGCCGGGCACCGACATGGGGGTGACCGAGCGCGCCGGGCTGTGGTCCTCGATACGCGCCAGCGGCGTAGAGCGCAACCTGATCATGGGTATCGGCCTGTTCGATGGCATGACCCAGCTCCAGCTGCGCTCGGTGCTCGCGCACGAGTACGGCCATTTTCGCAACGCGGATACCGCCGGCGGCGGGTTCGCGCTCGCGGTGCGCCGCTCGTTGTTCGCCATGATCATCCGGCTCGCTCGCTCGGGCGCGGCCGGTGCCTACAACCCGGTCTGGTGGTTCCTGCGCGCCTATCACCGGATCTACCTCGGCGTGTCACAGGGCGCCTCGCGCCTGCAGGAGGTGCTCGCCGACCGATGGGCAATCGAGGCCTACGGGACCGCAGCCTTCGTCGCGGGATATCGCCACCTCGTCACCCGCTCGATGCATTTCGACCACCAGGTCGACGCGACGATCAAGGAGGTCGTCGATGGCCGCCGCCCGCTCCCCAACCTGTACCAGTATCACCCGCAGTCCAGTGACGCTGCGGAGCGCGACGTGGCAGACGCGATCGACAAGGAGATGAAGCGCGAGCCGACCGCGTACGACAGCCACCCGTCCCCGCAGCAGCGGATCGACTGGGCGCAGGTGCTTGCGGTCGAGCACGGCGCGCAGCCGGACGACGATGCCTCGATCTGGGCGCTGTTCAATGACCGGGACGAGATCGAGCGCACGATGACGGCCGAGGTGCGCGCCCGGATCCGCGAGAACCACGGGATCGACATCGCCGGGACCGAGCAGGCCGTCGAGCCCCCCTGGCGAACTCGGCCGGCTGACTGACCTCGCGCGGAAAAATGGGCGGTGCTCGGTGAACGCAACCTCGAGCGCGCTGCAGCCCCGTGATTTCGCTGGCAGTAACCGAGCCGGTCACGCGGTTCGACCCGACAGGCACTCGCCGTCGTTCGCGTACGGATCGCGCCGTGTAGACTGCGCGCATGCTGCGCATCGCGCGGATCGTGCTCACGCTGCTCGCCATGGCCTGTTCGTCGCGCGGCCCTGCGCCGCCGGAGCCGCCGGCACCCCGACCGGTCGCCGTGGCCGATGCCGCGGTCGACGCGGCTGACACCGAGCTCGCCCGGCGCAAGCTCGACGGGTGGCTCGCGGTGTTCAACGGCGGCAAGCGCGACGAGATCCTGGCGTTCCGCGAACGCGAGCTCTCTGACGAGTTTCGCAACAACCTGCCAGGCCCGGAGGGGATGATGCGATTCCGCGCCATGATCGGCGGCTTCGACGTCGTGCGCGTCGAGGAGACCACGCCGAGCCGGGCGTCCGTCCTGGTCAAGGAGCGCGAGTCCGACCAGATCGCGCGCGTGGTCGTCGAGCTCGATCCGGCGCCGCCGCACCGGATCACGAATATCGTGGTGCTGGCCGCCGCCGCCCCCGAGGGCCTCGGCCCGGCGCGGATGGGCGAGGCCGACGCGCTTGCCGCGCTGCGCGCCGAGCTCGACAAGGCCGCCGCCGCGGACAAGTTCTCCGGCGCGGTCGCGATCGCGAAGCAGGGCAAGATCATCTTCCGGGAAGCGCGCGGGATGGCGGATCGCGACGCGAAGATCGCGAACACCGTCGACACGCGGTTCCGCATCGGCTCGATGAACAAGATGTTCACCGCGACCGCGGTGCTCCAGCTCGTCCAGGCCAAGAAGCTCGCGCTCGACCAGCCGATCGGCAAGGTGCTCACCGACTATCCCAACGCCACGCTCGCCTCGAAGGTCACGCCGCACCATCTGCTGACGCACACCGGCGGCACGGGCGACATCTTCGGTCCCGAGTTCGACACGCATCGCCTCGAGCTCAAGACACTCGCGGACTACGTGAAGCTGTACGGCAAGCGGGACCTCGCCTACGAGCCCGGCGCACAGTGGGAGTACAGCAACTACGGCTTCCTGCTGCTCGGGGTGATCATCGAGCGCGTCACGCGGCAGACCTACTATGATCGCGTCGCCGCGGCGATCTTCAAGCCGGCCGGCATGACCGGCACCGCGTCTCCGATCGAGGGCACCGTCACCAAGGGCCGCGTGATCGCGTACACGCGCGACACGCCCGACGCGCCGTGGACCTCGGCCGCCGACACGCTGCCGATCCGCGCCACGTCCGCCGGCGGCGGCGACTCGACGGTGATCGACCTCATCGCGTTCGCGAACGCGCTCCAGAGCCACCAGATCCTCGACGCGAAGCACGTCGAGCTGCTGACCACCGGCAAGATCGACAACCCACGCGGCAAGTACGCCTACGGTTTCGTCGACAGCACGGAGAACGGCGTGCGTTGCGTCGGCCACGGCGGGGGCGCGCCCGGGATGAACGGCGAGCTCGCGATCTGCGACTCCGGCTACACGATCGCGGTGCTGTCGAACCTCGATCCTCCCGCGGCCAGCCGGATCGCCGACTTCATCAAGGCGCGGCTGCCGGCGAAGTAATCCGCTCAGCGTCGGTCAACCCCGGAGAGCTACCTGCGCTTGCGGCTGGCGCCACCGCCGCGCCGCGTGCTCGCTCACGTCCCGTGCGGGCACGTCGATCACGCTCGGATCGTCGGACAGATCGCGGACCTTGATGCGCGCGAGTTCGGCCGCGCGGCCCTCGTGTCCTGGCCACGCCTGCCGCAGCAGCGCCGGCTGCCGTCGCGCCACGCTCTCCGCCCAGGCGATCCCGCGCGAACAGGCCTTGCCGCCGAACCACATCAGGGCCTGGTTGTGGCACGCCGGGCACAGCTGGTTGCGCGGACAGCTGCAAACGGTCGCGGCCATCCCTGCAGCATACCGCGGCACCGCGCTCGCCAGCTTGACCCCCGACTCCATGTCGCGAGACTTTGAGTCCGGAGTCGGAATCGGAGGCGCTAGCGATGGCACGGTTCACAGCTTGTCGGAGTTGCGGCTGGAATATGGTCAGCGTCCTGGCCCACGCCTGCCCGCGGTGTGGATCGCCGAACAAGCGGCCGACCTTTGGCTACGGCCTTATTGTTGCCGGCGTGGCGCTCATCGCCATTACGGTTGCGGCATTTGGGAACGACGCACGCACGCGTAGATCGCGGAATCGCGAGCCCGCGCGTTCTCCTTCGGCGACACGGAGAGCTTCCAATAGTCCAGAGTCTTCTCCGGCGGTGGAACTACCAGCATACGAAATCGTTGATGACGTCGATCTCGCACCAAAGAACGGCCACCGCATCTCTGTGAACGTGAAGGATCCTGACCTAACCGATGCGCAATGCGCCGCGATCATTGCGCGCCTACGGCCACGCGCTGGGCGCGAAGGCCAGGTAGCGGTGAGGATTCCGCTGCATCACGACCGGTCTGAGATTCACGGTGGTGTGCCGGCGTCGGAGCAGGAGCACTTCTTCCCGCTCTGCTACGACAACCTCGACGGGACAGGCGTACAGGAAGGCACGGCTAGGCAATTGCAACGCGCGTTCGACAAGAAACCGAGTGGTCGCGGCGGCACGTGAAGCCCGCGACCGGTGGCGCCGGCGCGGCCCAGGGGCAGCGACGTCACGGCGGCGACCTCGACGGCTGGACGTCGCCGGCAGGAGCTCAAGTCGGTCGCGGACCTGGGACGACGACGAGTTCCAGCACGGCACCTGGTAGGATGACACGAGCGACGTCGGGCGTATCGACCTGCCAGCTGCGCAGCGCGCGCAGGAACGCCTCGATGCGCGCGGCGACCGGACTCGCACCGCGGACGATGCGCGCAATGCTGCCGAGGACAAGCGCTCTTGCCATCAGGTCATCAGAAGCGGCCGCCGAGACCAAGCCCGGCGACAGTGTGACCGTCGGTAGTGCGCAGCGCGGTCGGCGCGAGATGGATATCGGCGCGGATCGCGGCCTCGGTATCGCGCCGTGCGGTGGCGATGTCGTAGATCGCGCCAACGAGCATGGTCGCGCCGCCGATGCCCGCTCGCTACGAGCTGTCGGTCCACTGGGCCGGTGACCAGGCGCTCGAAGTCGAGGACTGGCAGCGGGCGCTCGCTGCCGACGTCGTGGTCAACGGCAGCTACTTCGAGAGCGACTACACGCCGCCGACGCCACTGCGCAGCGCTGGCCGCGCGCTCGGCCCGGCGGGCTACGTGTCGTCGCACGGCGCCGTCGTGATCGGCCCCGGAGTGGGCATCATCGATCTGCGCGGCCGTGACGTCTCCAACGCGCTCGCGCCCTATCGCGACGCGATGGTGTCGTATCCCCTGTTGGTCGCGCCCGGCGGCGGCACCCGTGCTGGCGGCCGGGACGACTGGTTCGCCAACCGCACGTTCATCGGGATCGACGACCGATCGAGGATCGTGATCGCCACGACCCGCGAGGGCTTCTTCGCGCTGCGCCGGCTCGGCGAGACCTTGCAGCGATCGCCGCTCGTGTTGCGCGTCGCGCTCAACCTCGACGGCGGGCCGCTGGCCAGCCAGATCGTCCGGGCCGGGGCTGCCAGCGGTCGTCCACGGCAATGCCGAGATCACCGGCGCGGACGACGTCCTCGGGCTCGCCTACCAGTCGGCCCAGGCGCGGCGCCATCCAGCCGTGAAGCTGCCGATCGTGCTCGCCGCCATGCGCCGGCCGTGACAGCGCCACCCGTCATCGTCGCTAACCCCGCGTGGTAACCCAGGTGGGGGAGGACCTGCGTGCCGGGCTCCAGCTCGTCGAGCTGCGCCGGGTGGGTGGCGAGCCAGCCCGCCAGCGCGGCGATCGGCGTCCGGCACGGCGACCTCGGCGAGCGCGGATCCGCGCGGAAACGCCGTGCGGAACACGACGCCGCGCGATAGCGCGCTGGACGTGTCACACAGTGCAGTCGCGACGCGGGCGCGCATCGAGCAGGCGCGCTCCGCCGGCGGTCTCGCCGTGGTAGCGTGTGCGGCCGATGGCCAGCGTCCGGGTGCTCACGCTCAACCTGTGGAATCGCGAAGGTCCCTGGGAGCGGCGGCGGGAACTCCTGCGCGCGTGGTTCGAACGGCTGGAGCCGGATCTGGTCGGGCTCCAGGAGGTCAGCGGGGAGCAGATCGACGAACTGTTCGGGCCCGAGGCGCACCGCGAGTGGCTCGGGCGTGAGTCCGGTATCGCCGTGGTGTCGAGATGGCCGCTGCGCGAGCGCGCCGAGCTCGCCCTGATCGGCGATGGCGAGCCCGGCGGTTCTGCGCTGCGGGTGATCGCCGATTCGCCGCACGGTGCGATCCGCTTCTGCTGCGCCGCCACGTTCTTCTATCTTCCGCATCACGGATACCGGCGCGAGCCGCAGATGCCGGAGCTGGCGCGGTTCGCGCGCGGCGATGTCGGGCGCGATGACTTTCCGCCGATCCTCGTCGGCGACTTCAACGCCGATGACCAGTCCGCAGAGATTCGCTATCTGAAAGGATTGCAGTCACTCGATGGCTCGAGCGCGTACTTCGTCGACGCTTGGGCATTCGCCGGCGACGGCGGGGCCGGGACGACGTGGTCGCGCCACAACGACTTTGCAGGCCGGTGGCTACTGCCTGATCGCCGGATCGACTACATCTTCGTGGGACATCCGAGGCTCGCCGACCGCGCTGGCGTCATCGAGCGTTGCGACGTCGTGTGCAACGAGCGCAGGGATGGCATCTGGCCGTCGGATCACTTCGGAGTCTACGCGGTGCTGACGGCCTGATGGCGTGCCAGCCGNNGGCCGCGACCGCTCGAGCTCGCGGCACATCGCGCTCCACCTCCGCCGCTCGACGTCGTCGAGCTGGCGATCGCACGCGGCGATCGACTCCGGCACGGCGGCCTCGGCGAGCGAGCGGATCCGCGCGAGCACGCCGCGCGCCGTCCGTCAAGGAGGTCCGGGACGGGTTGCGCCGCATCGATCACGGCTTGTGCAACTGCGGCCGGATAGGCCGGCCTGGCCGCGCACGGCCACGTCGCGCGCGCGGCGAGCACGGGCAACCGGCCGGCCGGCGTGGCGTGGGCCGAGCTGTTGCGCGGGGTGTTCGCAACCGACGCGCTATCGTGCCCGTACGGCGGCCGTCGCAGCGTGATCGCCGTGGTGGAGGACTTCCGCCAGGGCGCGCGCGGTGCTCGCGACGCTCGGGCTGCCGTGCACACCGGCGACGTTCACGCCTGCGCGAGCTCCGCCCAAGGCGAGCTGTGGTTCGATGACGCTTCGTAGCCTGTACAACCAGCGACACGGTCGGCAGGAACGGTCTGCGCGAACGTCGTCCGCATATGAACGCGCTGATACAACTGGCATCCGTGGGCGAGCGCCGGCTCGCGGGCTCCACCCTCGGGTGGCATCCGGGCCTCCCCGGCGGGAGGCCCGAAACCCACTTGAATGTCCTTGCCGCCTTCGCCGCTTGCCGATTGGAGAGGTTCGGACCACCCTTTGTCGGTCGTGGCACCTCAGAGACCTCTGACGGACTGGGAATTGCGCGCTGTCAGTGACGGATGGGACAACGCGCGTCACTGGAAAACGCCGAGCTATCTGGCCGACGCACCTTATCCAGCCGCCGATGTCCGCGCTGGGTTCCAGATGGTTCGCAAGATCCTGGACCGTGAACACGTGTCTGAGCAGATCCAGTGCGCGGCCGAGACCAACTCCCTGTCGTGGGTCACTGCTGCCCTCTGTGATCCGTTTCGCGCCGACGTCGGCCCCCTCTTGCCGTTCGCTCTCGACCTGCTGGACGGGCGCGTCGACCAGTTCCCGGAGCGGGTGGCATCGCTGCGAGAACCCAACCACTTTGATCACCGAGCGACGGTCGAGGTTGTCGCCGGATTCGCTCGTGCAGGCGTCGATCACACCGTCGAACCGTGGGCTTCATCGGTCAGTGCCGAGCCTGGTCGATACCCCAACCCAGACCTTCTTGTCGACTTTGGAGTGCGCCTGCCGTGGGAAGTGAAGCGTCTGCACATGTCGCAGCGCGCGGTGCGAGCGTTGGAGCGCTTCCAGACCGTGCTCCACGGCTCCGATCGGACGAAGCCGACGCCGATCGGCTTGGCAACGGAGTTCCTCCCGTTGTTCACGAG
>VBLP01000099.1:14060-16481 GCA_005887925.1 Deltaproteobacteria bacterium | reverse complement strand
GCTTCTCGGCCCGCGCCACCAATGTCAACGTGCCCACCGGCTCGTCGATCGCCAGCAGCGGCAGCACCAGCAGCGACCGCGCGTCGTCGATCTTGACCTTGCGCGTGTAGCTCGGCGCCGACACCTCGCGCGGCTCGCCGCCCGCCGGCAGGTAATGCCGGTTCTTCACCACCATCGCCGCCAGCCCCGCGTTGTCCTTGAACTCCAGGTTCGTCAGCTGCACCGGATCGATGATCCCCTCGCCCCCGGCGCGGACCCGCACCGCCGCGATCTTGTGCCGCCCCTTCGGCTTGTCGTACAGCGCGACCGCCGCCACGTCGTACTCGACGATCGCCGCCGCCGCATCGAGCCTGATAGAACCGCTCGTGCTCGTACTTCGCGCGCTCGACCGCGCGGAACACCTGCTCGGACTGCACCACCCGCAGCACCTGCGCGCTCGCATCCGCCAGCAGGTCGCGGTCCGCCTCGCCGAACGGCGCCTCGCGGTCCGCCGCCAGGATCCCGCGCAGGTGCCCCTGCTCGATCAGCGGCACCGCCACCAGCGCCACCCCGCCGCGGCCGCTCTCGTAATACGGCAGCTGCCCCGGCTTGGTCGCCGCGCACAGCAGCGCCTGCCGGTCGTGCACCACCGCGCCCAGGATCCCTGCCGACGACAGCCGCGGCGCCTCCGGGATGTCATCGGCGTCCGACACCACTTCCTTGAGCTTCACCCGCTCGCCGTCCTCGTCGAGCCACAACAGCGCCACCGTCGTCGCCGCCAGCGAGCGCTTGAGCGTGCCCAGCACCCAGCTCGCCGCATCGCCGATCATCCCCACCCCGCCGATCGCCAGCAGCCGCTCCTCTTCCTCGCGCCCGCGCGGCGCACGGCTGCTCGGTCCCAGCGCCGCCGCGATCAGCCGGTAATCGCGCGCCGAATCGCGCAGCGCCGTCAGCTCCTCGTCGAGCCGCGCCGCCCGCCGCCGCCGGTACCGCGACGTCAGCCCGCGCAGCAGCACCACGTGCGCCGCCGCCGCGCCCATCAGGTACGCCGCGTGGATCCCCGCCGCCAGCACCGCCGCCTCCGTGATCCGCCCGCGCGCCAGCACCGCCGCCTCGAGCAGCAGCGCCGCCGCCAGCGTCGCCACCGCGCCCGGCCGCGCCAGCACCGTCATCGCGAACGCCACCAGCCCGTACAAGAGCGGATACGCCGGCGAGCCCAGCCCGCCGGTCATCGCGATCACCACATGGATCCCCGCCACCAGGGTCAGCGCCAGCTCCAGGTCCGCCAGGTCGCTCGCCGCCGCCAGCCAGAACGACACCCGCTGCGCGCGCGCCGACGGCGCCGCGAACTGCACCCGCCGGATCACCGCGATCGCCACCAGGGCCGCGATCGCCGCCGCGACCATCGTCCGCGACAGGCTCGGCCGCTCCGCCAGCACCGCCGCGCCGTCGACGCCCCCCGCCGCCACCACCGCGCACGCCACCCCGCCCGCTATCGCGCCGATCGACACCTTCAGCGCGCGCCGCGCCGCTCGCTGCAGCGCCGTCACCGTCACGGCGCCTCCGCCTCCGGCCCCGGCAACCGGAGCACGACCTCGTCGGGATACACCATCCCCAGGTCCGCGCGCGCACGGTCCTCGATCGCGCTCACGTCGCTGCGCAGCGCCGCGATGTCCCGCCGCAGCGCCGCGTTGCGCGCCGCCACCTCGCGCGCCTCCGCCGTCAGCTCCTCGATCTGCGCCTCCAGCTTCGCCGCCCGCGGATCGCGCCGCGCCACCTGTCCCGGCACGTAGCCGATCGCGATCGCGATCAGCAGCGCCAGCCCACAGCGGACGCTCCAGCGCCGCAGCGCCGGTGGCACGTGCATATCCGCTGCGATCTGGCGCACCGTGCACCGACGTTACGGATCGCCCGCACCCGGGCAAGTTTGTGGCGGCCGCCCGCCGCCGCTCCCGCGCCCGTCGCAGCTCCCGCCGCCTACCTCCGCGAATGCTGCGTCACTGCGAGATCAGCGTCAGCGACCCCGGCCCGCGCGCCCACACCCGGTCGAACTGGTCGACCGCGACGTCCAGCATCTCGTTCTCCGCCAGCCCGCGCAGCATGTCCACCCGGCGGACCTTCTTGCCGTCCCACGCCGCGATTCCGCGCTCCGTCGCCATCCAGACCTGGCCGTTGCGCGTCGCCACCACGTCGTTGATCTCGAACCGCAGCGCCGCCGGGAACTCCCACGCCGTCCCGTTCCACACCCCCGCCCCCGCCCCCGTCGCGATGATCACCTGACCATCCGGCGCGATCGTCACCGCGCGCGCCAGCTCGCTGCGCAGCCCGTCCGCCTCCGTCCACAGCTTCACCTCGCCGTTCGCCAGCCGCGCCACCCCTTCGTTCGTCGCGAACCACGCCGTCCGCCCGCGCACGTCCGCACCCACCACCCCGACCGGAATC
>VBLP01000099.1:0-14053 GCA_005887925.1 Deltaproteobacteria bacterium | reverse complement strand
CCCCCCGCCGCCGCCCCCGCCCCCCCCGGCACCTCCGTGCGGTGATACGCCGTCTTCCCCGTCGCCGTCTCGACGATCGCCAGCCCCCGCGCCCGCCGCTCCACCCCGTCGTGATAGCGCAGCCCGACCCACAACGATCCCGCCGCCGCGAACCGCGCAAAGCTCACCTCCGGCGCCGTCCCCGGCGTCGCCAGCGCCACCTTCGGCACCCCGCTCCAGCCACCCCCCTCGATGCGCGACAGATGGATCTCGTTCTCCATCGTCCCGCGATGCAGCGCATAGATCGGCCCCGTCGGGTCGCGCACCACCGCCCGCACCACCTGATCCGGCCCGCTCGCCACGAAGCGCTCCCCCGTCCAGTGCCACGCCTGGCGCGCCCCCGTCGCGATCCAGCAATCCTGCGCCCGCGCGCACGCCACGCTCAGCGTCGTCGCGTCCTGAAACATCTGCCTGCGCCGCAGCCAGTCCCGCGGATGCGCGTCCCCCTCGCGATACCGCGCCGTCCCCAGGTCCCGCGTCCCTATCAGCAGCTGCTCGTCCGCCGAGCCCACCATCACCGCCCCCGGCGGGACCACCAGGTCGATCGGATCGATCGTCCACTCCGTCGCGCTGTTCCCCACCACCGCCACCAGCCGCATCCCCTCGCGCGCGAGCGGCCGCACCTGCCCCGCGCTCGCCGGCGCGATCCGGTACACCCGCTCGCCCCCCATCACCACCGCCCCCGCCCCGCGCCGCGCCGCCGCATCCCAGTGCATCTCCGGAAGCGCCCGGTACTTCACCCACGACAGCTGCCTGCCAAACGCCAGCCGGTCGTGCCCCTCCCCATCCGCCCCGATCACCAGCATCTGGTCATCCACCAGCTCCACCACGATCCGCGGATCCGCCACCGCGCAGCCCTGCGCCGCCCCCACGCGCACCATCTCTCCCGTCGGCTTGCGCGCGATCAACCCGCCCTTCGCCGCGACCCATAACCACCCCGCCCGATCCCGCGCCAGCGCGCGAATCGGCTCCTTGATCGCCGTCAGCGTCCACCCCCCTTGCGCGCTCACGTACACCAGCCCGTGCAAGCTCGCCAGCCACACCCCGCCATCCTCCGCCGGCGCCACGCTCGCCGTCGCTTCCTTCGCCAGCGTCGCAAAGTCCACCCCCACCGACGCCGGCGGCGGCGGCATCTCCTGATACAGCTCCGCCCCTGCATCGTAATGCCCCAACCCCCCCTCTGTAAGAATCCACACCCACCGTCTCTCCGGATCAGGCGCCAGCGCCCCCACCCGGTTCCCCGACAGCCCCTGATCCGCCGACAGCGTCAGCACCTGACCGTTCAGATCCCAGCGCTCCAGCTCGTGATCCGTCCCCACGAACACGAACCGCCCCGCCGGCGCCAGCGCCCGCACCGGCGACGGCTCCGTGAACACCCGCACCCGCACCTTCCCCGTCGACACCGGCGGAATCGCCACCTGCGGCACCTCCGCCGGCGAACACGCCGCGACCGCAACCAAGCCGATCAGCAGCCTGCCAATTCTCACGGGGCCTCCGACGGTAGCCCAGATGTTACCCTGTCGCCATGCGCTCGGTACGCTCCTGCGTACGACCTTGGCGCAAGCCGGCGTCGTCCGCGACGCGCTCGAACGCGGCGCGCGCGAAGGCCGATCGCGCCTCGACGACGCGCTCGCGACGCGGCGGCGCACCGACGCGCTCGCGGATCTCGGCGAGATCGTGCTCGATCTCATCCGCCGCGGCGAGATCGATCTCGCCGAGCTCCCCGAAGCCCGCGCCCTCATCCGCGAGCTCGACCAGCTCGACCACGGTTCCCCCGACGACCCCGACCCCGACGCCGACGACCTCCCCCGCGCCCCCACCCGCCGCCGCTTCGACGATCGCTCCACCCGCGACGACCTCCCGTCCCGCCCCCGCCGCCCCTCCCCCGGCGACGGCCGCCCGCGCCGCTCCGCCCACGACGACGACGACGGCACCGTCTCGTCCGGCATTCCCCCCGATCGCTTCAGCCGCCGCACCGTCCCCGTGCGCCCCGACAACCGCGAATCCACCACCGCCCGTGCCCCGACCAAGCCGATCAAAGGCATGTGGCGCCCCCAGATCGACGACGCCCCACCCACCGCCGACCCGCCCGAGTGGCCCGAGCGGCCCGAGCGCGCCAATCGCTCCGATCGTCCCACCGTCCCCGATCGCCCGCAGCGCGCCGACCGCGCCGACCGCGCCGACCGCTTCGACCGTCCCACCGTCCCCGATCGTCCCCATCGCGCCGACCGCGCCACCATCTCCGATCGCCCCGATTACCCCGCCGCTGTTGCCGATCGCCCCGACCGCTCATCGACTCCCGAGCGTCCCGACCGACCCACCCTCCCCCGCGATCCAACCCGCAAAGGCGGCATCAGCTTCGACGAAGACGACCTCGCCGACTACATGCATCCCGACGACGTTCCCCCCAAGACCCCGCCCCAGGACCCCGACGACCACGACGCTTGACACAGCCATCCCTCGCCAGTAGAACCCCAGCTCTCGGAAACGGGGATATAGCTCAGCTGGGAGAGCGCGTGAATGGCATTCACGAGGTCAGGGGTTCGATCCCCCTTATCTCCACCCGTTAACTAGCTAGATTCTTAGGACTTTCGATCGAAGAGCTGCCACCGCGCGGCGAGCATCTTGAGGATCCGGCGGTCCGGATGGCAGCCGCTGCGAGGCTCGGCTCCGGGTCTCCCGTTGCGGTCAAGGCCGTCGTTCCCGCGCCGTCAGACCTGGCGGCTACGGTCGCATCGTGCCCAGCCGAAACGGACCCTGCCACTGCGGCTCGACCATCAAGTACAAGAAGTGCTGCCTGGCGAAAGACGAAGCGGCGCAGCGCGCGCTCGCGCCACCACCACAACCAGCGTCGCGGCTCATCCACCACCGCGGTCGACCGTTGCTGGTCTCCGGTGGTCGCGATCTGCCGGCGGGTGTCCTCGACCACGCCGTCGAGTTCTATGCGGCCAAGGATCGCGGCGAAGGTCCTGCCGCGCAGCTGATGCGCTTCGTCCAGCCGCTTCTCGACGGATGCGACGACGACACCCAGATGGAGAAGATGCTCAATCTGGGTGCAGTGTTCTGGAACCTCGCACTTGTCGAGGACGACGAACGAGAGGAGCTGCTCGCACAGACGCTGAGCAAGCTCCCCAACGTGCCGGATGCCGTCGAGTTCCGTGCTCTTGCCCACGACATGGTGAAGCGGCACAAGGCGATGTTCCCGGCGATGCACCGATGACACAGGAGATCGCGGTGCCCGAGATCGCCAGCGATATCGCCAACAGCCACGCGCGGAGTGTCGTTCATCGGCTGATCGACACCAACTACCGGCTGCCAGACGAGATCCGCGACGACATCCTCGCTCTCGGCCAGGCCGCCGTGCCGGCGCTGCTGGAGATCTTCGAAGACGCCCTTGCGACGTCGCCGGCCGGTGGCTGGGGACCCACTCACGCGGCGCAACTGCTCGGTGAGCTGCACGCCGCGGCTGCCGTCGAGCCGATGCTGCGGGTGCTCGCTGGTACCGAAGCGCACGATCGATTGCACGACAAGATCATCCAGGTGCTACCCGAGCTCGGCGCCGCCGTCACCGAGCCCGCGATCCGCGCGTTCGCCGATAGCGCGGACCCGACGTTCCGGTACAGCCTCAGCGCCGTCCTTGCCGAGTGTCAGATCCACGACGATCGGATCTTCGAGATCCTGATCGACCAGCTTCGGCGCGAGCCGTCGCTCGGCGCCGGCAACCTGGCACCTGGCGATCTACGACGACCCACGCGCCATCCCGCATCTGCTCGAAGCCCTCGACCGGTACACGATCGTCGAGAGTGCGAGCCCGTTGGCCAATCACGCGCTCATCGAGCTGCGCGCAGCGATCGAGGAGCTGGGCGGCACGCTGACCCCCGAGCAACAGCTCAAGTGTCGTCGCGGTCGCGAGCCGGCTGAGGTGTTTTCGCGGAAGCTCGACGCAATGATCGAGTCGCACCGACGCGAGGTCATCGTGGCCCCGGCCGGTCGACATGAACGCGTCATGCCGGCCGCACCAGCGCGACGCGAACGCCGACCTGGCCGCAACGAGCCGTGTTGGTGCGGCAGCGCTCGAAAGTACAAGAAGTGCCATCTCGCCACCGACGAGAACGCGGATCGCGTTTCTCGTTGACCAGCAGACAAAGGAACAAGCTCATGCAGACCGGGCCCGCGAAGGAACGATACCTCCTCGTGACGATGACGAACGAGCCCTTCCAGCCGGTGCGGCTCTACTATGCCGTTCCGGACCCGTCCTTCGTGATCAGGAAGCTCACGGCGCTCCGCTGCATGGTCGAGGCTCCCATCGAGCGATGCTGGCAGTGGCTGTATCACGCCGAGGCCGCGTCGCTGCGATTCCCGGCCGGCGGCTATGACGATGTGCCCAAGAAGAAGCGGCCCATCGTCCTCGGGCGCATCCGCTTCCCGGAGCACGAAGCCATGACGCTGGAGACCAACTCGTTCGAGCGAGCGATCGCGGGAGCCAGGTTCTTCGCTCCCCGGCTCGGGCTCGAGGTCGTGGCCATGCGGTGCCGATTGGTCAACCGATGCTTCGCCGCAGACGAAGGCCAGCCGGACAAGCTGATGGCCATGCTCGACCACGACGTCACTGTGATCGACCCCCGAGTTGCCGAGGCCGCCATGCGGCGCGAGCTCGCGGGCGTGCGGTCCGTGCAGGACTGGAACCGCGCCGCTGCCAAGAGCCTCGAGCGGAGGCTCGAGCGCCAGGAGGATGTTCCCATGGTCGAGGACTTCCCCCTGGCTCCCGAGGAGGAGACTCCCGATTTCCAGCACCTGGCGACCACGCTGCAGTTTCGCTTCATCCGAGTGGTCGAGCACTGGCGAGGCAACACACACCTCACCTTGGCGGCTATCATCGTCCGCACGGTCGAGCAGAACATGCAAGATCGCGGCGGCCACCAGGGACCATGACAGTGAGCATCATCCCGGAGCCGTGGAGTCCGCGCCGTAACAGCGGGCCACGGCGAGTAACCTGCGGCCCGCCGCTTCATGACGATGGCTCGACCTACGCTCCGTCCCTCCGACGCGCGTTCTTCTCGAAGTAGAACACCGAGATCGTGACGCAGTGGTACGCCTCGTCGCTCGACTGCGTCACCACCATGTCGACGACATCGAATGCCGGATGTTCCGCAAGCCATTGCGTGACCGTTTCGCCGAGACGCTCGCGGTCCGCAAACTTCGTCGCGACGAAAACCTTGACGCCGTTGAACGCGCCCGATGGACGCGACCTTGTGACCACCCGGACCGAAGCTACCATCGCGACGTCTTACCACTCCGGCGAGTCCAAGCGCATCCGAGCATGCGCCATCACGACAAATGGAGCATCGTCCGTGCCACGTCAACAAGGCTGCACGGGCGCTGCCCTTGTTCAGGCCTCGAGCGGGATGTCATGGGAGACGCTCTGTCGGGCAGACTCGCGTACCGGCAGATTTGCCTACCGGCAAACTTGCCTACTGGCGAGCTTGCCTACTGGCAAACTTGCCGGTACCAGTGATTTCGGGATGTTCCAGACCAGTTAGCCGGTCACCGGCGACGGCTTCCGTGATCGGACAGGCGAGATGGATCGTCTCGCTGGTCGCCGGACGGTCGCAGCGGCGAGCCCCGATTGGCTGACTCTCGACGCCGACTTCCGCATCCATCTATCTTCCTTCCGGCTCCTCTTGTCCTCGTCGGCCATCGCAGCCTTGCCGGGCAGCGACCGGCGCGCCAACCAGTCTGACAGCGATCCGTAGGACATCGAGAGGAGCTTCGCCGCCCGCGTGACGCTGCGAGGCCGCGGGCCCCGCAGCGAACGCCTGACCCTGCCGCGGGAGCGAGGCCATCCTTCCCCAGATCCCGGCGTGATAGCCTGGTCGAGTGAGGGTCAGGACGGCGAGCGCGATCACGGCCATCGCCGCCGGCGCGATCGCTGCTGGCTCGCTGTGCGCGGCGCCCGGCCGCGGAGGCAGCGATGCAGCGCCGCTGCCACACGCCGGGCCGTCGCACGCCGAGCTGTTCACGGCCGAGGGTGGGCCGGTGGCGCCCGGGGATCCGCCCCCCGGCGTGTCTGGCACCGCGCCGGGCGACTGCGCCGTGTGTCATGCCGAGATCGCAGCCGAGTGGGCGAGCTCGGCGCACGCGCGCGCGTGGACCGATCCGATCTTCCAGGCCGAGTATGGGCTGACTCGCCAGACGTTCTGCCGCCACTGCCACGCGCCGCTCGCGTGCGACGCGCCGGAACCCGGTCCGGCGGCAAGCACGGTCGCCGTGCCGACCGCCGCGCCGGACAGCGACGCGTCGCCGGGGGCGTCCGGCGGTGCGCACGCGGCGCGCGGCATCGACTGCGCGGTCTGCCACGTGCGCGACGGCCACGTACTCGGGGTCCGGGGCGGCGGCGGCGGCGAGCACGCAGCGCAGCGCGATGCTCGGCTGGCCACCACAGCGTTCTGCGCCCGCTGTCACCAGTTCGACTTTCCCCGCCCCGGGCCGGGCGAGCGGGTCCGCTATCACCCCGGCCGGCCGCTGCAGAACACCGTCGTCGAGTGGTCGCAGAGCCGCTATGCGGACCGGCCGTGTCAGGAATGCCACATGCCGCGCGCCGGCGAGGCCGGCGGGAGCCACCGGAGCCACGCGTTCCGCACGCTCGACGATCCGGCGCTGATGGCGCGCGCCGTGCGGGTGTCGGGCCAGGCACGGCGGCGTGGCGGCACCGTCCGGGTGACCGTGGTGATCGCACCGGGAGAGATCGGCCACGCGTTTCCGACCGGCGACATGTTCCGCCGCGTGGTGCTGACCGTGCGCGCCGGCGCCGCCCGGCGGTGCGAGGTGCTCATGCGCCACTTCGCGCAGACCATCACCGACGACGGGAGCGGGCACCTGCTGGGGCAGGTCGACGACACGCGGGTCCCACCGCCGGGAGCGGGGCCACCGGCGAGCCTCGACTTCGAGCTCGTCGATCCCGGGGCGACGGAGGTGGCGTGGTCGATCGATCTGTTGCGGCTATCGCCGGAGGACGCGCTCGACCGCGGGTTCGACGCCGCCGCCGTCGAGCGGCGCGTCCTGTCCGGCCGGCTCGCGATCGAGCGCTAGCCGCGCGCCGGGCAGCGCCCACACCCGCAGCTTGTCGCCGCAGCTCGCCGTACTGCTCGCCGCCGGTGCTTCGTGATAGCGTGGGGCGATGGCCGCTCCGCGAGGAGCGGTTCAGCGATCAATCGCGTCGGGGAGGAGCCATGCGCGTCACGTGGAAGGGTGTGCTCGTCGTGTTCGTGGTGGCTGCCGGCCTGGGCCTCGGTTGCGATTCTGGAAAGAAGCCGGCATCCGCGCCCGGCGCGAGCCCGGCGCCGGCGAAGGTCGCAGAGACGCGCGGCGGTGCTGCCCGCGACGCCGGGGCGGCGACCGACGCTGGGCCGCAGAGCTCCGATCCGCTCGCGTCGCGGTTCCGGCCCGTGTACTTGCCCGGCGAGACCGTTCCGGACGCGCTGCGGCAGCGGATCCGGTCCGCGCTGAAGGACAAGAGTCGCGCGCCGGTCGCGCTGCATCACGTCATCGATGTCCCGCGGCCCGATGGCGGCCGCGAGGTGTTCGCGCTCTACGAGTACAGTGTCCACGAGGACTGCATGGCGAGGTGGCCCGACCGGAAGGTGGGCCGCGAGCACTGCCAGGGCAAGCTCGCGAGCGTGTTCGACGGAGAGGAATCACAGACCGACGAGGACATCTCCCGCAACGGACACCGGTATCGCTACAAGCAGATCCGGCTGAACGAGAACTGCGTGGCGCTGGGCGTGGTGCGGGCGGTGTTCGGTCCGCCCGGTCCGGGGGGCAGCGCCGAGACGGGCGGCGCGCTCGCGATCAGCTCGCGCGCGCTCTCCGAGCTGCGATGCACCGTGCGCAGCTACGATCACGTCCTGGTCGCCGATGTCGACGGCGACGGCAAGCTGGAGCTGTACCTCGAGCTCGCGACCGAGAAGGAAGACGCGCGCGAGGTTCGCGGACTCATGTCTCGGGCCGTCGATGCGCGGCGCAGCGTGTACCTCCTGTCGGGCGACGACGTCGCCAGGACCGAGCTGTCGTTCCACGACGTCGAGGTCGCGACGGTCGAGCTCCGCGATCTCGATCGCGATGGGCACCTCGACATGATCCAGACCACGTTCTGCATCAGCGACAGCGGGCCCTGCGGCCCGCCGTCCGGTGAGCAACTCGTGCACGTCTACGACGCGGCCAAGGATGCGTACCGGCCGGCCGTGGCGAGCCGGGACTTTGCCAGGCGCCTGCACGATCGGGCGATGAAGTCGCTCGCCGCCAAGCAGCTCGACGCCGCCGTGCAGAGCTGGCGCGACGCGGCCGAGATCGATCCGACCTGGAGCTGGCCGCCGTACAACCTTGCGTGCGTCGCCGCGCTGCAGGGCCACGCCGACGATGCGATCGCCCAGATCCGGCTCCTGATCGACCGCGCGCCCGACCTCGACGTCGTGCACCGGCTCGAAACCGATCGCGATCTGGCAGCGCTGCGCGACCTCCCCGCATTCCAGCAGGCGTTCGGCGAGGTCGTGCGGGCCGCGCTCGACCACCGCGGATTCTCCCGCCCCGCGGGCGACGGCGACATCCCCGCGTGCGCGGCGATCAGCTTCTTCTCCGACGGCAGGTACTGGTACACGTGCGACAAGTGCTGCCGGTTCAGCGGCAAGTACACCTACGCCCCCGGCGGGCGGATCCAGATCGAGATCAGCACGCTGGAGCGCCAGGGCCAGGGCCGCTACGAACCGCCGGAGCCGGTCGAGGTGCGCGGCACGTACCAGCTGACCACCCAGGACAAGCAGGCCTGCTTCGAGCGTGTGGAGGCGACCGGCCTCAGCGACGACCTGCCGTCGCCGCCGCTGCCCGACGGCTGCTGGAACTAGCCGAAGCAAGGCCATGACACCATGCGCCGACAAAGACGAGTTGGTCGAGGTACGGCCGCATGGTCAAGAGATATCTCTTGGCCATCAAACGAGTCAAGCGCTTGAAATTAAACGACTCACTCACCATAGCACCCGTTCACCCGCTGCTCAAGGATGTGAGAAATTGTCCTATGGGCACGCATTTGGCGCTGCCACGCTCCTCGTGCGCCGGGAAACGCTCCGGGATCCTGTCTGCCATGCAGCTCACCCGCATCGTCGCTGGAACCGAGTTCGATACAGGTGCGGTCGGGGGGCCCACTGGCCTCAAGGAATGCGGAGTCGCCGTCGTCGTGCCTACTGACCTCAAGATATGCGGAGTCGCCGTCGTCGTCGCGGCCAACAAGTAGCGCGAGCCGGCCGCGGGACGTGCGGCCTGTCGTATGGACCCGCACCGCGGCAGGTCGGTAGGCTGCTTCGCGTCCGGGTCCACAGTTGATCGATATCGGGCTCCAAGCTCGTCGGTGCTATCTCCGCACCAGGTGGTGCACGCTTGTCCATCGGCTCACGCCGGTCGTCGGTTCGTGCTTCCTGGATCGAGAAACCGACGGCGTCTGCTAATGCCTTGGCGAAGCAGGTCCGGACCTTCTCCGTGCTGTATGGCAGACGGGCTCATGTTCCGCGCCCGTAGAAACCCGGTCGGCGTCTTCGCTCTGATGCACCGCGCGGACGGTTCCTGCCGAACTTCAAGCGGACCCGTCAATTCGACGAGGAACCGGGCGCATCCGGTGAAGCCCGGCCGTAGGTGCGGGTATGACGAGGCATGGGACACAGCTGCGGACGCCAAGGGCTCTGAGATGGGAAAGAGCTAACCCAGTACGGCGCCGTACGATTCCTGCGTCGCGGGCAAGGTTTGCCGTCGGCGGGCTCGCAGCTGGTAGAGCCACTCGGATAGGCTCTGGTCGCCAAGCGGCGGGGATCGACGAGATGGGCGGAGGGAGTCCAGATGTCCGAGCATGATCGCCGAGGTTCATCGAGACCAGGGCCCGGAGCGAACAGCTTCGTACAGCCGGGACAGGGTCAGGCTCCCCTCGCACCGGGAAAGCAGACGCTCGTCCAGCAGCTGGCGGCAGCATCGCCTGCCGTCTCGTCCAGCACCGAGCCGCGGAACGCGGGGCCCGCGGCTGGTGTTCAACGTACAGCCTCGCCCGATCTCGTCGGCAGCGCGCAGCCGCCACCCTTCACTGGGCTTATCCAGCGCTCCTCCAGTCGCGATGATGTCGGGAGCGACTCGGCTGATGGTACGCCTGCCCTGGCGCTCGGACCCCCGGCGCACCCCGACGCGAGAATCGCCGCGAGCTCCCCGGTTGCCGGACCTGCACAACGCAAGGCAACGGCCGCCGGCGCCGCCAGTGCCGATAGAGCGGCACCGCCCAAAGGAGGAGCTGGGTCGCCGCTGCCGCCCGACGTGCGAGCGCGCATGGAGGCCGCGCTCGGCGCCGGCTTCGCCGCGGTACGCGTGCACCAGGACGCTTACGCACAGGCGATCGGCGCCCAGGCGTTCACGCGTGGCACCGAAAACTTCTTCGCGCCCGGGCGATTCGATCCCGGCAGCCCGCAGGGCCTCGAGCTCCTCGGACACGAGCTCACGCATGTCAAGCAGCAGGCCGAAGGTCGCGTGCCTGCGACCGCGCAGATCGGTGGCGCGCCGGCCAACAACGACCCGGCGCTCGAACGCGAGGCAGACGAGCTGGGCGCAAAGGCTGCGCGGGCTGCAGAGGGCCAGGGAGCTGCCACACCGCAGGCGGGAACCCGTCCGCAATCGGCGGAGGCGCCAGCCGCAACCGCCAACCATGCTCCCACGCAGGCGAAGGCCGATCCCGACGCGGGCAACGACGAGCCGCCGGGCCCCCAGCCCCGGGTCGAGGAGCTCGACCAGCCCGAAACCGCCGATGCGGTGGACACGAGCGCGGCATCCACGGCACCGATCCAGAAGGCGCCGACCGGCCAGCCCCAGAAGACCTCGAAGGGCAAGAAGGAGTTCATCCCGTTCCAGATCACCATCGGGAAGCCGATGACGCGCGAGGAGTTCGAGGCCGCCGCGAACCTCCAGGTATTCGGCACCGCCGCCATCTCCTCCCGGTGGCACAACGTCAAGGACGCCTACACACCCGCCGATAGCCCCGTCGAGGTGCTGTTCGAAGCGTCCCTCGTCCATCGCACGCGCGGCGCGGCCAACGCCGCCAAGGGCATCGACACCGACGCGACCGGCAACGTCGCCGGCGCGGACGCGCGTGCGAAGGATTTCCAGGCACAACCCGCGTCCGACGAGAAGACCGCACTGCTCGCCGAGATCGATCGCAGGTACTACGCCGCGAGCGGCACCGCGCCCGGCGCCAAGATCAAGCCGAACGAGTCCGGAAAGTCCGATCTATGGCGATCGCTTCGGGATGAGGTCCTGTTCCAGCATCACTACATCGCCAACCTGCCGGACAAGGTCAGGGCGCTGATCCACATCAGCATCAAAGGCCGAGACCTCACCCCCGCGGACTACGATCAGCTGTTCCGCATCGCGAAGAAGATCGAGGCGCTGCCCCCGGGCGCCGCGGCGGACTACACGAACAAGATCACCGGCACCACCTCGGACCTCGCGACCTTCGAAGCCACGATCGACGGTTATCGCGGCGAGCTCGCCGAGCGCGAGCAGGCCGACACCGAGCGCGCGACAGTCCAGAACAAGCTGCTTGGCCTCGAGGAGGTGTACAAGCTCTATCGCGAATACCGCACCACGCCGATGGAGGCCCAGGCGCCTGAGGCGCGCGAGCAACTCGAAAAGCAACTCGCTCGGTACGGCTTCGCCTCGATCGACGACTTCGCCGCGTACGTCGAGCGGTTCGAGAAGGCGTTCGAGGACGGTGCCGTTCGCATCACCCTCGACATCCTCGGTTGCAGGCGCGTCTCGCCGCCAAGCTCGGCGATCTAACGCCCGAAGAGCTCGCGAAGGTGAAGGAGGCCTGGACAAGAGCAGAGGCTCTCGGAGCTCTCGTCAAGGACCCAACGTTGCTCGACAAGCTGCTCTCTAAGATCGGTGATGCAGCGAAGCTGGAGGCCCTGTTACATGTCTTCCCAGCCACTGAACTCGAGGGAATCGTCGCAAGCGTCAAGCACCCGGAGCGGCTGGCGCTGGTCATCGATCATGTCGGCGCCGATAGCGGATCCAAGATGATTCGTCAGTGGGCCGCGAAGGGCAAATTTGATAGGCTGGATACGTTCATGGAGCGAATGACCGCCGGAATGACAAAGGAGCTTGCTGAGACCACCGGCGTCAGAACAAGGTCGATCGTCATCGACTCGAACACCGCGATTGCACTCATGAAGGACGCGGACCCGACGCTCAAGGCAACGATGAATGCAGGCGAGATCGCCCGCGTGAATTACATCAAGAATCTGCCGCCCGGCACGGAGCTCCGAGTCGCAAATGTCACGGTAGGGGAAGTCGAGGGCGGCGTCCTGGCTACCAAGGGTCTGCCGATCACCGTGTTACGCGACTCCAATGAGTACAAGTTACTTTTGTCTCGGCTCGAGTCGATGAATCTCGGCGGCAGCAAGGGCACCGCCGATCGTGCGCTCCTCACGGATGTGTTCTTCGCCAAGAGAGAAGCTGGCGTGGTTCCCACCTTTGTCACAGGAGACAAATCGATCTATAATAAGCTCGCAACTGAGGCAGGAATCGATCTGGAGAACATAGGCGGAAGGACACTCCCAGAGCTGAAACCTGATGGATTTACCGTAACCATCGAGAAGCGCACGATCAAAGTGATTCCGATCGCACAATGATGAACCGAAGCTGAGACGATTCCATGTACGACTACTTTGTAGCAGCAATGAAATGCCTTAACTGTGGCACGATGAGTGCCGCCGACTCGTCGACCAACATGCAGACCCACCTGCGCGACGACGCCAGCGGCATCGAGCTCGGCATCGGCTTCCACTTCGAGCCTCTTGAGGTACGAGAGCAAGACATCATGGCGTCGAGCTACATTACCACTGGTCGTGTGTCAGTCGACGGTCGCACCCGCCTGCTCGAGATGTGGCGATGCCCTGCATGCGGCCACGAGAACTGGGCGCGTGTAACCATCACGGGCACTGAACTGACTGAGTTCGAATCAGTCGTCCTCGACCGGAAAGCCCTTGAAAGCGCCCAGTTCATCTCCGATGGTTGCTATCTCCTCGCATCCAAGCTATCTGGTATACTCGCGCAAGATCTCATGGAGGGAAGAGTCAATCCGGTGCAAGTACTGTTCGAGCGGCTGGCGTAAGGCTGCGTAGCCGGACCCCAATTGCTTTCCGAACTCTAGCCATCTTCTTCCACCCGCGGCGACGCACGATCAGCTGCGTGACTGACAGGCGGCATCCGTGAACACCATCATCACGTCTGCGGAGCGCGAACTTCGCACCATCGGCACGCTCAGTGACACGACATGCCGTTCATTCATGACCGCCGATGAACGCATACGCCGCGGATTCGAAGCATCCTTTGCTTTTCTTGGATGCCCCATGATCAATGCACCGAGCGGAGAGGCTCCCGTGCCGGTTGTTCGCCGCGTCACTGCGATTCGCTTGATGATGCTGCGACTGGGCATCCACACGAGCGATCCGCACTGGTCGAGTCAAGTCCTCGAACAATTGATCGAGGCCGCATTGCAGCCATCCGGTGCCCAGCTCAGCGATATCGTGCGAGCGCTCTTCGCGCTGCTGCCAGAAGCACCTCCGGGGCTCTCGGACACGCAGGCCAATCTGATTCGTGAGATCGGCGTCCATGTCGTTGGCAGACAGCGACGCCGATATGCTGCAGAAGACTTCTCCTGGTTCGCTCAATTGCTCATAGATCTGCGCAGCAAGCCTACCGCGGCCCAAGCCTACCTCGCTGTTTATACCCTTCCTCCGGCACTAGCTTCGCAGTGCATCGCTCCGATCATCCAGGCGCTGCACTTGACGCGCTTCGAGGAAGAAGTCAAGCAGCAACTTGAATGAAGCTCTGCTTCGCGCTACGGAAGCTTCGACTTTAGCCCAGTCTAGCAGCAATGCCGATCGGTTAGGCGCGTAACCGATCGATCTGATTTCGGTTTCTCGAAAGGCGG
>VBLP01000458.1 GCA_005887925.1 Deltaproteobacteria bacterium | reverse complement strand
CTAGCGAGGGTTGTGGAGCTGGGTGAGCTGGCGCTGGACGACGTCGGCGAGGCTGTCGTCGGCCGCGAGCGCCGCGCAGACCTGGAGCTTCTGGATCACGGGGTCGGCCTCGGTGCGGCTCGGCGCGGGGCCGCCGGCGACATGCCGGTTGATCAGCGCCTGCGCGTTGCCGAGCGCGGGGCAGGTGGTGACGCCGAGCGCGACCGGCGTGGTCGCCTGGCGGGTGTGGTCGACGACGAGGTAGATCCCCGCGCCGACCGCGCCGGCGGCCGCGATGCCCGCGACGATGGCGAACGCGAGCCGCCGCCGGCCGAACGCCGGGACCGCGACGCCGGCGAGCAGCACGCCGAGGCCGATCGCGACGACGCCGCCCCAGAGCAGCGCCTGCGAGCGACCCCGGGTCACCGCCTGCGAGATCACCGCGCCGTCGACGAGCTCGGCGTTCTCGAGCTTGGCGCCGGCCTGGGCGATCAGATCCGTGGTGATGCCGCGGACGCCGGTGGCGAGCCGGCTGGCCTGGAACCGGATGTCGTGCAGGCCGCCCGAGATGATGCCGTCGAGGTCCGCGGCGAGCTCGCCGGCGATCGCGGTGACCTCGCGCAGCCGCTTGACGATCACCGCCGTCCACTCCTGCTTCTGCTGGGCGATCACCTGCTTGAGGCCGGCCTTGAGGTCCTCGAGCATCTGGCGCGCCTGGTCGATCCGCTGCTTCAGATCGGCGCTGGCCTTCTGCTTGGCGGCCTCGGCCTTGTCCTTGATGCGCTGCAGGCTCGCGTCGAGCTCGTCCTGCCACTTCTTGACTTCATTCTCGAGATCGGTGACCCAGCCGGGCTGCCAGGCGTACGCCGGCGACGGTCGGGCGACGAGGAGCGCGACGAGGCAGAGCATCGCCACGACCCCGCCGCGGGCTCTCCGTCCGCGCGTGCGTCCCATCACCGCCCACCGTATCAACTCGACCGCGGCGGCGCCAGACGATCGGCGCGGCAATGCGTTCCATGTGCGGTTCGCCATCGACGCGGCAATGATTGCGCGCCCGGCGAGCGAGGTCAGGTCTGCGATACCAGCTTGGGCTTGGCCGGCGGCGCCGCCGGAGCCGCGATCGCGGGGTCGGACTCGACCAGCCCGACGCGGCCGGCCACCTCGCCGCGCGGGTCCTGGTAGGTCGCCAGCTCGCGGCTGATCTCGGCGACGAGGTCCGCCTTCTCGCGGTACGGCATGAACGCGCTCTTGAACCCGGCGATGATGATCTCCTTGATCGTGTGCAGCGACCAGCCGTAGTGCTGGTGGCACAGGTGGAGCTCGCGGGTCACGCTGGTGTCGGACATCAGCCGGTTGTCGGTGTTGATCGTGACCCGCAGGCCGTAATCGACGAAGAAGTCGACCGGATGGGTCTCCCAGCTGGTCGCGGCGCGGGTCTGCAGGTTCGACGACGGGCAGACCTCGAGCGGGATGCGGTGGTCGTTGACGTAGTTCAGGAGGTCGCCGCTCTCGACCAGCCGGGTGCCGTGGCCGATGCGGTGGGCGCCGCACTTGTGGATCGCCTGATGCACGGAGTCGGGGCCGAACGACTCGCCGGCGTGCGCCGTGCAGTTGATGTTGTTGTCGACCACGAGCTGGAAGGCGTGCTTGTGGACCTTGGCCGGGTTATTGACCTCGCTGCCGGCGAGGTCGAAGCCGACCACGCCGCGGTTCTTGAAGGCGATGCACAGCTCGGCGATCCGCAGGCTCGACTCGGGGCCGAGCGAGCGGATCGCGCACAGGATCACCCCGTAGCGGATGCCGAGCTCGCGCTTGGCCATCCGTAGACCTCGCAGCACCGCCTCGACCACCTGGGCCGGACGCAGCCCTTCCCGGGTGTGGAGCAGCGGCGAGTAGCGGACCTCGATATAACGGACATTCTCGCGCCATGCGTCCTCGGCCAGCTCGTAGGCCGTGCGCTCCAGCGCAGCCTCGGTCTGCATGACGCCGAGCGTGATGTCGAACGCACGCAGGTAGTCGTCCAGCGAGGTGACCTGCTCGCCGGCCACCAGCATCCGGTGCAGCTCGCCGCGGTCGAACGTCGGCAGCTTGACGCCCTGCTTCCTGGCCAGGTCGAGCACCGTGTCGAGCCGGACCGAACCGTCGAGGTGGCAATGCAGGTCGGTCTTGGGCAGTCGCTGGAGCAACTCGTGCGGGATCTCGGCGGTCATCGACCGATGATCCGTCGAGGGCATGGCGGCTGCAACAGCGATCGATCACCATGCGGACCACGATCGTAACCTGTGTACTGGTCGCAGCGTCGGCATCACTCGTGTCGGCGGCGCCCGGTCCCGAAGAGACCACGGAGCGGATCAGCTACAACGAACACGCAAAGCCGCAGCCCGCGGCACCCGACCCGGGCTGGGTCGAGCTGGCGTCGGCCACGCCGGCGAGCCACGGCAAGGAGTTCGTCGTGCTCGGCGCCAACGCCGGCACCTTCACGCAGCTGCGCATCACCGCCGCCTCCGGCCGGCCCGAGATTCACTCGGTCCGCGTCGACTACCAGGATGGCAGCCACAAGGTCTTCCACGTCGACCGGGTCCTCGACGCGAAGCGTCGGCCGGCCTACCTCGACCTGCGCGGCGCCCACGAGATCAAGCAGGTGGTGGTCATCACCGACCATACGTCCCGCGGCGCCTACGTCCTCGAGGGCAACACCGCCGAGACCGCCGTCTCCAGCCGCTAGGAAGTCGCTTCCGCCGGCGCATGCGCGAGCCCCGCGCGGCTGCCGCGCTCGGGGTTCCCCCTCGGACCCGCTCCGCCTCCGCGCGCCCCCCGGGCGTTCTCTGCTCCGCAGCTTCCTCCCGGGTCGCGCCGCGGCGATCGGAGTGCTGTCTCGGCCGGTGAGCCCCGCGGGCCACGGCGCTTCGCGCCTGCCCGCTGGGGGTCCCCCGCGCGTCGGCTGCGCTCTCCGAGGGGGACCCACTCGCGGGCGCGCCGCGCGGTGACGAGAACGCGTCGGTGCAGATCGGCGCGGGAGGCCATCAGTACGAGACAGCAGATCTAAACGGACGGACGGCCGCCGAGGTCGTGATGACCATGCTGCGCGCCGGCAGTGTTCGTACGATGTCGCAAGCGGTTACGATGCCGTGTCGCGAGGCCCAGGTGCATCGGCAGGGGTGCCGGGGACCGTGCGCACGGTGGGCTCGTCGAAGCCCCACTTGCCGGCGACGACGAACAGCGGGCGGCCCTTCACCTCCTCGAAGATCCGGGCGATGTACTCGCCCTGGATGCCGTTGGACAAAAGCAGGAGGCCGCCGAAGAACAGAAGGACGATCAGGAGCGAGGCGTAGCCGGGCGCGGCGATGCCGAAGAAGATCTTCTGGATCAGCGTGATGAGGAGGTAGATGAACGCGCCGGTCGCGGACAGGGCGCCGAGGTACGTCCACAGCTTGAGCGGCACGGTGGAGAACGAGAACATGCCGTCGAGCGCGAACCGCCACAGCCTCCACAACGACCAGGTGCTGCGGCCGCCGGCGCGCGCGCTGGCCTGGAACTCGACGGTCTCGGTCTTGAAGCCGGGCCACGCGAAGATGCCCTTCATGAACCGGCAGCGCTCGGGCATCTGGTTGATGACGTCAACGATCTTGCGATCGAGCAGGCGGAAGTCGCCGGCGTTGCGCGGGATCTCGACCTGGGTCATCCGGCGCATCAGGCCGTAGTACAGGCGCGCGCCGGTGCGGCGGAACAGGCCCTCCTCGCTGCGCCGCGTGCGCACGGCGATCACCATGTCGGCGCCGGCGCGCCACCGTGCGACCAGCTCGGGGATCAGCGCCGGCGGGTGCTGGAGATCGCAGTCGATCGGGATGACGGCGCGGCCGCGGGCGTGCGCGAGGCCGGCCGACAGCGCGACGTCCTTGCCGAAGTTGCGGGCGAGGCCGACGATCTTGAGCCGGCTGTCCTGGGCCCTGGCCGCGAGCAGGAGGCCGAGCGTGGCGTCGCGGCTGACATCGTCGACGAACACGATCTCCCACGGCTCGCCGAGCCCGTCGAGCACTGGCGTCAGCGCGGCGACGAACGCGGCGAGGTTGGCCGCCTCGTTGTACGCGGGCGCGACGATCGACACCACGGGGTCCATCACGCGACTCTTAGCACGAGGTGCCAGGCTAAAGATGTCGCGATGACTCGTGGTCGATCGAGCCTGAACCGCGCGACGCGACGCGCGGTCGCCAGTCGTGAATATCTCGCGGCTTTGCCACGAAAGAGGGGGCGGGAAAGCCCCCTGTGGATCGATCACAGCACGCGGGTCGCGGCGATCACGAAGCACTCGTCGGGGTTGCAGGCCAGCGCCCAGTAGCCGCCGCGGGACCAGGGCAGGTAGTCGAGGTGGGCGTCGCGCGCGGTGCCCAGGCGCCGGGCGACGCCGCCGGCGGGGCCGCCGAGGTGATAGACGAAGATCTCGAGATCTTTGCCTTGCAGCGCGGGCGGCAGGACGACCGAGCGGGTCCGGCCGACGCCGCGGCGCTCGATCGCGCCGGCCCAGGCGTCGAAGCGGTCGGGCTGCCAGCGGCCGACGAGGAGGGTCCTGCGCGGCAGGGCGGGTGGCGCGCCGGCGAGCTCGACGGTGAGGTCGAGGCGCTCGAGCTGGCCTGCGCCGGCGAGCCGCGCCCGGGTGCGGGCGACGCCGTCGAGCATCGCGCGCTGGATCGACGCGACGTCGAGGCCGCGGAACCCGGTGATCTCGAAGCCGCCGTGCTCGTCGCGGCAGCTCGCCGGGGTGACGCGGTAGTGCGGCACGAGCCGGACGTCGGACACGCCGAGCGGGGCGTCGAGGTCGACGGCGCGGAACACCACGCCGCCGAGGCCGAAGTAGCCGGCGATCAGGTCGCGCTGGTTGGGCTTGCGCAGATCATCGCCGAGGAACCACCAGCTGTCGTCGACCTGATCGAACGACTCGACGGTGACCATCGCCCCGCGCGGCGCGGCGGCCAGCAGCGCGAGTCGCTCGTCACTCTGCTCGGCGAGGCGCAGGAACAGCGGCACGGTGCGCACGCCGGCGTAGACGCTGGCGAACGCGGCGACGAGGGCGAACGGGACCAGCCGGCGCGGCGACGGAGCGGTCGCGTCGAGGATGCCGACGAACGCAGCGAGCACGAGCGCGCAGCTGTGGAGGTAGAACCTGGGGCCGAGCTTGGGCGAGACGAACACGGTCGCGGTGATCAGCGTGCCGGCGATCGCGGCCCAGCCGAGCAGGCGGATCGCGGCGCGGCGGCGCGCGGCGTCGCCGGATGCGTCGGACGGTGGCGTGTCGCCGAACGCGTCGAGGATCAGCGCGGCGGCGATCAGCGCGAGCACCGGCGCTGTGCCGATCACGAAGTCGCGGTAGATGTCGAGGTTGCTGGTGACGCCGCGCTGGAGCAGCCGGCCGACCAGGCTGACCTTGGTCGCCAGGCCCTCGTAGCGCTCGCCCTGGCCGGGCGCGAAGAAGATCGCGGCGAACCCCACGACGGCGCCGATCGCGCCGGAGGCGGCCAGCGGCGGGAACCGGCCGAGCCGGCGGCGGCGCAGCACGGCGTGGCCGACGGCGAACGCGACGAGCGCGGGGCCGGTGTGCTCGTTGGCCATGCCGGCGGCGATGCCGAGCGCCGCGTAGCCGGCCATGGCGAGCCGCGACCGCGAGGCCTCGGAGCCGAGCCGGAGCAGGGCCACAAACCACAGCTGGATCGCAGCGCCGTAGAGGTAGTTCGCGCAGTAGGCGCGGCAGAACATGATCATGCCGATCCGCGGCAGCGCGAACCACAGGCTGCCGAGCGCGATCGCCCACAGCGCGAGATCGCGGCCGCGCCGCCACGCGGGCCAGCGCCCGAGCCCGAGCACGGTGACGGCGAGCGACACCGCGAGGAACGCCAGCGGCGTCGCGATCGGCGCGAACCACACGAGCTTGTAGGCCAGGTAGCCCAGCCACTGGCCGATCCGCGGGTTGGCGTGCGTGTACTCGAGGATGCCGTAGTCGAACAGGCGGCCGAACGAGAACGGCCGCGCGCCGGTGTCGACGGCGACGTTCCAGGCATCGAACGCGAACGGCTCGTGCGCGACGACGATGCTGATGTGGACGGCGGTCGCGGCGAGGTAGGTGACGAACAGCGCGCGCAGCCAACCGCCGAGCGCCGGCCGGTCCGGGCGGGTCGCAGGAGCGGGGGTCGCCACGGAGGTCACCGCGTCATTCCCGGTACTGCATCGCGTACCACACGACCAGCGTGCCGTGCTCGACCACGCCGGTGCTGCGGTACAGGGTGTCGACGCCGAGCGCCGGATCCTTCCAGGACAGCAGCGGCTCGGCGCGCAGCGTCCAGGTCACGAGGTTACCCGCTGAACAGCAGGCCGTAGGCACCGTCGCCGCGGATCACGTCGACGTGCCAGGCCTTGATCGGCGACAGCCGATCAGGGGGGTTGGGGACCCCGACGGCCTTGCCGGCGGGGCGGGGGCCTTCCCCCGTGGGATCGACGGCACCCATCGCGAGCTGGATCGGCGCTGCGCTGTGCGGGTCCCAGGTCACGCCGTCGGCCGAGGTCATCGCGTAGATGACCCGGCGGGTGACGTCGGCGTCGACGTAGAACAGGTGGGTCACGCCGCCTTCATCGATCGCGGCCGGCGACACGATGAACTGCGCGCCGGCCTTGAGGTCGTAGACGATCGCGTCGCGCCGCGTCCAGGTGATCTTGTCGCGGCTGCGCAGGGCGACCAGGGTCTGGCGATCGGGGCGCAGGGTCTCGAGGTAGAGCAGCTCGTACTCGCCGGTCCGCGGGTCGCGCGGGAGGTCGGGGTCGTCGTTGTGATCGTAGGGTGGCGGCGGCACGAGCGGGACCGGCGCGCCCGGGGCCGGCGCGAACGACGTCCCGTCGCTGCTGACCAGGAGGCAGGGGTTCTCGAACTGCTCGTCCGAGTACGGATACGGCGTCATCGCCATCGTCAGGTGCGGCGCGCCCGCGGCGTCGCGCTCGAGCAGCACGTCGGGGTGGGTCGCCTGGTTCGAGCCGTCGTAGGTCGGGATCCCCAGGCGGCCGGGCCGGATCGCATCGACGAACGGATCGGGGGTGCGCGCGCGCGCCAGGCCGAGCGCGGTGGCGTCGAACGTCGCGACGCCGATGCCCCAGCGCTGCTTCGCGTGGGCCCGCTTGCAGCCGGCGCCGGCGAGCGCGATCGCGACGAGCGCCGCGCACAGCGGCCGCGACGCGCCCGTCATTGCTCCTCGCGAGGATCGCGCCATGCCACGCGGAGCAGAGTGTACTCCGACACCGGCTGGTCGATTCGATCGGGCGGGCCAAACGCGAGGAAGACGACCTGCAGGCCGCGGCGGTAGCGCGCCGTGCGCGGGCCGGCGAACAGAAGGCGCACGCCGCGCGCGGTCGACGCGCTCGCCACCAGGCGCAGCTCCTCGAGCATCAGCTTGGCGCGCACGCGCGGGACGGTGCCCGGATCGGGGCGGCTGCGATCGGCCGGCGCGACCTCGACCTCGAGGTACGCGGGATCGTCGACGAACAGGTAGGTCGCCACGCCGACGGCGCCGGTCGTGGCGTCCCAGCTGGTCCCGTTGCGGTACAGGACCGGCGGCGCGATCCGGGTCTCGACCTGTGATCGCCCGGCGTCGATTGCCTCGCCGGTCGCCGCGCGCGGCTCCGGCTCGTCGAGCGCGCAGGTCCGGGGTGCGTCCGCCATCGCGCAGACCGGGGCCGGATCGACGCGGCGCTCGATCGCGCGCCACTGGTCGCCCGCGGCGCGCTCGACGTCGCTGCCCGCCGGCAGGCCGGCGTGATCGCACGCCTGGGCGCGGTCGACGTCGATGAAGCACCGGCACTGCCACTGGTCGCCGAGGTAGCTCGCCAGCCACGGATCGTCGACGTCGTAGGCGCCCGGCGGCAGCGGCCGCGGCCCGGGCAGCGGGTCGATCAGCTTGCTCGTCGCCGCGTCGGCCAGCGTGGCGCCGATCGGCGGCAGCCAGGCGCGCCGGTTGCGGAATCCGATGACGGACACACCCCACCACAGGGCGAGCCCGGCGAACGCGATGCCGGCCAGGCCGAGCCGGCCGAACGCCGCCGCGACGTGGCGCCAGGCGATCACGAGCAGGACCGCGATCGTCGGCGCGAGGTCGAGGAAGTAGCGCGACGACACGCTCGGGCTGCGCAGGTAGAACACGACCAGCGGCGCGCCGCCGAGCACCGCCCACGCGGCCAGCCACCGCGTGTCGCGATCGAGATCGGGGCCGCGCGCGGTCTCCACAGCCTCGGGCTCCTTGCGCCGGCGAACGCGCACCCACGCGACCACGCCCAGGACCAGGCCGGCCACCGCGAGCGGCAGGTACGGCCACGTGTACGTCGTGACGTAGTACTCGCGCCACCGGGGAATCTCGGACTGGCCGGCGTGGAGCTCGGTGTCGTAGAACTCGCGGCGCTGCGCGAGCTCCGGCCGGCCGAACATGCCGCCGACCAGCTCCCTGGCCGCTGCCCCCGCCGGTGCCGCCGCGAACGGATAGCCGAACCGGGTCGCATAGAGGTTGCCCGGCAGGTCCTCGAGGTTGAGCCGGTGGCCGAACTCGGCGCCGTCGCCGAACCGCACGAGGTTGGTGACGTACAGCGCGCCGCCGCCGGCGAGGAACAGCCCCGACGCGACCGCCACCGCCCGAGCCGCGCGTCGCAGCGAGCGGCGGTGGCGCACGTAGAGCGCCGTCGCGATCACCGCCGTCGCGGCGCCGTAGAACGACACCGTCGGGCGCACCAGGCCCGTCGCGCCGGCGAACGCGAGCAGCGCGACATAGGACGGCGTCGACGGTCGCCGGATCATCCCGATCGTGCCGGCGAGCAGCAGCATCGCCGCGCCGTAGGCGTACGCCGCGGCTTCCTCGTAGACGCCGACGTGGCCGCGCAGCATCGCGATCACGCCAGGAAGGAGCGCGGTGAACAGGAATGCGCCGCGCGACGCCGCCGAGCGATCGCCCCCCGGCCCCGACCATGCGCGGACGAGCGCGTACAGCACCAGCACGATGCCCAGCAGCAGAGCGATCCGATCGGGGAACGGCGAGAGGTGGATCGCGCGACCGACCGCCTCCCACAGCGCGAGCCACAGCGGCGCGCCCAGCCCCCACACCTGGTGGACGCCGCCGTCGACCCAGGCCAGATCGAGCGCGAGGCTCTCGGGCTTGTGGCTCAGCGCGAGCTCGCCGTCGAGCAGCGCGTGGGCCTGCGCGCGGTAGTACGGCTGCGGGCTGAACCACTGCCCCCAGCGCGGGATCGCCCCGGTCAACCACACCAGCGCGACGCCGATCAGCGCGGCACGCACGAACGCCTGCCGCCGGTTCAGCGGTCGTGTGGGGTCGACCATGCCGCCAGGCGAACTCGTAGCACGGTGCGCGGCCAGCGGTCCAATCCGCGCTCGGCGGATGATGTGGGTTTGCCGGCTCGCACACCTGCGCGCTCGGGCACGTCGCGTCGCCCGCGAACTCGCCTCTGGCGTCGCGGATTCCGACGTTTCGCGGCGCCGGCCCGGCGGATGCACCTCTTCATGACAACCTTCAAGGAGGCAGTCATGAAACGCATTGCTTTGCTCACCGCCCTGGCGACTGCAATCCCGGTGGCGGCATACGCGTGGCCGACCGGGCCGACCGCTGATCCGCAACCTTCGCAGACCTACTGGCGCGACCGCGATCAGGACCGCGACTCCTGGCGCGACCGCGACCGAGACGCCGCCCGCTATGACCGCGACCGAGACGCCGCCCGCTATGACCGCGACGATCACACGTGGAGCCGCGAGCACTACGATCGCTATGGCAACAGCCACTGGGCGAGCGACTTCCGCGGCCGCTGGGTGCCGATCGCGCGCGGCTACAGCGCGCATACCGACCGCCAGATGATCACCGTCGGCAACGGGCGATTCCGCAAGATCCGCATCGAGGCGGTCCGCGGTGAGCCGCTCGTGACCAAGATCGCGATCGAGTTCGCGGACCAGTCGGTCCAGGCGATCGACATGGACGCGCGGCTGCCGGCCGGCTCCGGCGAGGTGATCGACCTCAACGGCGGCGTCCGCCGGGTCCACCGGATCATCGTGTATACGGATCCGAACAGCCGCGGCGCCTACTCGATCTACGGCACGTGAGGCGCGAGCCTGAGGGCGCGCAGCGCCGGCAGATCGCCGAGCCGCGCGACGGAAATGGTGTAGTGTAGAGGGGCGTGTCGGATCCGGAGATCGCGGTTCTGGTCCCGTGCTTCAACGAATCGGCGGCGATCGCGAAGGTCGTCGCCGATTTCCGCGCGGCGCTGCCGCGCGCCACGGTGTACGTCTACGACAACAACTCGACCGACGACACCGCAGCGGTCGCCGCCGCCGCGGGCGCCGAGGTCCGCCGCGAGACCCGCCGCGGCAAGGGCAACGTGGTGCGCCGGATGTTCCAGGACATCGAGGCCGACATCTACGTGATGGTCGATGGCGACGACACCTACGACGCGTCGATCGCGCCCGCGCTGGTCGACCGGCTGGTCGCGGACAACCTCGACATGGTCGTCGGCAAGCGGATCGAGACCCACCAGGCCGCGTATCGCGCCGGGCACCGGCTGGGCAACCGCGTGCTCACCGGGCTGGTGCGCTGGCTGTTCGGCGCGCAGATCGACGACATGCTGTCGGGCTACCGCGTGTTCTCGCGGCGGTTCGTCAAGAGCTTCCCGTCGTTCTCGCGCGAGTTCGAGATCGAGACCGAGCTCACGGTGCACGCGATGCAGATGCGGATGCCAGTCGCCGAGATCGCCAGCGACTACAAGGAGCGGCCGCCGGGCTCGACCAGCAAGCTGCGCACGTTCCGCGACGGCTGGCGCATCCTGCTCACGATCACCAACCTGATGCGCAACGAGCGGCCGCTGATGTTCATCTCGCTGCTCGCCGCCGCGATCGCCCTGATCGCGGTGGTGCTCGGCGTGCCGGTCGTGCTCGAGTTCCTCGCCACCCACGAGGTCAGAAGGTTTCCGACGGCGATCCTGTGCAGCGGGCTCGGGGTGATCGCCGTCGTGTGCCAGGCGACCGGCCTCGTGCTCGACCTCGTCGCCCACGTGCGCCGCGAGGCCAAGCGGCTGATCTACCTGCAGCACGCGGCGCCGCGCACCCATGGCGTCCGCCGTCCGGACGTCGAGGCCACCGCAGCGGCTCCCGCCACTGCGACGCGGAAGACAGGCTGAGCGCCCGCGGACCACGACAATCCTGTCGCTGTTGTTGCCGTCACAGCGGCAAGGACCGGCGCGTGCGTGATGCGGCCGACCTCGGGGGGCCGGATTGCTTGACCCTGGTTCGGTCCACAGATAGACCTGTGCGTCATGGACGTCGAGTTAATGCGCCGCCTCGACCGGGTGCTGGGGGATGCCGCTTGCAGCGTGCTCGCCACGGCGCACCGGCTCCGCAAGCCGTTCACCACGCCGCGGCCGGTGCGCAAGGTCGCGGTGATGAAGTTCTTCGGGATGGGCTCGGTGATCGTGGCGAGCCGCAGCGTCGCGGCGCTGCGCGACACCTACCCCGGCGCCGAGATCCACTTCGTCACGTTCTCGTCCAACCGCGCGGTGCTCGACATCCTCGAGATGACGGATCACAACCACTACGTCGATCCATCGACGCCGCAGGCGTTCCTGAGGACCACGCTCGAGGTCGCCGCGGCGCTGCGCCGGGCGCGCTGCGACCTGGTGCTCGACCTCGAGTTCTTCGCGAAGTTCCCGCTCGTGCTCGGCAGCCTCGCCGGGATCCCGCAGAAGGCGGGCTTCTACCTGACGTCGGAGAACTGGCGGCGCGAGCTGCTCGACGTCACCGGGTTCTACAACGCGTACTTCCACACCAGCGACATCTTCCTGTCGCTGGTCTACCTGTGCGCGACCGGCGACTACTACTACCTGAACTTCAACGACTGGATCGGGCGCTACCGCTACCCGCGGATCGCGCCGAGCGAGCTCGAGCGGGCGCAGCTGCGCGGCAAGCTCGCGGGCCTGGGCATCGGCCGCGGTGATCCGCTGTTCGTGATCAACCCCAACACCTCGCCCGACCTCGCGCCCGAGGCCCGCAAGTGGCCCAAGGAGCGCTACGCGCAGCTCGCCGACGAGCTGGCCGCGCAGGCGCCCGGGGGCCGGGTGTGCCTGATCGGCGCGCCCAACGAGGTGCCCTACGCGCGCAGCATCGCCGAGCTGTGCCGGACGCCGCGCCGCCACGTGCTCGCCGGCGAGCTGTCGCTGCGCGAGCTGCTCGTGCTGTTCGCCGAGGCCAAGCTGGTGGTGTCCAACGACTCGGGCCCGATGCACCTGGCGTGTCTGGTCGATGCGCCGATCGTCGGGCTGTTCTTCGCCGACACGCCGACCCTGTTCGCGCCGGTCGGCAGCCGGGTGCGCTGCGTCGCGCCGCCGCTGTACTCGATCCCGCTGTTCACGGTGTACAACGGCAAGGACGTCGCGGTCGGCAAGCCGTCGAGCGAGATCGGCAACGCGGCGGCGTGCTCGGTCAGCCTCGAGACCGTGATGACCCAGGTGCACGAGCTGCTGGCGACGCGGCCGCTCCTGCGATCGTCCGACGCCGGCGGGCTATGAGCGAAGCGTCGATCGAGCGGCTGGTCCGCGCCACGCTGGTCGACGGCGCTCGGGTGCGGACCGACCTCGACGCCTCCGCGATCGCGCACGCGGCCCAGCTGGTGCGCCACGCGGTGCTCGCCGGCAAGAAGATCCTCCTGTGCGGCAACGGGGGCAGCGCCGCCGACGCCCAGCACGTCGCGGCCGAACTGGTCGGGCGCTACGTGATCGAGCGCCGGCCACTCGCGGCGATCGCGCTCACCACCGACACCTCGGCGCTGACCGCGATCGCCAACGACTACGGCTACGAGCAGGTGTTCGCGCGCCAGGTCGACGCGCTGGGCGCCGAGGGCGACGTCCTGATCGCGATCACCACGAGCGGCACGTCGAAGAACGTGGTCGCCGCGGCGGCCGCCGCGCGCGCGCGGGGCATGAAGGTGATCGGGCTCACCGGCGAGAAGGGCGCGGCGTTCGTCGCCGCGTGCGATGCCGGCATCGCGGTGCCGTCGGCGGTCACCGCGCGGATCCAGGAGTGCCACATCACGATCGGCCACGTGTTCTGCGAGGTGGTCGACGAGGCGTTCGCCGGCGCGGCGCATCAGCTGGCGCTGCCCGGGGTGGGCCCGGCCGTCGACGAGGGCGCGATCGCCAAGCAGCGCACGCTCGAGCAGCTGGTCGCGTGGCGCGAGGCGCAGCGAGCGCGCAGGCGCACCGTGGTGTGGACCAACGGCGTGTTCGACGTGCTCCACGTCGGCCACCTCGCGTCGCTGCGCGGCGCCCGGCGGTTCGGCGACGTGCTCGTCGTCGGCGTCAACGGCGACGACTCGGTGCGCGCCAGCAAGGGCCCCGAGCGGCCGATCTATCGCTGCGAGGAGCGCGTGGCGCTGCTCGCCGCCCTCGAGCTGGTCGACGCGATCCTCGTGTTCGACGACGCCACGCCCGAGCGCGTGCTCGCGCAGCTCCGGCCCGACGTCCACGTCAAGGGCGCCGACTACGCGCCGCCGGACGGCAAGCCGATCCCCGAGCGCGCCGTCGTCGAGGCCTACGGCGGCCGGATCGAGTTCCTGCCGCTGGTCCCGGGCCGGTCGTCGACCGACACGCTCGCCCGCCTGCGGCCATGACCGAGGGCGATCGATCGAGCCCGGCCGGCCACCGCCGCGCGCTGTTCATCGATCGCGACGGCACGCTGATCGCCGACGTCGGCTATCCCCGCGACCCGGCGCAGGTCGAGCCGCTGCCCGGCGCGATCGGCGCGCTGCGCGCGCTGCAGGACCGCTTCGCGCTCGTGATCGTGTCCAACCAGTCGGGCATCGGCCGCGGTCTGGTCAGCGAGGCCGAGGCCCGCGCGGTCCACGATCGCGTGATCGACGTGTTCGCGCGCGCCGGCGTCGCGTTCGCCGGCGCCTACTACTGCCCGCACGCTCCCGATGCCGGCTGCCCGTGCCGCAAGCCCGCCCCCGGTCTCCTCCACGACGCCGCCGGCGAGCTCGGCCTCGACCTCGCCGGCTCCGTGATGCTCGGCGACAAGGCCTCCGACGTCGCCGCCGGCCAGGCCGCCGGCTGCGGCCACACGCTGCGCTTCGGCCCCGACCTCGACGGCGTCACCGGCTCGCGCCGCTGCGACGACTGGCCCGCCGTCGCTGCCTTCCTCGGCTCACTCGGTTAAGGGTTCTCGCGCCTGGTGGTACACGCGAAGAACGACGAGCACATCTTCGTCGCGTGTGTAATCACGCGATAGGGCGGCGAAGGCCAGCTCCGGACGCGCTTCCCCGATTTCAAGGTCATGACCGGCCCTTCAAAGTCCCGTCTCGCGAGTTGCTCGGCGACGCGCGCGATCGCGGCATCGATCCGGCCGGCGCGCTGAATATCACCGCGCCCGATCAGGTACTCGTAGGCATCCAGGAGATCCTGAATGGCATCTTGCGTGTAGATGACCTTCACCGCTTCAGCAGCGAATCAAAGATCTGTCGAGCCTGGGCTGCGTCGACTGTAGCGCCGTTGCGATACTGTTCGAGCGCGTGCTCCACGCCACGATCCTCATCCTCCGTCAGCGAGACGTCATCGACTGCCTCGACAAGGTAACGGCCGGCCGGAAGATCATGGAGCTCCGACGGCAGATCTTTGCCGTTCCAATCCAAGATCATCGCTCTGCGTCCCATAGCGAAATGGTAGCACGGCTGCCGTGGAGCGCGGCGGTGTTCGTTGCAACGCCGTCGGAATCGAGATAACAAGGCGGAGTGCACTCGCTGCACGCCGTCGTCGAGCAGTTTCACGGTCGCCGCGTGGTGGTGATCGGTGACGTCATGCTCGACGAGTACCTGCGCGGCGAGGTGTCGCGGATCTCGCCCGAGGCGCCGGTGCCGGTGCTCGAGGTCCGCGCGCACGACTGGCGGCTCGGCGGCGCGGCCAATGCGGCGGCGAACATCGGCGCGCTCGGCGGCGCCGCGACCTTGATCGGCGTGGTCGGCCGGGACGAGAGCGCGACGATCGTCGCCGAGCGGCTCGCGCACCACGGGATCGCGAGCGCGGTGGTCGTCGACGGCGATCGCCCGACCAGCAAGAAGACGCGGCTGGTCGCGCAGCAGCAGCAGATCGTGCGGATCGACCACGAGAACCGCCACCCGATCGCGGGTGCGGTCGAGGACGGCGTGCGGCGCGCGATCGACTGCGCGCTCGGCGAGGCCGACGCCTGCGTGCTGTCGGACTACGCCAAGGGCGTGCTGACCGGCGACATCGTGCGCCACGCGATCGACACCGCGCGCGCCGCGGGCGTGCCGGTCGTGGTCGATCCCAAGCGGCGCAGCTTCGCGGCGTATCGCGGGGCGACGGTGATCACGCCGAACCTGCACGAGCTCGAGGCCGCGGCGCCCGGCGTGGTGCCGTTCGAGGTCGAGCGCGCCGCTGCGAGCGTGCTCGCCGAGACCGGCGGCGCGGCGCTGCTGGTCACGCGCATCGCCGAGGGCATGACGCTGTTCCGCCCCGACCGAGAGCCGTTCCACGTCGCGGCGCTCGCCAAGGAAGTGTTCGACGTCACCGGCGCGGGGGACACCGTGGTCGCCACGGTCGCGCTCGCGCTCGCGGCGCGCGCCGGGATCGAGCTGGCGGTCGCGCTCGCGAGCCTCGCGGCGGCGATCAGCGTTTCCAAGCGCGGCACCTCGACGGTCAGTCCCGCCGAGCTGGTCACCGCGATCGACGCGATACCGGGATGACCGACCGCGACGACGGCGAGCCCGGCAGCGGGGTCCCCGAGCGCACCGAGCGCACGGACTCGGGGCGGATCGTGACCGATTCGGGGCGGCACATCACCAACCGCAACGTGGTGCCGCGCGGGCCGACCGGACGCGAGGACAGCGGGCCGCGCGAGATCCGGCTGCCCGGGAGCCCGAACCTCGGCGGCCACAGCGACGAGGCGTTCGACGTCGTCACGCCGGTGGCGCCGCAACCGCGCGATGTCCGCGACGAGGCCGACGTCACGCTGTCGCACAGCTTCGAGCCCGAGGAGCCGCCGCCCCGGCTGACCCCGCGGCGCGCGCCGACCGAGCGCGGCTTCGTCGAGCCCCGGCGCCGGCCGAGCACGCCGCCGCCGCTGCGCGACGAGCCGATCGAGACCCCGAGCCAGCGCTCGCGCCGCCTGGCGAGCATCGTGGTGGCCGCGACCGACGCGAGCGAGACCTCGAGCCAGCGCGCCCGTCGCTTGCCGATCGCGCCGCCCGAGCCGAGCGAGACCTCGAGCCAGCGCGTCCGCCGCCGGACCGTTCCCGACGACACGGCCGAGACGCCGAGCCAGCGCTCGCGCCGCAAGACGGTGCCCGAGCCGGTGCGCCGGTCGCGGACACCGACCGGCGTGACCGCCGGCCCCGTCCCCCTGGCGCTCGACGTCGCGCTGCGCGCCGGCGTGATCGTCGCGGTGCTCGGCCTCGGCGCCGCCGGCATCGCGCAGCCGCAGGCGGTGCTGCGCGGCGGCATCGCCTGGCTCGGCTTCCTGATGTTCGTGCTCACCGGGTGGGGCTGGCTCGTCGGCCGGATCGCCCGGATCGACGATCCCGACGCCGGGCTGCGCGCCGCGCTCGGCGCCGCGGGCTACCTCGCGATCGCCGGCGTGCTGATCGCGGCCGGCGTGCTGACGCGGCCGGTGATCCTGGTGCTGATCGGCCTGGGCTTCGCGGCGTTCGCGTGGCGCGAGGCGACCGCGCCGGTCGCGACCTGGCAGCGCCTCCGCGCCGGGTTCGCGTTCGTGCGCGGCAACCCGGTGCTCGGGGTGTTCGTGCTGGCGCTCGGCGCGCTCGCGGTCGTCCGCATCGTCGGCGCGGTCGCGGCGCTCGATCGCAACCCGTGGGACGACGACCTGGCCTACACGCCGCTGGTCAAGCGCCTGCTCGACACCGGCGACCTCGTCGAGCCGTTCTCGTTCCGCCGGCTCGGCGCGTACGGCGGCCAGACCGCGCTGCAGGCGCTCGGCGCCGCGCGCGGCACGCTCGCCAACGTCCACCTGATCGACAAGGGCGTCGGCACCGCGGTCACGCTGCTCCTGATGCTCGGCCACGCCCGCGAGCGCCGGACCCGGCCGCTGTGGCTCGGCCTCGTCGCGATGGTCGTGATCGCCCTGCCCGAGACCGCGATCAACACCGCGAGCTACTGGACCGCCGCGATGATGTTCCTCGCGCTGTACCGCTGCGTCGTGGCGGAGCACTGGGCGCTGATCGGCGGGCTGGCCGCGGCGACCTGCACGCTGAGCCAGAACTTCCTCGCGACGGTCGCGGTATTCGTCGCGGGCGTCCTGATCGCGCGGCTCGCCGAGCTGGCCCGGACGATGCCGCTGCGCGTCGCATGGCGCGAGGAGCGCCGCCACTGGCTGACCGTCGGTGTCGCCGGATTCGTCGTGATCGCGCCGTGGTGGATCGCGACCTACGCGTCGAGCCACAGCTTCCTGTTCCCGCTGGTCGACGGCACCTGGAACCACGGCCTGTCGCTCAAGCCGGCGGTGACCACGTGGCCGCAGGAGCTGGCGTCCCTGGTCGGCAGCGTGCTCGACCCGTCGCCGATCGCCGTGATCCCGGTGCTCGCCCTGGTGCTCGCGTTCGCCTCCGACAGCCGGTCCGGCCGGCCGCTGACCGCGCTGGCGATCGCGAGCGCGGCCGGCTTCGTGCTCCTGGTCCACGGCTTCCTGGGCACCGACGCGTTCAACCTGTGGCGCTACGCGTTCGGGTTCGCCACCGCGCTCGCGATCGCGCTCGTGCTCGATCTCGGCGTCGAGGACGAGGAGGTCGATGTCGCCCCGCCGGGCCGCTGGGTCGTGCTCGCCGCGCTCGTGCTCCAGCTCGTGGTCGCCGGGCGCGGCGCGATCACCGGCCGCAGCCGCGCGCTGTTCGACGACCTGCGCGAGGCCGCGGCGCTCGATCGCCACGGCGATCCGGCCGCGCGCGCCGAGGAGCGCCGCTACCGCGCGATGCAGGCCGCGATCCCCGCCGGCGAGCGCACCGTCGTGATGCTCGACGACCCGGCGCTGCTCGACTTCGACCGCAACCCGATCGCCAACCTCGACACCCCGGGGTTCGCGAGCCCGGGCGAGCAGCTGCCGGCGTTCCAGGGCGCCGAGCCGCTGCGGCGCTACCTGCTCGGCGCGGGCTATCGCTACGCCGCGTTCGTGCGCTCCGAGCGCTCGCGCTACTTCTTCCGCCGCGCGTTCTGGGTCGAGCGGATGTTCAGCGACCTCGAGCTGTTCGAGATCATGAGCGCCTACGCGGTCGACGCGATCGACGGCTTCGCCGAGCTCGCGACCACGACCCAGGTGCGCTACGACGCCGACGGCCTGGTCGTGCTCGACCTCGGGACCCCGCTGCGCCCGGCGTCGACGCGCGCCGCCACCGGCAGCGAGCCCGAGCGCCGCGGCGCGTGGGTCCGCGAGCTCGCCGACCGCGAGGACCTGCACGACGTGTGGTCGCTGTCGACCCGCGCAGACCTGCGGTTCGAGGATGGCACCGGCGGCGTCAAGTTCGTCGATGACAGCGTCGATGACCCGAAGTGGTACGACGTGACCCACCCGCACGAGCCGGCCCGGCGCGGCACGGCGGTGCTCTGGGTGCAGCGCCGCGCCCACCTGCGGGTCCGCGGCGCGAGCGACATGCAGCTCGGGCTGCGCGCCCGGATCGCGCTCGGCATGGTCAACACCCACCCGCGGCTCGATGTCTCGCTCGATGGCGAGCTCGTCGCCTCGGCGGTCGCCGACGCGACCGGGCACTACGCGATCGCCGCCACGGTGCCGCGCGACCGGCTCGCCGGCGGCTGGCACGACCTCTACCTGGTGTTCTCGAGCATCGGCGACCCCGATCGCGACCTGCGCGACGTCCGCGTCGCCCGCCTCGAGGCCGTCGAGTGGTCGCCGCCATGATCGGCGAAAGCCGAGCAGGGGGGGTGGGGACCCCAACGGCTCCGCCGGTGGGGCGGGGGGCCTCCCCCGTGGGATCGACCCTGGTGCTGGTGGTCGCGGCGATCGCGCTGCCCTGGCTGACGCTCTTGCCGCTGCACGGCGCCGCGGCGATCGCAGCCTCGGCGATCACGCTGGTCGCGGCGTTCCACGGTGCCGGGCTCGCCGTCGGCCGGCTCGCGGGCCAGCGCGATGTCCCGCTGCTGGTCGCGGTGCAGTGGGGCATCGCCGCGCTGATCGGCGCGTCGGGCCTCGCGATCGCCTGTCGCGTCGGAACGCTGGCCTGTCACGCGGTGCTGGTCTACGCGTGCGTCGCGATCCACACCGCCGCGCTCGCCGTGCGGTTCGCGCACCAGGTCGAGCGGGTCGCCGCCGCGCTCGCGCCGCCGCGGGCGTGGCTGGTGCCGGCCGCGCTGCTCGCCGGGCTCGGCGCGCTGACCGTGCTGGGCGCCGCCGGCGACAGCTTCGCGCAGCCGTTCGACGACGACGGCCCGCTGATCGCGCAGCTGCGCCGCGTGCTCGACACCGGCGCGCTCGCCGATCCGATCGGCTACCCGCGCGACGTCGGGCTCGGCGCCGAGGTCGCGCTC
>VBLP01000098.1 GCA_005887925.1 Deltaproteobacteria bacterium | reverse complement strand
CGTGCACATTGCCCGGGCCCGCTCCTTCGACCTTCACGAAGTCGTCAGCGAACACCGTCGCCAGCAAGCCATCCGGGGGGAGAAAGCCCTGGGCGATGAGCCGCCGGAGCGCGCCGCGGTGAGCGGCGACGAGCGCCTCGCCGTACGGGGCGGCGATCTCCACCGCGACGCGGTCGAGGCTGCACCGCAGCACGATGGGGTGGTGCAGCGTGATCTGGAAGCCGAACGCATTGCCTTCGAGCATCGGCACGCAGCCCTGCGTCACGCGCAGCGGCGCGGAACCGCCGAGATCGCCGCTTCGCTTCACCAATCGCGCCAGCCCGAGCGCGTCCAGTACCTCGAACGCCGTCCCGGCCGCTGTCATGCGCCGTCGTCGCCTCCGCGCCCACCGCTCGAGGAGCTGCTGTTCGATCCACCTTCGAGGCAGGGCGACGACGAGGTCACCATGAGAAGAGACACTGGAACTTTCGTCCGGGTCAAGCACCAAGTGGCGCCAGCGGCTCGACATGCGCCTTGCGCGAGCGCCCAAACGGTAGATTTTCTGGTTCTCGTGCATCCAGTCCGGTCACTCCTCGAGGTCGGCGGCGAGCGCGCTGGCGAGCACCCGGCGCGGGCCCTACCAGCGCCGCGCGCCGGCGTCGGGCCAGCGGCAGCGCCGTCGCTCTGCGCGCCTCGGCCGCGGCCGCGCATCGCCGGCAGGTGGTAATCACGCAGCGATGCGGCCATCGCCGCGCCGTTCCACGGGAAGGTCGGAACGCCCGCCACGTATGCGGCGACCCACCTTCGATGCAGGACAGGCATTTTGCTTCTTACCTCGAGATCGCGTTGATGTTAGCTTGATAGAAGGAGCAGGGAACATCGAGATGTTGGACTATTCGGCACCCGTCATGATCGTGGACGACTCCGTCGGTAGAGCGGGGGTGGAGCAGCTTCTGCAGTATGCTATTGCCCACGAGTCAGGTTTCCAGCCGTCGAAGGTCGCTCTCCGCCATGAGGGTATCATCGACGAGTCTCGCCGCGTCTCGAAGGTGAATTCCGATGTCTATCCGGTCATGCCCTTGATCGATCCGGTGATCAGGAAGGCCGTGGATGAGGCCATCCCCCGGCTGGGACTTGTCAATGTCGAGTCGTATCATCTCGAGCCCGAGCTCATACTTCCACAAGGAGCCGAAGGCGTTCACGGGAGGTCAACTGCGTCTCTACGGGCTGGGAGCTGAGGCAGACAGCTGCATCTACCAGGAGATCGAGCCACGACTGGACCGGGCCGTGTTCTTCCCCGCGTGGTTTCCGCATGAAGTGCTGCCTGTTCGTTGCAGCAGCGATGCATTTGCAGATGGCCGGTTCGCGATCAATTGCTGGGTGCACAGGACCCCGTGGGGCTGAGCAAGTCATGCGTAGTAGCGCCATCGAGTTCGCGGCAAAATGGTATGTAGTCGAGCGGGCGGTGATTGATGCCGCTTCCCTCCGTTTCCTTCACGATCACGCACTGGCCCGCGCCGATGGCAATAGAATAGCCCCCGGCGACGCTCAGGTCCCCGACGCTCCGGTTGCCTACGGAGACCCGCACATGGAGATGCTTCTGGAGCGAGCCCGCGCCAGGGTGGAGCAGGCTACCGGATTGAGGCTCTGGCCTACTTATTCGTACTTTCGGGTCTACAGGCGAGGCAGCCTGCTAAAGGCTCATCGTGATCGGCCTGCGTGTGAAATCAGCATGTCTCTCAATTTGGGCATGAGTGCAGACGAGCCGTGGCCGCTCTGGATAGCAGGGCCGACGGGCACTGCCTCGGTGCCGCTGAACCCGGGCGACGGACTGGTTTACCGGGGGTGCGATTGCTACCATTGGCGCGAACCCTTTACGGGCAACTATCTGGCGCAGGTCTTTCTGCATTATGTCGATCAGGACGGACCTAATGCGGAATGGAAGTTCGACAAACGGCCCTGTCTATCTGATACTACTGCATGACTTCCGAACGGCGCGACCGATGCCGCGAGCTCGACGAGCTTCGGCGGCTCGGTCGAGGCAAACGACGCGCTCGATGCCGCGGCTGGCTCCGGTGACGACGGCGACGCGGCCGTCGAGAGCCGTCGTCATTGCGCGCGCTGTCATCTTCCGTGACAGCGTTTGTACTTCATGCCGCTGCCGCACGGGCACGGATCATTGCGGCCGACGCGCGGGCTGACCCGGGTGGGCTCGCGTACCGGTGTACCCGCCACATAGAACCAGCGGCCGTCGCGGCGGCGGAACTCCGACCGTTCGCGGTGGTCGAACGACTTGCCGCCCGAGCGGCCGCGCGCCACGAACTCGACGATGCCATCCTCGTCCTCGGCGCCGCCGCGCACCGTCTCGAGGATCTCGAGCCCGCGCCACTCGGTCTGGCGCGACCAGCTGGCGATCCCGGCGCGATCGACCTCGCCGCGGGTCGACGCGTCGTGGGTCTCGATCAGGTAGTCGATGGCGCCGCGAACGTACGCGGTGTACCGGGAGCGCATGAGCGCGACGGCAGTGTCTGCCGGCACGCCGTCGAGCAACGCGCCGCAGCAGCCGGCGAACGGGTCACCGGATCCGCAGGGACACGCTGCATTCACCGCTGCATGGTAGCGCAAGAACGACGGCCGAAGCCGGCGTTGCCGACAAGCCCGGCGCGAGCTGTCCGGGGGCCAACCGTGGTCGGCTCCAGGCGCACCGCCTCGAGTGGCGTCGAGCTGCGCAGGTCGCTCGACGTCCTGCAAGATGCCGCGCCGTGTATCCGACATGGTTGCAAAGCTAACTATCGCGCTAGGGTCTGAGCGTGTTCGACCACTGCCTGTACTTCAACACGACCGCCCTGGCGCGCTGCTCGAGAAGGAGTGGACGGCTGCGTTCGCCGGTTTCGAGCTCACGCCGCCGCAGGCATTCATGTTGCGGCTGGTGCTGGATCGACCGGGGTTGCCTGTGCGAGAGCTTGCCGACGCGATGACGATCGCGCGGCCGACCGCGACACGCGTGCTGGACGGACTCCAGCAGCGCAAGCTGATCCGGCGAGCCACGGGCGAGGCCGACGCACGCGAGCAGCGCATCCATCCCACCGCCGGGGCCAGAGCGATCCGCGAGGCGCTGAACGCCGCCAGCGCAAACGTCACGCGCCGGCTCAAGCAGCTGCTGGGCCCGCAGGTGTTCGAGCAGATGGTCGGCAAGATCCGCACCGTGCGCTCGGCGCTCGGTGGGGCGTCGTAGCGCCGGGGAATCATCAAGGAGACCGCCATGCCCATCCTCAACCTCAAGATCAGCGCACAGCCCAGCCGCGAGCTCGTCACCGACGTCTCGGAGATCTTGCTCGACGCCACCATGCGCATACTGTTAGCGTTCCAGAGAGGAGCATGACGAGTGGCCACGATCTATCTGTCTTCGACCTACGGGGACCTGCGGTTGCATCGCGAGGCGGTATATCGACAGCTTCAGCGGATGAAACACGTCGTGATCGCGATGGAGGACTACGTCGCTCGCGATGATCGCCCCGCTGTCGCATGCTCCAGCGACGTCGCGCGCAGCGATCTGTACGTCGGGCTGTTCGCATGGCGATATGGCCACATCCCGATAAGCGACAATCCGTCCGCGCTGTCGATCACCGAGATCGAGTACCGCATCGCCGAAAAGCGCGGAATTCCGCGGCTGGTGTTCCTGCTCGACGAGGCTGCGGCCTGGCCACCCAGCTCGCTCGACTCGCACACCGGCGACGGTGAGCGAGGCGCACGCATCCAGGCGCTCCGCGCCGAGCTCGCCGCGACCCGGCTGGCCAGCTTCTTCACGAGCCCGGACGACCTGGCGGCCAAGGTCGCGGCCGCAGTGCACCTCGCGGCCGCGGTAACCGACGCATCCGACGCATCGTTCGACCTTGCTGCCATCGTCGGGCAGGACGCGGTGGACAACGACGTGCTGTTCAACGCGTCGTACGCACCGTACCTGCTCCAGAAGCTCGCCGAGGTCGGCGAGGCCCAGCTCCTCAGGGTCGACCTGCGCGATGGCACACACTGGTGGTCGACGCGGCTCTATGCGCTCGCGGCGCTCGCGCACGACTACACCGCGGTCGAGTGGCTGTTGTTCCTCGAGCAGGGCTCGACCTACGTCGGCATGATCCGCCCGAGCGATCTGCGGAGGGCCCTCGCGTCCCGGCATCCCGAGATCGAGGAGCAGTACCGGAATGCGCACGCCGCGCCGGCCCCGCCGGGGATGGGGCCGCACCAGCGGGCCGCGCAGGTGCTCAGTGCGCTGGTCGCGCAGCTTGCGCAGCACCCGGGCGGCGAGAGCGCGCTGGCGGCGGTCATCGACACCGCGTGGCTGTCCAAGGTCCCCGGGCTGCGCACCACGCGGGTCGAGCGAGCCGGCGTGTTCGATCCACTGGCGACGTTCCAGCTGTTGCAGGAGACCACGCCGTTCGTTCCGGTCACTGCCGGCGGGAAGCTGTTGAAGGTGATCGACCGCGTCGGGGTGGCGACCGAGCTCGCCCGGATGGTCGTGGAGCGGCGCTTGGGGCGCGGTTAGCGGCTGAGCTTTCGAGGAATGACGTCCGGGTTTCGGACGCGCTGGCCGAGTGTCGGACATTATCAGTGCAGAACTACTTGTGGTGCTACGAGCGCGTCGAGGATCTGCGGCCGTTCTCAGGCGCTGATGCCAAGGTCCTCGGCTACAGAGCCTCGTCCCTGCGCCGCCGGACGCTCATGACATCGAACCGCTCACCCTGGAAGGAGAACTGCTGGACCGGCTTCGGCCCGCCTGTGCGCGCCAGCGCGTCGCGCATGTCCATCCAGCGGACTTCACCCGCGGCATTGCGAATGACCAGCCACACCGGAAACGGCTGGGACATCCAGTACGCGGCGTGATTCTGGTTCTTGATGGTGAAGAGCTCCGTGCCGTCGCTCTGGCGGTTGCGCACGTAGGAGTCGCCCGATTTGACCTGCAGGTAGAGCTTCGCGCCGGTGGCTGCATAGGCGTCGTCCTTGAACTCGATCTCCATGTGGATGCCGTTGTCGCTCACGGTGAGCTCACGGCAGATCTGGCCGGCGAGCGCCACGGTGGAGATCACCTCGCCCACCAGCGCCCGTTCCTTGCTTTCGTTGTCGAGCTCGATGCTCGCCTCCTGCTGCATGTCGCGCACCCGCTGCTGGATCTCGGGACTGGCGAAGCACTCCTCCATGTCGTCCCAGAGGGGCACACGTTGCTCGCACTCCACGCACACGATGCTCGGCAGCTGCTTCTTCCTCCGGAAGACCTTCGATGGATTCGGTGCGTCGGGACGCGTCGACCGCCCTTCGATCCAGGCCCGCAGCCGCTGCATCGCCACCTCGCGGTTGCCCACGGGGGTTCCGCAGCTCGGGCAGACGTAATGCCGCAAGCGTTCGACATCGCGTGCGTAATTCAGCAGGTGCTCGTGCACATACTTGCTGAAGATGATCTTCTCCTCGGTGGAGATGTCGGGATCGAAGTACGCCTCGACCTCACCGGCTCCGGGGGCGCGCCGGGTCAGCTTCACACCCAGTTGCTTCCCGGTGTTGGTCTTGAAGTCGGCGGCATAACGCCAGAGCTGGTCCCGCTGGAATGGCTCGGTGTGATGTAACCGCACGACCAGCGTCGCGTAGATTTCGTCCAGGAACCCCGTGAACCGATAACTGACGAGCACTGCGGGAGACCGGACCGCATCCGATCGCTCGCGGCGATAGTAGCTGGGAAAGATCAACAGATTGCCCCTGGCGGTCGGCTGCCGCAGGCAGAGGCCGCGCTCCACCACGGTCTGGTGCATCGCCAGCAGGACAAAGCGTTCCTCGTCGTCGGCGAGTCGCGGCATCGACGAGGCGTACGCCAGGTCGCCCTTGAGGACCCGATCCTCCATGAGATAGCCGCGCTGCAGCTCCTCCGACTGCAGCGTGCGGATCACCGCCTGCGCGTATGCGTTGATGCGCTCGGGCTGGAGCAGGATCCAGCTGCCGAATGCGAGCTCCCACACGACGCCGGGGCCGGCCAGGAGCGTCAACACGCCACGCAGCTCACCGTCGGTGAATTGCGCCGATAGCCGGAGCTGCAGCGTCTCGCGCAGCTCGTTGAAGCGCATCAGCACCCGGCCTTCGTCCTTGAGCTGGATGATCTCCTCCTTCAATCGCTTGAACAGCACCTCGGTGGTACGGCATGGGATCTCGTCCCAGTTGATCGCGGCGAAGATCGCGTGCTTGAGCTCCTCGCAGCCCAGGTTCTGCTTCGCGCTGGTCTCGAGAAAGCCGACAAATCCCCGCTCGGTCGCGAACTTCTCGATCTCGCTCCGGCCGACGCGCAGGCCGCCCGCATCCACGCGCGCGGCGACCAGCAGCTTGGCGAATCCCTTGCGCGCGGCGCGCGTCAGATCGCGATCCCACTGCCCGAGCGTCTCGAACAGATCCTCCTTCTGGCCGTCGAAGATCAGCACCGCGAGCGCGGTCTCGTCCATGTAGAGCTGGTGGATCAGGCGCTGGTCCGCCTGGCCGCCAAAATCCCACAGCCAGATCTCGCGCGTCACGCCCGATCCGGACGTCACCGGCATGCGCAGGTGGGTCGCCCATGCGCCGATGGTCGAGTCGGTCGGCTCCCAGGTATCCGCGGCGAGCCGCCTGGACAGCCCGGTCTTGCCGGCGCCGCTCTCGCCGACGAGCAGGACCTTGGCGTTGGTGTACTGTACCTGATCCGGCGTGGAGGAGGGTGCCGCCCGTCGAAACCCCCGGAGAAGGCAAGGGTCCCGAACCACGCGAGGCTCCGGATCGTCCTCGCGTGGCCTTCCAGAATGCGCAGGCAGCGCCCGGTCTCTATATCCCACAACCGGACATTCGCATCGTCGGACGCGGAGAGCGCCAGCCGCTGATCGGCGCTCCATGCGACGCCGTTGATAAGACTGCGATGGCCCTCGAGCACCCGGACACATCGACCGCTGTCGACGTCCCAGACGCGCACCGTCGTATAGTTGCCACCGGACAGTAGCTGGCGCTGATCAGGGCTCCAGGCGATGGCTCTCACGGCCTCGGTGTGGCCCTCGAGCACGCGGAGGCATCGGCCCGTCGCCACGTCCCAGAGACGCACAGTATTGTCGTACGATGCTGTGAGTAGGTTCTGCCCATCCGCGCTCGGCGTCAGGGACCAGACATAACTCCGGTGCCCCTCGAAGACCTGCGTGTGCTTGGCGGAGGATAGGTCCCACTGCGTCACCTGGGAGTCCCAGCCACTTGTGAAGGCAGAGCGTTCATCGGCCGCCCAGGCCACGCACAACACTCCCGATCTGCCTGCGGGCCCGTGTATGGTGGTGACGCAGTCGCCGCTGTCGACGTCCCACATGCGTACGGTAGCGTCCTGTGAACAGGACAGCGCATGGCGCTGGTCCGCTCCCCACGCGAGATAGTTCACATCCCCCGTGTGTCCTTCGAACGTGCGCAAGCACTGTCCGGTCTTCAACGTCCAGAGGCGTACATGATGATCGCGGGATCCGGTGAGCACGCGCATGCCGTCCGGTGCGAACGCGTAGGCATCGACGTTCCCGAGGTCGAGATCGATCGCGCGGTGAGCCACCTGCCCACCCGCGGCTTCTGGTGCTTCCGGAGGCGGCGGCACGACCGGCCGGCACGCCTCCAGGAGCCTCGCGTATTCTCTCTCGCGTTCCGCCCCTCGCCAGTTGATGTACACGAACTGCGCCAGCGAGCCTGGGATGGGGGCGTCGTCCAGCCGCAACGGAATGAAGCGGCGCTCTCTGTTCACCGGATCGCGAAACCGAAACGTGCAGGACTCCAGCCGCGCCCAGTCAGAGCCGAAGGCGTTCTTCGACAGGCAGAGCACCAGCAAGCGGGAGCGCTCCAGTCCTTCCTCGATCTTCACCGGGATGTTGTCGCCGGGCTTGAGCACCCAGTCATCGAACCAGATCTTCAGCCCATCGCTGCGCAGTCGCTCGGCGATGCCGCGCACGGCCGCCTTGTCGCCGGAGCTATGGCTCAGGAACACGTCGAACGTGAATGGATCACTCATCCGGCACCACCGAACCGCGGCCGACCGCGAGAGCGAGCCGCCGGGCATGGTGCCGGTGGATGACTCGCCCAGTTCTTGGCCGAAGCCTAGCCCGGCTCGCCTTTGAAAAACTCGTGGCGGGAGGCAGATTTGAACTGCCGACCAAGGGCTTATGAGACCCCTGCTCTACCCCTGAGCTACCCCGCCAAGTGGCGAGAACCTAAAGGCAAGACGCGGCTTAGGCAAGGGCTTGGGTGAGGTTCTCGCATGTTCAGCTAGCGACAGCCCGGAGAGCGACTGGGCAGCGAGGGGTGATGTCGGCGGGACGCTGCGCACGATGGTGAGCGCGCCGGGGAGGATCAGGCCGCATGCGACGGGGTGCGTGCTGCTGTGTTGCGTGCGGTCGCGGTCACGTGATGAAGCGGCCGACGGCGGTCATGCACGGGCCGGTGATGCGAGGCAGTGCGGCGGCGAGCGTCCCTGTCACGGCTGGCGAGGCGAGTAACTTCGGTTACTGCCTAACGAAATCGGGAACATCGCTGGCCGCGGGTGCTCGGCTAGGGTATCGTCGGCGCCGCGCTCGGGGATCGTCTAATGGTAGGACAGCAGCCTTTGGAGCTGCTCATCAAGGTTCGAATCCTTGTCCCCGAACCAGCCGATCAGCAGCGGATGGATGCACGCCATGAAACTCGACAAGAGCACGTCCCTGTTCTTCGCCACGAAGATCGATAGCAAGCTCCGCGAGGGGCTTGCGCTTTCCAAGCCGGGCGACAAGAAGTACTTCGATGGCAGCTCGGATGAGTTCCTCCGGGTGATGGAGATCGGGGATGACAAGGAGAAGGAGCGCTGGATCGGCAAGATCATCAAGCCGGGGCCGGCGGTGACGGAGGTGGATGACATTCAGCGCAACGTGCTGTCGATCCTGCGGCGGATCGCGCCGAACGCCCGGATCCCGGCGTCGGCGGTGAAGATCTTCGTGCTGCAAGGCAGCCAGGCGTCGCCGGCGGTGATCGACGACGAGGCGGAGTCGGAGGAGGTGGACGGCTCGGGCGGGCCGTACATCACGTACTGAGGCGGTGTGATGGGTGGCCAGCGCAGGCGCCGGTGCGGTCCGCGCTCGCCGGCCAGTTGACCAGCCGCTGACGAGAGGTTGCACTTTCGTCGAAAGTTCACCGCGGCAAGTGACTGGATTTGCGTGGCAAGTGGGCGGAGGACGGAGCGCGGCGCCGGGCGCGCGATGTGCACGGCCCGGGGCGATGCGAACGAGCTGGTTCCTGGCCTGTCTTGTCGGGGGCGTGGGCTGCGGCGGCGCGGCGGCGCCGGTGGCGGTGGACCCGGCGGAAGGCACGCCGAGCGGCGGCACGGTGCGGGGGCCGAGCGTTCCGGATGTTCGCTGCAAGGACGATCCGGCGGCGGGTGACGCCGGCGATTTCCGGCACTTCAAGAACGTGCTGATCTCGCTGCTGGGGGACGCGAAGCACCGCGGCTTCGACCTGGTGACGTCGGCGGACAGCGCGACGCAGGCGCTGGAAGGCTGGATCTCGTACACGGTGGTCGACAAGGCGCTCGAGGACGAGGACGTGGATGTGTTCGCGTGTCGCGCCGGACAGTGGAGCCGGGTGGGGACGGCGCGCACGGACGACGAGGGCCACTTCGCGCTGGCGCTGTCGGGGGCGGGCCGGCTGCCGATCGGCATGCGCGATCTGTTCGTGTCGGTGGTCGGCGACCGCACGGGGGCGAGGTTCCTGGGCTACGTGGCCCCGGAGGGCACGCGGCTGGTGGTCTCGGACGTCGACGGCACGCTGACGTCGTCGGAGAACGCGTTCCTCGAGACGATCGTGCTGGGCATCGAGCCGGAGGCGCGGGTCGGCGCGGCGAAGGCGCTGGCCGCGGCGGCGGGGCGCAACGAGCAGCTGGTGTACGTCACGGCGCGCGGCAACCAGTTCACGTGCGCGACGCGGCAGTGGCTCGACGACAAGGGCTTCCCGCGCGGGCCAATGCGGCTGTCGCCGTCGTTCGTGACGCTGCCGGGCGGCGACACGGTCGACTTCAAGACGCAGGCGATCTCGGCGCTGTCGGCGGCGGGGCTGGCGCTGTCGGCGGGGGTGGGCAACCGCGCGACGGATGTGACGGCGTACAGCCAGGTCGGGCTGGCGGCGGACCACATCTTCATCGAGCTGCCGGAGTTCGCGAGCGAGGTGCAGCCGCTGCTCGATGCGCGCCAGGCGATCGGCTTCACGAGCTACGACGAGCTGACCGGCAAGCTGTGAGGCGCGCGGCGCGCTGGGCGATCGCGGCGCGATCCCGGCGGTGATCGACCGGGTCACTCGAGGGCGAGCAGCGGATCGCCGGCGTTGACGTCGGCGCCGTCGGCGACGAGCACGCGGCGGACGCGGGCGGTGTCGGGGAGGCCAGGCCCGCCGTAGTGCACGCGGTGGAAGGTCTTCATGACCTCGAGCAGGCAGATCGTGGTGCCGACGGTGAGCGCGGCGCCCTCGGTGACGAACGGCGGCTTGTCGGCGGTGGGGCGGCTATAGAACCGACCGCTGGTGGGGGCGCAGAACACGAGGCCGTCGGGGCGGGTTGCAAGCTGCGCGGCTCCGGCGGAGGGCTCGGCCGCGCCGGTCGTGGCCGCCGCGGACCGCGCGGCGCCGGTGACGAGGTGCGCGTCGCCCAGCAAGGCGAGCGGCTCGCGGAACTGGACGGCGCGCGGCGCCATGCCGGCCACGAGCGAGCCGGCGCCGGAGGGCAGCTCGTCGAGGAGATAGCCGCCGATGCGCTGCGGGAGGACCAGGGCATGGCGGCGGCCGAGGACGTCGAGCGTTCCGATCTCGGTGCGTGCCGGGCACCAGGCCCTGGGCGCGACCGCGGGGCGGAACCAGCCGGGCGCGGGGCTGAGCAGCAGCCAGCGCTCGATCCCGGCGGGCCCGTCTGGCGCGGCGGGTCCGGCGGGCGCGGCGGGCGGTTGCAGCTCGGCGATCAGCTCGAGCGCGTGGTCGTGCCGCCGCGTCATCGTGGACCTCCGGCGCCGCCGGTCAGCACGCGCAGATCGTGCAGCGACCAGATCCGCGGGTTCTTGACCCGGCGATAGCCGGTCGCCTGGTAGGTCATCTCGACGAGGGCGGCGAGGTAGCCGCGGAGCTCGCCGAGCTCGACGATCTCGTCGGTGTCGAGCTGGCGCGCGGCGACGAAGGGGTCCATGTCGCCCTCGATCCGCGCCTCGGTCTCGCGCATACCGGCCTCGATCCGGGCGCGCTCGGCCGGGTCGGTGGCCATGATCTGGAAGTCGTCGTCGAGCTTGGTGTTGAACGCGGCGATCGCGAGGGTGCGGCCCTCCATCACGCTGAGCCGCGACAGGCAGGTCGAGAGCTGGACGACGGGGTCGTAGGGCAGGCCGCTCATCGCGTAGTAGCCGGCGCCGGAGGCCTTGCGCAGGAGCACGGTGAACATCGGCGTGGTGTTGGTCGAGTTGGTGTAGATCAGCGAGCTGCCGTAGGCGAGCAGGCCGTGGGCCTCGGCCTGGTGGCCGATGTCGAAGCCGCTGATGTCCTGCAGCCAGATCAGGGGCAGGCCGTCGTCGTTGCAGGCGCGCGAGAACGCGCTGATCTTGGCGATCCCGGCGCGGTAGAGGATGCCGCCGGGGCGCTGCCGCGACGGATCGTCGGGGTCGCCGACCAGGCCCTGGCGGTTGATCACGAAGCCGGCGTAGAGGCCGGCGACGCGACCGACGCCGCAGATCATCTCCTCGCCGACGTCGGGCATGACCTCCCAGAACAGCGACTGATCGACCAGCCGGGCGAGCACCTGGGTGGCGTCGTAGGCCTCGCGGTGGTCGACGGGCAAGAGGCCTGCGAGCTCTCCGGCGGGGAACCGGGGGTCTAGCGCGCCGAGGTCGCCGCGGTAGAACCCGGCGCCGCTCGACGGCAGGCGGGCGACGTCGCGCCGGATGCATGCGAGCAGGGTGTCGTCGTCCGGAACCCGGACATCGGCGCAGCCCGAGGCGTGGACGTGGACCTCGGGGCCGCCGATGTCGAGCGAGGTGATCTTCTGGCTCTTGGCGCCCTTGATGAGCGCCGCGCCGGCGATCACCATGTAGGCCTGCTCGGTCATGTAGACGCGGTCGGAGATGATCGGCATGTAGCCGCCGCCGGCGATGCAGTCGCCGAACACGCCGGCGATCTGCGGCACGCCCTGGGCCGACAAGAGGCTGTTCATCTTGAAGATGTGGCCGGCGCCGCGCGCGCCGGGGAAGCTCTTGCTCTGCTCGGGGAGGAACAGGCCGCTGCAGTCGACCAGGTAGATCGTCGGCAGCCGCAGCCGCAGCGCCATCATCTGCGCGCGCTGGATCTTCTCGGGGGTGCGCGGCCACCAGGCGCCGGAGGCGACGGTGTTGTCGTTGGCGATCACCATGCACCAGCGACCCGAGACCGGGGCGAACGCGGTGACGATGCCGGCGGCGGGCGAGCGCTGGTCGCCGGGGAACACCTCGCCGTAGTTGACGAAGGTACCGACCTCGTAGCAGCGGGCGCCGGGGTCGGCGAGCCGGGCGAGCCGCTCGCGCGCGGTCAGCTTGCCCTTCTTGTGGACGCGCTCGATGTAGCTCGGGCCCCAGCCGGCCTCGACCTCGCGCCGCCGATCGCGCAGCCGCGCCTCGAGCGCGCCGAGCGCCGCGCGCTGCTCGCTCGCGGTGCGTTCGTCGACGAGCCTGGGGAGCGGGTCACCGATCGGAACCAGCGGAACAAACGCCATCGCAGGGACGCTAGCACGGCCGCTGCGCGGCGCCGCGACGCGGCGGCTCGACGAGCGCAGCCGGCCGGCTAGCTCTAACGCTTCCACGCCGGAAGGGTGAGCGCGCGCTCGAACGCGGCGCGGTCGTGCACCGGCTCGCCATGCGAGAGGACCACGCGCTCGAACGGCAGATCGAGCATCGCCCGCAGCGCGGGCATCGCGCGATCGAGGTGCGGCGTCCACCACACGCGCAGCTCGCCGTCGCGCTCGGTCACGGCGTCGGCGAACACGATGGTGCGCTGCTCGGGGACCCACAGCGGGGTCTCGCCGCGGCCGCGGCCGTCGTAGAGCGCGGTGAGGCCGCCGGGGAGCTGGCTGCCGGGCTCGATCGGCAGGAGCTCGGTGTCGGGGATATCGTTGCGCCAGAACAGCCGGGGGCCGAACGCGCGGGCGCCGTAGCGGCGGACGTAGAGGTCCACGCTGCGGACGTGGTCCGGCTTGATCACGACGACCATGGTCGGCGGGCGGGCGTCGAGGCGCGCGCGGAGCTCGGCGGCGTCGGCGGGGGCGAGCGGGTCGATGAGGATGCGCTCGCCGCCGGACTCGACGTATACCGACGTGACCACGGGCGGCCAGTCGAACGCGGGCTTCCAGTTCGGGTGCTCGCTGCGCCAGATCCACAACCCCGCCGCGATGTCCCGGATCTCGGTCGGCATGGCCACATCGTGTCGGTGCCGGAGGGAACTGGCAAGGTGCCAAGACGTGACGCTACTGACACTCGTATAGTGAGGCCCACGACAGGGAGGTCTCGATGCAAGCTCGATCGACGGCGTTGCTGGTGTGCATGATCGGATGTGCGAAGCCGGGTGCGACTCCGCTACCCGAGGGGGCGCACGGCCCGGCGGCCCACCCGGCAGGCCTCGTGGCGCCGACGGTGCCGCCCGAGCTGGCCGTGCCCGAGGGCAACAAACTGAGCTTCATGGCGGCGGCCAAGGGCGTCCAGATCTATGAATGCGCGGCCGATGCCGGCGGCACCCCGGCCTGGAAGCTCCACGCGCCGCGCGCCGACCTCGTCGACGACAGCGGCGCCAGCGTCGGCAGCCACTACGGCGGCGTCGACAAGGGCCTGCCGGCGGGGCCGTACTGGGAGGCCAAGGACGGCAGCCGCGTGCACGGCGCCAAGCCGGCCAGCGTGCCGAACCCGGGGTCGATCCCGCTGCTCCGGCTCGAGGCGGCCGACACGTCAGGCAACGGCGTGTTCTCGAAAGTGGCGTTCATTCATCGGCTCGACACCACCGGGGGCGCGGCGCCGGCCGGGGCCTGCGACGCCGGCAAGCAGACCGAGGTGGTCTACACGGCCAAGTACTACTTCTACTCGACGCCCTAGCTGGGACCGAGCGTAGCCCAGAGCTTCGGGTTCCTGCCCGAGGATCTGGAACCAGCGGAGCGAGGACCCGCGGAAGATGATGTGCGGGGAGACCGCAGGAAGATGGTCTCCTAGCCGGCGCCTCACGGGGGCCAGCCCGGAATCGACCGTGTGTCGTAGCGCCCGCTGCGGAACGCGGCGCTGCGCAGGATCGCCAGGTGCATCGGGATGGTGGTCGGCACGCCGGCGACCTCGAACGCCGACAGCGCGGCGAGCATCCGGTCGATCGCCGCGTCGCGGTCGGCGGCCAGGACGATCACCTTGGCGAGCAGCGAGTCGTAGAACGGCGGCACGACGTAGCCGGCGGTGACGTGGGTGTCGACGCGGATGCCGGCGCCGCTCGGCGGGCGCCACGCGGTGACGGTGCCGGGGGCAGGCTGGAAGTCGCGGGCGGGGTCCTCGGCGTTGATCCGGCACTCGATGGCGCAGCCGGTGAGCTCGATGTCGGCCTGGCGCCAGGCGAGCGGGCGGCCGGCGGCGACCTCGATCTGGGCGACGACGAGGTCCCGGCCGCTGCGCATCTCGCTCACGGTGTGCTCGACCTGCAGCCGGCAGTTCATCTCCATGAAGCGCAGCACGTCGCCGTCGAGCAGGAGCTCCATCGTGCCGGCGCCGACATAGCCGACGGCGGCGGCGGCGCGCGCGGCGGCGGCGGTCGTCCGGGCGCGCAGGTCGGCGTCGATCGCGGGCGAGGGGCTCTCCTCGATCAGCTTCTGGTGGTTGCGCTGCACGGTGCAGTCGCGCTCGCCGAGGTGGACGGCGCGGCCGTGGCGGTCGCCGAAGATCTGGATCTCGACGTGGCGGCCGCCCTCGACGAGCTTCTCGAGGTACACGCGGTCACCGCCGAACGCGGCGCGCGCCTCGGCCTGGGCCTCGGCGTAGGCGGTGTCGACCTCGGCGGGGCTGCGCGCGATCCGCATGCCGCGGCCGCCGCCTCCGTTCTCGGCCTTGAACAGCACCGGGAAGCCGACGTGCGCGGCGGCCTCGCGGGCGTCGTCGGCCGAGGCCAGCACGCCCTCGCTGCCGGGGATGACGTCGAGGCCGGCGGCGCGCATCGCGGCCTTGGCGCGGGTCTTGGAGCCCATGAGCGCGGTGACCTGCGGCGGCGGGCCGATGAAGGTCACGCCGTGCTGGGCGCACAGCGTGGCGAGCAGCGGGTTCTCCGACAGGAAGCCCCAGCCGGGGTGGAGGGCGCTGCAGCGCGCCTGGACGGCGGCCTGGACGACGCGCTCGACGTCGAGGTAGCTCTGGGCGGCGCGGCCGGGACCGAGCACGACGACCTCGCGGCCGCGCAGGTAGGGCGCGTCGCGGTCGGCCTCGCTGGCCGCGAACACCGGCGCGATGCCGAGCTGGTCGCAGGCGCGCGCGACCCGCACGGCGACCTCGCCGCGGTTGGCGATCAGGATGCGATGAAACAGCGACACGCCGCGGACGCTAGCACGGGGCACGTCCGCTGACGGCGAGCCGCGCGGCGCCGGCCGTTACTTCTTGAGACCGATCAGGCAGGCCTCGGCGCTCGACACCTCGAACTTGCCGGGCGCCTCCATGTCGACCGACGTGACCACACCGTTGTCGATGGTGAACACGCCGCGGGCGGCGCGCACGCCCAGGCCGTACTGCGACAGATCGGCATCGATCCCGAGGGCCTTGGTGAACGCGCCGCTGCCATCCGCGAGCATCGTGATCTTGCCGAGCGCGTCGTTCTGCTCGGCCCACGACTTCATCACCCAGTGGTCATTGACCGAGAGGCACGCGACGAGGTCGACGCCGGCGGCCTTGAGCTCGTCCAGCTTCTGGACGTAGCTCGGCAGATGCTTCTGCGAGCAGGTCGGGGTGAACGCCCCCGGCAGCGAGAACATCACGACCTTCTTGCCGGCGAACAGCGCGGCCGGGTCGACGTCGGCGGTGCCCTCGCCGGTGACCTGCTTGATGGTGACGGACGGAATCTTCTGGCCCTTTTGAATCATGGCGATCCCTTACCACAGAGCGTCTCCGCCAGTCGGCAGACATGTGCAAGCCGATCGCGGTCGGTCCGGAGTGCGGCGTCAGCTCGGGGCCGGGGCCAGCCGGCTGGGCCGCCGCGGCCGGGGCGCGTCGGCATCGACCAGCGGGCGCGGCAGCGGCAGGCCGCACAGCAGCTTGACCGCGAGCGAGGCCGCCGCGGCGCCGAACACCGACGGCACGAACGCCGCAGCGGAACGCGCCGTCGTCGTAGGCGAGCGCGCGCGGGGCGATCGGCGGCTCGTCGGAGAACACCGCCCAGATCCCGACGGGGCGGGTGCAGTCGATGCCGTGCTTGCGGCGCAGGTTGCGGCGCAGGTCGCGCGCGAACGGATCGACCCGGGTCTCGGACAGATCGCCGACCCGGACCTGCGTCGGATCGAGCCGCGCCGCCGCGCCCATCGCCGACACGCAGCGCAGGCGGTCGCGCACGCAGGTCGCGATCAGGTGCATCTTGGCGGCCATGTTGTCGATCGCGTCGACGATGACGTCGGGCTCGGGGACGAGCAGGCGCGCCGAGGTCTCGGCGCTGTAGAACTCGGCGCGCGCCTCGATGGTCGCGTCGGGGTTGACCAGCCGCAGGCGCTCGGCCATGACCGCCGCCTTGGGCTTGCCGAGCGTGCCCTTCATCGCGTGGAGCTGGCGGCTGACGTTGGTCACGCAGATCCGGTCGTAGTCGACCAGGATCACGCGGCCGACCCCGCTGCGCACCAGGGCCTCGGCCGCCGACGAACCGACGCCGCCGATGCCGAACACCGTGACCGTCGAGCGCGCGAGCCGGTCGACGCCGTCGTCGCCGAGCAGCCGGGCGGTGCGGTCGAACCTGCGATGCGTCACCGCGGGAGTGTTGCGGAAGCCGCGGCGGTGTCAACCGCGAACCGCGAGCTCACGAGCCGGCGGCGGCGCGCCGGCGGGGCCGCTCGTGGTGCCCGTGGCGTTCGGCGAGCTTGGTGCCGACCGCGACGATCGCCTCGATCGCGGGGAGCAGCTCGCGGCCGAGCTCGGTGAGCTCGTACTCGACCGATGGCGGCGACGTCGGCATCACGCGGCGGGCGACCACGCCCCGGCTCTCGAGCTCGCGCAGCCGCGCGCTCAGCACGCGCGCCGAGATCCGCGGGATGTCGATCCGGAGCTCGCCGAACCGGCGCGGATGCGCGCTCAGATACCAGATCACGTTGACCGCCCAGGCGCCGCCGAGCAGCCCCATGCAGGCGGTGACCGGGCACGCCGGCAGGGGCGAGCTCACCTTGTTGCGTCGGACCGGGAGTGCCATCGGTTACTCCGAGGTTACTGCAGTTACTCGAGAGTTACCACAATCGTCAGTAACTAACGGTTAGCTCATATCCAGGAGATACATCCTGCGCTAGGTTGAGCGCCATGAAACTCTACTTCGCACCCGGAGCCTGTTCGCTGTCTCCCCACATCGTCGCGCAGGAAGCGGGGATTCCCCTGACGCTGGTGAAGGTCGACACCCAGACCAAGAAGCTCGCCGACGGCGGCGACTACTGGGCGATCAACCCCAAGGGCTACGTGCCCGCGCTGCAGCTCGACAACGGCGAGCTGCTCACCGAGGGTCCCGCGATCGTCCAGTACCTGGCCGACCAGAAACCGGCGACCAAGCTCGTCCCGGCGGCCGGCAGCTTCGAGCGCTACCGCGTCCAGGAGATGCTCGGCTACATCAACTCCGAGATCCACAAGACCTACAGCCCGCTGTTCCGGCCGACCACCTCGCCCGAGCTGCGCAAGGATCGTGAGGAGTATCTGCGCAAGCGCTACAAGCCGATCGAGCAGCAGCTCGCCAAGGGCCCCTACCTGTTCGGCGAGCAGTTCACCGCCGCCGACGCGTACCTGTTCACCGTGACCAACTGGGCCAACTTCCTCAAGCTCGACTTCTCCGAGTTCCCGAACCTGCTCGCGTTCCAGGCCCGCGTCGCGAATCGCCCGGCCGTGCAGGCGGCGATGACCGCCGAAGGCCTGCGCCCGGCCGCCGCGACCAAGTAGCGGGTGCGAGCTTCGTCGACCAGACGCCGCTGATGCTTTGCGACGCGATCTCGTCGACCGCACCGGGGATACAAGAACGACGACAGGGTCTGGCGCGCTACGCTCGCGGCAGTGACGGCCATCGCTGCGACACCCGCGCTGCCGGCGCGACCGAGCTCCGTGGAGCAACGGATGCTGATCCACGGGGTGAGATGGAAGGACTACGTCATCCTGAACGAGGCGCTCGACACGCCGGGCCTCAGGATGACCTATTGCGAAGGAGTGCTCGAGCTCTTGACCCTGTCGTTCGGTCATGAGGCCGACAAGGCATCGATCGCACGTGTCATCGAGACCTACGGATTCCTGCTGCGGCTGCGGCTGAACGGCTACGGCTCGACCACGTTTCGCCGCGAGGCGAAGCAACGTGGCGCGGAGCCGGACGAGTGCTACTGCGCCGGGCGCGCGATGAAGGAAGGCGAGTTCCCCGACATCGTGCTCGAGGTGATCCACAGCAATCCGCTGCTCGACAAGCTCCTGGTCTACGTGGGCCTCGGGGTACCCGAGGTCTGGCTGTTCCGGAACGGCGCCTTCGAGCTGTACCGGCTCGCGGGCGATCACTACGAGCGCATCGAGCGAAGCGGGTTCCTGCCGGCGCTCGACGTTGCGCTGATCGCCCGGCTCGTCACGTATCAAGATCAGCAGGACGCGCTCGACGAGCTTCGCCGGCTGCTGGGTTGAGCTATCGTTCTCGCGGCCGATCCATCCCGGCTGGCTTCGTTGCGGCTGCGCTTCCGGTGCTCACGTACGTCGAGTACGCTCCGCTCCGGTTCTCGCCGCGCCTCGCCATCCGGGCGCCTCGACCGCGATCATCGATCGATTTATCGATTCGCGGTCCCTTACCCGCAAGCGTGCGCGAAGGATGCATTTACCAGCCGGCGAAGATCCGCCGGGCGTTGGTGGTGGTGAGCGTGGAGATCGCGTCGGTGGTGGTGGCGCGCGCGGCGGCGAGGCCGGCGATCACGTTGGCGACGAACGCCGGCTCGGAGCGGCGGCCGCGGTGGCGCTCGGGGGCCTGGTCGGGCGCGTCGGTCTCGGCGAGCAGCAGCGCGTCGGGGACGGCGCGCGCGGCGGCGATGGGGCGGCGCGCGTTGGCATAGGTGACCGGACCGGCGAACGAGAACGCCAGGCCGAGGTCGCGATACACGGGGACGAGGTCGGCACCGCCCGAGTAGCTGTGCAGGACACCGGTGACCGGTCCCTCCTCGCGCAGGAGGCGCGGCGCGGCGTCGTGCGCGCGCAGGACGTGATTCACGAGCGGCTTGCCGGTAGCGCGCGCCGCGCGGATGTGCGCGCGGAAGATCTGCTCCTGCAACGCGTGACCACCGGTGCCGCCGTCAAGGCCGCACTCGCCGATCGCGATGGCATCACCGGCGGCCTCGATCAGCCGCGCGGTCAGATCGCCGGCGAGCTCATCGGGATCGAGCTCGGGCACGATCTGGGGGTGGATGCCGACGGCGTAGCGCATGCCGGCGGCGGCGTGGCGACGCGCCAGGTCTCGCAGCGGTGGCCACGTCCGCGGCCGGATCGCCGGAACGAGCAGGCCGACGACGCCCGCGGCCGTGGCGCGCGCAACCACCGCATCGCGATCGGCGTCGAATGCGGCAACGTCGAGATGACAGTGCGTGTCGATCACCGCTCGTGCGAGGGTCGCGTGTCACACCGGGCGGCGTCGCAACGGGTGCTTCGAAGGATCTGGGCTTCGTGCTCTGGCTCGATGTCGGATCGCCATCTTCCCGCGAGCTCGCGCCATGCTGCGACCTGAGACTCGACGTCCATCTGTGCCCACGTGGAGTGCCCGATCCGATGGTGAAGTGCGAGATCGAGGAGGTAAATCGCCTGCTCGACCGCAGTGCGTCGATGGTGGGCCGCTGCGGACTGGAGCGAGCGGAGGAGCTTGGGAGGAAGTTTCTTCAGGGTCAGCGATGACATGAGCTCACGAACCAGCGTGGTCGCAAGACGCGTGCGCGTCAACAGTCGCGCGTCCGATCGTGGCGTAGCATTGTGGGGTGAGGTTCCTGCGACGCTGGGCGACCTGGGTGCAGACGAGCGACGCCGGGGTCGCGCACTGGCTGCGCGCGGCGCACGATGCGCTGCTCGGCGAGATGCCGGTGCTCGCGGCGGGGACGGCGCTGTTCGCGATCCTGGCGACGGTGCCGACGCTGGCGGCGGTGGTCGGCGTGTACGGCCTGGTCGCGGATCCCCACGCGATCGAGCGCCACCTGCGCGGGCTGCAGACGGTGCTGCCGGCCGAGGTGGTGGGCTTCGTCGCCGATCAGCTGGAGCGCCAGGCCCAGCGCTCGAGCGGCGAGCTCGGGCTGGCGGTCGCGACCAGCATCGCGGTGGCGGTGTACTCGGCGCGCGGCGCGGCGCGCGCGCTGATCGCGGTGCTCAACCGCGCGTATCGCGTCCGCGACCGCCGCCGCGCGGTGCACAAGATCCTGCTGTCGCTGGCGATGGCGTCGGTGACGCTGGTCGGGCTGATGCTGATGTTCGGGGTGGTGGTCGCGCTGCCCGGGATCGTCGCGCTGCTCCACCTGCGCGGGCTGGGCATCGTCAGCTGGGTGCGATGGCCGTGCCTGATGGCGATCCTCTATGTCGCGCTGCTGCTGCTGTACCGCTACGGGCCGTCGCCGCGGCAGCTGACCGAGCGGCACGTGTGGCCGGGCTCGCGGACCGCGACCTTGCTGCTGGTGCTGGTGTCGTGGGGGCTGTCGCAGTGGGTCGAGCGGGTCGGCAACTACGAGCTGTTCTACGGCGCGTTCGGCAGCGTGGTCGTGGTGCTGTTGTGGTTCTACCTGTCGACGATCGCGCTGGTGCTCGGCGGGTTCGTCAACGCCGAGCTCGAGCGCCAGGCCGGCGCACCGGCTCCCGAGCGCTCGCCGTATTGAAAAAACCAGCCATCCTCGACTCGCGGGCTCACCACCCACGTCGTCGAACTGCGCGGCGGCTACATGCGCTCGCCGAAGAACGTCGCCGGGATCAGCGGGGTCGGGGTCGCGCCGTAGGCCAGGGTGCCCGACCACGTGCCGGTCTGGATCGAGTCGATGCGGCGGTCGTTGTTCCGGTCGACCGCGCGCGCGCTGCCGTTGAGGCCGAACTGCAGCGCGGTGGCGTCGATCGCGTCGATCTTGGAGTACACGAGGTTGGCGCCGGCGACCAGGCCGCCGCTGCACGCGGTCGTGAACGCGCTCGCGCCGAAGCCGATCGCGTCGCCGATCGCGCTGCCGACCTTCTGGCAGTTGACCTTGTGGGCGAGCAGCTCGTTGAGGCTGTGGGCCGACGAGTCGATCAGCGGGATGATCGCGGCGTCGAGCCCGAGCCGCAGCAGCTTGCCGTAGGCCAGCGGGACGCTGTGCGCGGCGATCGTGAGCTGGCCGGTCGAGTCCATCGTGACCGCGACGTTATCGACCACGACATTGGCCACGTGGTAGCTGGTGAGCAGGAAGTCGCCCTCCTGGTTGCCGAGCTTGTAGTGGACGCCGACGGTGGTGTGCGTGGCGGTGTAGCCGGTGCCGGTCCTGGTCAGCACGAGGGTCTCGTCGAGCCCGAAGCGCTTGGCGATGTCGCCGAAATCGTGGCCGACCAGGACGACGGTGGGCACGAAGTCGGGGGCGAGATCGAGCAGGCGCTGGTTGAGGTAGCCGACGACGAAGTCCTCGCTGGTGATCAGCGCCGACTTGATGACGCCGCTGGGCAGCTGGGCGAGGATCTGGTCGACGATCCACTTGGTCGGGTCGTCGCGGTCGTCGGTGGCGGCGATGATCGTGTTGACCACGGTGCCGGCGGTGCCCGGCATGTTGGTCGCGAGGTCGAACGTGCTGTGCATGGCGTAGCTGCCGGTCGCGTCGAGCGGCGCCGGCTGGTCGTCGCCGCTGCCGCTACCACCGCCTCCCTCCGAGGACGGGTCGGTGCCGCAGCCGGCGGTGGCGCCGAGGGCGAGCGCGAGGACGAGAGCGAGGCGGGTCGTGATCGTCATGGTGATTCTCCGGCGAGGATTGCTGCGAGGCCCTCGTGCAGCGCATGTGCCACCGCCGCCGTCGCGAGACCATCGTGACGTCGCGCAGTTGGTGCACCGCCGGCTGATCGGCTTGCCAGGTACAGCCGTGCCGTGGCGTCAGATGGCCCGACCACTCGGGTTGCCGGCGATGGCCGGCGCCCTGCGCGCGCGGGTCACCAGCCGCAGCGCTGGCCCTTGTTCTGTTGCTGCAGCCAGCCCTGCAGCGGCGCGAAGTACTCGAGGATGGCGGACGCGTCCATCTCCCGCGTGCCGGTGAGCTCGAACAGCGCGTCCTGCCACGGCCGGCTCGCACCGAGCGCCAGCATCTTCATGTAGGCGGCGCCGGCGTTCTTGTTGCCGTAGATCGAGCAGTCGTAGAGCGGGCCGTGGTAGTCGGCCTTCGCGCACAGCGCCTTGTGGAACTGGAACTGGAGCACCGCGGCGAGGAAGTAGCGCATGTACGGGACGTTCGCGGCGACGTGGTACTTCGCCCCGGGGTCGAAGTCGGTCGCGGCGCGCGGCACCGGCGGGGCCACGCCTTGGTACTGCTTCTTCAGATCCCACCAGTGCTGGTTGTACTGGGCGGGCGCGACCTTGCCCGAGAACACGTCCCACCGCCACTTGTCGACGAGCAGGCCGAACGGCAGGAACGAGATCTTGCCGAGCGCGGTCTGCATCTGCTGGTTGATCGTGGCCTTGTCGTTCTTGACGACCTCGGCGAGCAGGCCCTTGGCCTTGAGGTACGCCGGCGTCATCGACAGCTGGATCGCGTCGCCGATCGCCTCGTGGAAGCCGTCGTTGGCGCCGGACTGATACAGCACCGGCAGCTGGTAGTAGTAGTGGAAGTAATAATCGTGGCCGAGCTCATGGTGGATCGTCCACAGATCCTCCTGATTCAGGTTGATGCACATCTTGATCCGGAGGTCGTTGTTGTACTGGACGTCCCACGCGCTGGCGTGGCAGACGACGTTCTTGTCGCGCGGCTTGGTGAGCTGCGAGCGCTGCCAGAACGACGCGGGCAGCGGATCCATGCCGAGCGAGGTGTAGAACGCCTCGCCGATCTGCACCATCTGCCTGGCGTCGTAGTGCTTCTCGAGCACCGGCGTGACGTCGATCGGGGCGACGCCCTTGTAGGGCTCGAGCTCGGGGTAGAGGTAGTCCCACGACTGCGCCCACATGTTGCCGAGCAGGTGCGACGGGATGAGGCCGGCCTTCGGCACGACCTGGTCGCCGTACATCTCGTTGAGCTTGCGGCGGGTGTAGCAGTGCAGCTGATCGTAGAGCGGCTTGACCTGGCCCCACAGCCGGTCGACGGTGGCGACGAACTGGTCCTCGGGCATGTCGTAGCCCGACTTCCACAGCGACGCGACGTTGGAGAAGCCGATGCCGCGCGCGCCGGCGTTGGCGAGCGCGACGTACTTGACGAACAGGTCGCGCTCCTTGTGGCCGATCTCGTCGTGCCAGGTCTTCCACGCTGCGAGCAGGTGGTCCGGCGCGCGGTCCTTCTGGAGCAGCTTGGACCAGTACTCGATGTCCTCGCAGGTCTCCTTGCCGTCGACGGTCTTGCACACGCCCTTGCCGTACTCCGAGTCCATCTTGGCGGCGAGCTCGGCGAGCTCCCGGGCCTGCGCGGGATCGTCGGGCGACGGCTGGGCCTGGAACTTGAGCAGGATCAGCTGGCGGCGGGTGTCGGGATCGAGCTGGCCGAGGATCGGATCGAACTTGCGCGCGGCCTTGACCAGCTTGGTGATCTCGACGCTCTGGGCCTCGCTGGCCCTGGCGGTCGCGGCCTCGTGCTCGGGGGTCAGGTCGGTCTCGTTGGCCCACGAGGCGAGCGACGCGTCGACCGTCAGCTGGCGCACGGTCCGGTCGAGCTCGGCGACGAACTGCCTGGCCTCTGCGACGAGCGCCGGATCGGCCGGCTCGGCGGGCCGGGACGGATGGCCGCATGACGCGGCGAGGATCAGGACGGAAGGCAAGAGGAGCGTTCGCACGGCTGCACTCTACACAACGCCGGGCGCCGGCGTCGCAGGCGGAGCGCCGGCCGATGTTCGGCGTCACATCCATTCCGCGGATCCCCTACGTGGATCTGGGCTCCGGCGGATGCCCGATGTCCCGAGCTGCGATCGGGCTAGCGCTCGCGGTGATGCCGCGGTCCTCGAGCAGCCTGCGTGCGGTCGCCTGCTGCGGCGGGTCGAACACGGCGAACGCCTTGCGGAGCGCCTCGGCGTCGTTGGCCTTGTGCGCATCGTGGAGCTTGGCGGCGTCGGCGGTGGTCTTGATCTGCGCGCCGGGCGCATTGTTGTGGCGCCGCGGCGGCTGGCCCGGCCCGGGCGGCGGATCCTCGTCGGGCTTCTCGATGATCCGGAGCTGGGTGTCGATCTCGTCGTTGCGCGCGGCGAGGCTCTGATCGATCTCCTTGAGCCGGGCGAGCTGATCGTCGTGGAGGTTGAGCTGGCCCGCGTTGTCGATCAGGTAGCCGACCGGCGTGCCCGACGACGGCGGCAGGGGCGGCAGGTCGCCCTCCCGGGGGTGCATCGGCGGTGGATCGGCGTCGTGATGACAGGCAGCCAGGGCCAGCAGGGCACAGAGCACGGCACGTAGCATCGGGGCAGCACTGTATCTCGCGTCGAGCCGCGCGTGCGGCGGCGGCGTGCGGAGCGGCGCCGCAGGACGCCTCATTCCGTGAGCGAAAATGCCCGCGCTTTGTCACAAAGCGCATGGATTTCCGTCGCTTGTTCCGTGAGAGCGGAGGGTCGTCTGTTGCCGGACAGCGGACGACTGTGTAGGAAGCCAGCCGCGGCGCACGGATACGGACCTGCGAGGTGACGGCGCGATGACGTCCGAAAAAGCCCCACCCGGCGCTGATGCGGTGTGGACGCGGTGCCGACCTGAACCGCGGATGTTGTCCCGCCGCGCAGGATGCAGTACCAAGGGAATCCATGCTGCGCACATTCGTCCGCTCGATCGTCCACTCGCTCGGGCTCGTCGCGATCCTGGCCGGCACCGCCGCGGCGGCGGATCCGGCAGCCACGTCTGGAAAGACACACACCACCAAGGTCGCCCACAAGAAGACGACGAAGACGAAGACGGCGAAGGCCAAGAAGGCGGCGCGCAAGAGTCCCAAGCACACCAAGGCCAAGGCCAAGAAGGCCAAGAAGGCCGAAGCTCGCCCGATGCCGTGATCGCGCCCACGCGGGGCGCGGGTCAGAGGCAGGTGTTGCAGCCGGTGGGGGCCGAGGTGCAGCCGCCGAACTGCGACGGGGAGGTGCAGCCCGGCTTGCAGGCGAGGTTGCTGCACGACGAGTTGATGTGACAGACCACGTCGCATGCGCAGGCGAGGCCGCAGCGGACGTCCTGGCACGAGCTGCTGCCGGTGCAGTCGACGCTGCAGCGGCCGGTTCCGCAGGCGATGGCCTTGCAGCTGCGCAGCCCGCTGCAGGTGACCGTGCACGCGGTCCCGCTGGGGCAGATCACGCCGTTGCTGCAGGCGTCGGCTCTCGAGCACAGCACGTTGCAGCTCCAGCCGGCGGGGCAGACCACCTGCTGCTTGCAGCCGCCGTTGAGCGAGCAGTCGATCGTGCAGCTCTTCTGCCCGACGACGCACGAGGTGCAGCCGGCCGGGCACAGCGCCGCGTCCGGCGGGAGCTGCGCGTCGATGCCGGCGTCGGAGGTCAGCGCGCAGAAGCCGTCGATGCAGGTCCGGTCCTTGCTGCAATCGCCCTGGGTCTGGCACGCGAAGTCCCCGCTGCGATGGCTCACCGAGCAGCTGCCGGCGGCGACGATCGCCAGGCCGAGGGCGACGAGCGCGAGCGCGGCGAGCTTCATGGCGCTGCTCCGATCGTGAGCACCAGGCCGGCGCCGTGATCGAGCACGGTCGGCGACAGGCGCGCCGACGCGGTCGAGCCGGCGCGGCGATCGCGGATGTAGAGATAGGTCGCGATGCCGCCGACGACGAGACCGCTGACCGCGAGCACGTTGCCGAGCGCGGCGTAGGTGTCGCCCCTGGATTCGAGGTCGCGCAGGTTGGCGAGGTCCTGGCGCGTCGCGGTCGGCGCGTGGTCGATGTCGTCCTGGATGCCGCTCGCGGCGCCCCACAGCACCAGGCCGAGCACCGCCATGCCCGCTCCGCCGGCCATTCCGACGAGCTCGAGCCGGCGATTGCCGGCGGGCTGCTCGGGCGGCGGCGCCGGGCTCGCGGTGGGCGTCATCTCGGGCACCGGCTGCGGCGCGAGCGCGACGGCGGTGGGCGGCGGGATCGCGGCGGGCCCGGCCGGCGGTGTGGCCGCGATGGCGGGCGGGGTCGGTGCCGCCGGGGGTGACGCGGCCGGGACCGGCTTGTCGGTGAACAGCGGCGCGATGCCGTCGAGCTTGTCGGGCGGCGCGCCGGTCGCGAGCAGCATGGACGCCTCGCGCGAGGTGCCCCTGGCGACTCGCTGCACGGCGATCTCGACGCCGCCGGGCTTGGGGGTGACGGTCGTGATCGCGATCTCGTCGACCGCGAGCATGTCGAGCACCTCGTCCTTGCACGCCGGGACGTCGGGCCTGCAGCCGACCGCGGTCGCGGCGTCGCTGAACGTGAGCTCGCCGGCGGTGGCCTGGAGCCCGGCGGTGGCGGCGAGCTTGACGATCGCCGCGTCGATCCGGGTGCGCAGCGCGGCGTCGGCGCGGCCCTCGGGCTGCAGCACGAGCAGCTTGTGCGGCTCGGCAGCGGCGAGCCCGGGCAGCGCGCAGCCGAGCGCGACGACGACGCGCTTCATGAGCCGAGCCGCTCCAGCCGATCGCGGACCTGGTCGGCATCACCGGCGTTGGGTGCGAGCTGCAGGTAGCGCTTGAAGGCCAGCCGCGCCTGCACCTTGTTGCCGAGCTTCTCGTAGACCAGGCCGAGGCCGCGCCACGTCGGGGCGAAGCTGGGGGCGACGGCCAGCGAGGTGCGGAACGTCGAGAGCGCCCCGGCGGTGTCGCCGCGCGCGTACTGCTGCAGGCCGGTCCGGTAGGCAGCGGCTGGGTCTGATGGCGGTCTCTCGGGTCCGGCGACCGGAGCGGCCGCATATGGATCGACCGGCTGGGCTCTGGCGGGTGCCCTGGCGACCCGCTCGGGCGCCGCCAGATGCTTGGCCGGTTTGTCGGGCTTCCTGGGCTCGGGCTTCTTGACCTCGGGTTTCTTGGCTTCGACCAGCGCGGCGGCCCTGGGCGACGCCTTGGCCGGCTCGGCGGTGGGCTTGACGGGCTCGGGGCGGGCCGCCTCGGCGGATCTGGGGGGCCTGGGTGGTTCCGCAGTCACCTTGGCGGGCTCGGGGCGG
>VBLP01000457.1:8035-12428 GCA_005887925.1 Deltaproteobacteria bacterium | reverse complement strand
TACATCGCCGGCCAGGTCAGCGATCCGCCGCCCGGCGATCCCAGCGGCCCGCTGCACTGGACCGAGGTGCCCGCGACGTTCTCGGACCTCTCGGTCGGCGCCGCGCTCGACGGCCGCGCGACGGTCGGCACCAGCGCGGTGATGATGATCGCGGCCGGCCCGAGCCTGTACATGATCACGCAGGCGACCAGCGACCCGAGCGGCACGCTGACCGGGCCGGCGCGGGTCGTGCCGGTCGCGACGGCCGATCACACCGTCGGCACCGCGCTGCCCGGGACGATGACCGGCGCGGTGACCGACGGCGCGGGAGCCGATGACGGCGCGACGCTGGTGATCGGGACGGCCGCGCAGCTGTTCCAGGTCGACGCGAGCACCGGGACGGCGACCGCGCTGGCCGACGGCAGCTTCGGGCGCGTCGCGATCCTGTCGATCACCGACGACCACAACGCGCGCAAGCTGGTCGCGATCGCGATCAAGAACCGCGCGTCGAGCACGACCAGCCCGTGCCCGACGACGGCCGAGCTGTGGTGGGCGCCGCTCGGCGGCGGCGCGGCGCACATGATCGCGACCGGCGGGTTCTCCGACATCGCCACCGACCGCGGCGCGGGCTACTACGTCGATGCCTGCAAGGGCGAGCTCGGTAAGATCACCGAGACGGCGGCGATGCCGATACGTCAGATCCCGGGCACCGGCCCCGGGCCGAGCGGCGGTCCGGGCAAGCCCACGGCGCTCGCGGTGTCCAACGGCCAGGCCTACGTCGGTGTCGAGGCGCTGGCGGCCGGGACCACGCCGGCGACGACCTGGCTGCTCGTGATGCCGGCCGATGCGCCGAGCGGCGCGGTGCGCACGCTGTGGGCCGAGAGCGCGCAGCAGGTGCTCGACGTCAGGAGCGTCCCCGAGGTGCGCCGCCAGCTCAACGCCAGCTCGGCGGTGTTCAACCATCTCGAGATCGGCGCCGGCGGTGATTACGTCGCGCTCACCACCAAGGCGCACTTCCACGGCAACGAGATCGTGTCGGCGGGCTTCCCCGACACGACGATCGACACCGAGGAGCTGCGGGTGTTCGCGGCGGCGACCGGCGGTGCGGTGCAGCGCTACCGGAGCTGGTGCGACGGCGTGATCAAACGGGACCCCCTGCAGAGCCAGTTCCTCGACTGGGAGTGCGCGGTCGCCACCGGCCAGACCGCGCCGGCGGACAACCTGTTCGAGCACCACATCGGCTCGATGACCTTCCTGTTCGGAAAGCGATGATGCGCATCGCCGTGATCTCCCTCGCTCTGCTCGCGCTGACCGCGCACGTCGCGCACGGCGACCCCGACCCCAGGCGCAAGGTGATCGTGCTCGAGTACCGCGCCGCCTCGGCGGCGCTGCCCGGCGTCGCCGCGCGCGTGGTGTCGGCGCTGGCCAGGCAGACCTCGCTCGGCGTGCTCGGCCAGGACCAGGCCCGCGCGATGTACGGCGACCACCTCGACCAGGTGCTGGTCAAGTGCGCCGGCGACGCGGTGTGCGTGGCGCGGATCGGCCAGAAGGTCGGCGCCGCGGAGGTCATCCTCGTCGGCGTCAGCGAGCTCGGCGACGTGATCCTCACGATGCAGCGGATCGACGTCGCCGGCAGGACCGTGACCGGCCGGATCGCGGACTCGCTCGCCGCGGGCGCGGCGCCGTCGGACGCGCAGATCACCGACTACGTCAACCGCCTCTTGCCGCCGGGCGACTTCCTGCGGTTCGGCGTGATCGACATCGTCGCCAACCTGTCGGGCGCGGCGGTGACCGTGGGCGGCCAGTCGCGCGGCATGACGCCGATCGAGGCGCTCAAGCTGCCCGCGCCGGCGAGCTACGACATCCGGGTCGAGAAGCCGGGCTACGTGCCGTTCACCACGCGGGTCGCGCTGCCGCCCGACGGCGAGGTCAAGGTCGAGGCCGAGCTGTCGCGCCGCGGCGCCGACGCCTGGTACCAGCGCTGGTACGTGCTCGCCGCGGCCGGCGTGATCGTCGCGGGAGCCGGCGGCACGGCGATCTACTTCGGCACGCGCGACACCGGCCCGGCCGGCGACGGCAAGCTGCACGTCACGGGGTCAGTTCACTGAGCATCACCAGCGCGTCCTCGCCGTTGTCCTGGTAGTAGCGGGCGCGGACGTGGACGGTGCGGAACCCGCCGCGCTCGTACAGCGCGATCGCCGGCGCGTTGCCGCGGCGGACCTCGAGCGTGGCGATCGTCGCGCGCGCGGCGCGGGCCTGGGCGAGCGCGTGGCCGAGCAGCGCGGCGCCGACCCCGAGGCGCCGGTGATCGGGGTGGGTGGCGATCGTGTGGATGTGGACCTCGCCGGCGTCGGCGACGATCCAGTAGTTGCAGAACCCGGCGACCGCGGGCCGGCGCGCGACGTCGAGCCGGGCGATCGCGCGGGTGAGCTCGGCCTCGAACGCCGAGCGCGGCCAGGGCTGGGGGAACGAGTGGCGCTCGATCTCGTCGATCGCATCGAGGTCCACGTGGGTCGCCGGCTCGATCATCATGGCCGGGCGCGGGGCGTGGCCGCGAGCCGGACGACCGCGCGCCACAAGGGGTCGATGCCGTCGCCCGACAGCGCCGACACCGCGAGCGGATCCTTGCGCAGCCCGAGTGCCTCGCGGGCGCGGGCGACCTCGAGCATGCGCTTGTTCTTGGCCAGCTTGTCGGCCTTGGTCAGCGCGACGACGGCGGGCATCGCGCGCTCGGCGAGCCACGGCGCGAAGTCGAGCTCCTCCTCCTGCACGCCGCGCCGGATGTCGATCAGCAGCAGCACGCCGGCCAGGCTCGTGCGCTCGGCGAGGTAGGCCTCGATCAGCGGCCGCCAGCTGTCGCGCGTCGCGCGGCTGACCTCGGCGTAGCCGTAGCCGGGCAGATCGACCAGCAGGAACCGCTCGTCGATCGCGAACCAGTTGACCAGCCGGGTGCGACCCGGCGTGCGCGACGTGCGCGCCAGACCGGGCCGGCCGACCAGGGCGTTGATCAGGCTCGACTTGCCGACGTTGGAGCGGCCGACCACGGCGACCTCGGGCAGCGACGGCGGCGGAAAGTCCGACGGGCTGGCCGCCGAGGTCACGAAGCGCGCGCGGATCTTGGTCATCGGCCTTCGCGCGGCGCGGTCGGATGCACGGGCGCCGTCGGATCGAACGGCGCGGTGCGCGTCGAGGCGCGATGGCACGGCGCGCACACCGCCGCGCGGGCCTTCGGGGTCGACACGTCGGCGAGGCCGAGTGCGAGCGCGACGGGCCGATCGCGCATGAGGTCGTCCTGGGCATACGCCGCGCCGGCGCCGTGGCAGGCCTCGCAGCCGACCTCGACGGCGATGGGCGGCCCGGCGGGCGCCTCGCCGGTCGCGTGGCAGCCCAGGCAGCGCGACTCCGGGCGGGTGGCGAACCGTGCGCGCGTCCGGGCGTGCGGCGTCGCCTGCCACGCCGCGAGCTCGGCCGGATGACATGCGCCGCACGCGGCGCTGCCGGTCCAGTCGCGGCGCGATGCGTGCGCCGCCGAGACACCGATCGCCGCGATCGCGCCGAGCCCGACGCACGCACAGACGCCGAGACCGATCGCGAAGCGGACCATCCGCGGCAAAGCTACCCCGGCTTCGCGCCGCTGTGGTAGGGAAGCCTCGTGACGGTTCACGTGATCGGACTGACCGGCGGGATCGCCTCGGGAAAGTCCACCGTGGCCGGGATGCTGCAAAGCCGCGGCGCCGCGGTGGTCGACGCCGACCAGCTGGCGCGCGAGATCGTCGAGCCCGGTCAGCCGGCGCTCGCCGAGCTCGTCGCGCGGTTCGGCGCGGCGATCCTCACGCCCGACGGCCGGCTCGACCGCAAGCGGCTGGGCGCGCTCGCGTTCGCCGATCCGGTGGCGCGCGCCGACCTCGGCCGGATCACGCACCCCCGGATCGGCGCCGCGAGCGCGGCGGCGATCGCGAGCTGGGCCGACGCCGGCGCCAACCTCGTGTTCTACGAGGCCGCGCTGCTGGTCGAGAACCGCGCGCATACCACGATGGCCGGGCTGATCGTCGTCGCCGCGCCGCCCGATGTCCAGTACGCGCGGCTGGTCGAGCGCGACCGGCTCGCCCCCGACGAGGCCCGCGCGCGGATCGCCGCGCAGGCGCCGCTCGCCGACAAGCGGGCGGCGGCGACCTGGGTGATCGAGAACACCGGCGACCTCGCCGCCCTCGAGCGCGAGGTCGATCGGGTCGTCGCCGACATCGAGGCCCGGTTCGGCTCGATCCAGGTGCCGCGGCTGCCCAGGCCGCGCGCCGCGACCAGCCCGGGCAGCGGCCGCGCCCGGCTCGGCCCGCCCACCGCGCTGGTCACCGGGTTCCCGGCGTTCACCGCGCGCCGCATGATCGCCAAGCTCGTCGCGGCCGAGCCCGACACC
>VBLP01000457.1:4155-7957 GCA_005887925.1 Deltaproteobacteria bacterium | reverse complement strand
CCGACGACGAGACCGCGCACCGGGTCAACGTCGTCGGCACCCGCACGGTGATCGACCTGGCGCGCGACGCGAGCCGGCTCGAGCGCGTGGTGCACTGGTCGACCGCGATGATCTCGGGCGACCGCAAGGGCACGTTCTACGAGGACGACCTCGAGGCCGGCCAGAAGTTCCGCAACGCCTACGAGCGCACCAAGTACGAGGCCGAGCGCCTGGTGCGCGCGGCGATGCGCCAGCTGCCGATCACCGTCGTGCGGCCCGGCATCATCGTCGGCGACAGCCGGACCGGCGAGATCGACAAGCTCGACGGCCCGTACTACCTCATGGTCGTCATCGCGACCAACGCCTCGGGCGTGCGGCTGCCGCTGCTCGGCAAGAGCGATGTCCCGCTCCACCTGGTGCCGATCGACTACGTGATCGAGGCCGCCTGGCACGTCGCGCGCGGCGAGACCGCCGCCGGCAAGACGTTTCACCTCGTCGACCCCGCGCCGATGCCCGCGCGCGCGGTGTTCGAGGCCGTCGCCGAGCACGCCCACACCGAGAAGCCGCGCGGCCACATCCCGCGCCCGCTCGCCCGCGCGGTGCTGCGGACTCCCGGGCTGGCCCGTCTCGGCCGCGGCCCGCTCGCGTTCGTCGACATGCTCGACCACGCCGTGCACTACGACCAGACCAACACCGCGCAGGCGCTCGCCGGCACCCCCGTGCGCTGCCCGCCGCTGGCCGAGTACCTGGCGACGCTCGTGCGCCACGTCCTCGACGTCACCCGCGAGGCCCCGCCGCCGCCGGCCGACGACGTCGCCGATCCGCTCGACGAGACCTGACCGCTACTTCATGACCTGGGCGTGGAACAGGTGGAACCGGCCGCCGTCGCGGGTCGAGGCGAAGTACAGCTCGCAGCCGTCCGCGCTGAGCACCGGATCGAAGTCGTTGCTGCCGCTGTTGACGCTCGGGATCCGCACCGGCGTACCGAAGCTGTCCGCGATGTCCGCCCGGGTCGCGTACCAGAGGTCGCCGGTCGCACCCATGGCGGAGGGGAATGCGCTGAACAGCAGCAGGCGCTCGTTCTGGTACAGCGCCGGGTCGGCCATGTTGGACGAGCTGCCGCCGGTCCCGGGCACCACCGCCGAGGTCCCGAAATCCGCCGTGGCGCCCATGCGCGTCGCGATGCGGATCTGGAGCTTGTTCGATGGCCCCGAGTCCGCGGCGAAGTACAGCCGCAGGCCGTCGGGAGACAGGTACGGATCGAAGCGCAGGTTGCCGACGCTGTTGACCGCCGTCAGGTGGCCGCGGTCCGGTGTTCCGAATGGGTCGCCCTCGGCGCTGCGCCCGGCCAGGTAGATCTGCAGCGAGCCGTTGCGGTCGCTCGCCAGCGCGGCCGTCAGCTCGTCCGGAGTCAGCCACGCGCGGCTGTCTGCCTGGCCGGAGTTCATGCCGGCGACCGGGTTCGCCGAGCTGAACGCCCCGGTGCTGGAGCCCCGCGTGGCGAGGTAGACATCGCTCTGCCCCTGGTTCCGCGAGAAGTAGAGGTGCCGGCCGTTGTCCGAGATCCAGGGGTTGCGGTCGTCGACGTTGGGAAGCGCCAGCTCGGTGAGCTCCTGGACGCTCGACGCGTCGATGGCGAGCGGGCCGTCGAGCCAGCGCGACCAGCAGTCGGCGACCTGGCTGCCCGGACCGTCGCCGGCCGTGTCGCCGGCGGCGTCGAGCCCGGGCGCGGCGTCCCGCACCGTCTCTCCGCTGCCGTGAAAACCACACGCAGAGACCACCACACAGAGGACGATGTGCCGCGACACGCGACTGCATACTACCCAATTCCGGCCGGATTTCACGCCGGCGGGCCCGGGCGTGCGTGGTCCGTCACAGCGGCGACGGCAAGCGCGCGACGCGGCCGCGCGATCCGCGCTCAGCGGTTGCGATCGAGCTCGCTGCGGATCCGCAGGCGCAGCGCGTTGAGCTTGATGAAGCCCTGCGCGTCGCGCTGATCGTAGACCGAGTCCTCCTCGAACGTGACGATGTCGGGGCGATACAGGCTCTTGGGCGCCTTGCGGCCGAGCACGGTCAGCGCGCCCTTGTACAGCTGGAGCCGCGCGGTGCCCGTGATCGGCTGCGCGATGTCATCGACGAGCTTCTGCAGCGCCTCGCGCTCGGGCGAGAACCAGAAGCCGTTGTAGGCCAGCGCGGCGTAGCGCGGCATCAGGTCCTGGCGCAGGCGCAGCACCTCGCGATCGAGCGTGAGCGACTCGACCGCCGCGCGCGCCGCGTGGAGCACGGTGCCGCCCGGGGTCTCGTAGACGCCGCGCGACTTCATGCCGACGAAGCGATTCTCGACGAGATCGACCCGGCCGACGCCGTGCTCGCCGGCGATCGCGTTGAGCCGCGACAGCATCTCGACCGGGCCGAGCCGCTCGCCGTCGAGCGCGACCGCGTCGCCGTGCTCGACCTCGATCTCGAGGATCCGCGGCGTCGCCGGCGCATCCTGCGGGTCGCGGGTGCGCTGGAACATCGCCGGATCGGGCTCGCGCCAGGGATCCTCGAGCACGCCGCCCTCGTAGCTGGTGTGCAAGAGATTGCGGTCGACCGAGTACGGCTTCTCGGCGGTGGCCTCGATCGGAATCTTGTGCTGCCTGGTGTACTCGATCAGCTCGCGGCGGCCGCGGAACTGCCACTCGCGCCACGGCGCGATGATCTTGATGCCGGGCCGGAAGTGGTACGCCGCGAGCTCGAAGCGGACCTGATCGTTGCCCTTGCCGGTCGCGCCGTGTGCGATCGCATCGGCGTCCTCGGCCGCGACCGTGTCCATCAGCCCCCTGGCGATGCACGGCCGTGCGAGCGAGGTGCCGAGCAGGTAGACGCCCTCGTAGAGCGCGCCGGCCCGCAGCGCCGGCCACACGTAATCGCGGACGAACGTCAATCGAAGATCGCTGACGATCGCCTTCTGGGCGCCGACGGCGAGCGCCTTGGCGCGCGCGGCCTCGAGGTCCTCGTCCTGACCGACATCGGCACAGAAGCACACGATCTGGCAGCCATAGGTCTCCGCGATCCAGCGGACGGCGACCGAGGTGTCGAGACCTCCGGAGTAAGCGAGCACGACCTTGCGCGTCATGACTCGCTTATACAGTGCCGCCGACGGTCAGACAACGCATCGCCCGGCGCGCGGCAGCGGTGCGCTATCGCAAGATGCCGCGCAGGAAGAGCTGGCACAGATAGCGGTAGGCCTCGAGGCGCGGCATGCCGGACACGTCGAGGATCTCGTCGAGCGACAGCGTGCCGTCGACCCGCGATAGCAGGAACGCGGCGCGCGGGCTGATCGGCGCGCTGCCGAGCTCGTGCAGCGGGCGCGCCAGGCTCGGCGTGCGCTGGAGGTCGCCGAGGAACGACTGGAACGCGGTCATGATGGTCTCGCGGTTCCGGTGGATCAGCTTCTGCGCGAGCGCGCTGTTGGGATCCTCGGACAGCGCGAGGTCGACCGCGGTGACCGCGCGTTCGACATCGGCGTCGCGGCCCCACGCGGCAGCGCGCTCGAGCAGCGCGGTGATCCGCCGGCGGGTGCGCTCCTCGCGGGTCTCGATCGCGGGCGCGCCGCCGTCGATCTGATCGAGGATCTCGGCGCTGCGCGCGTCGATCGGGTCCATCCCGAGGATCTCGGGCTTGCCGTTGCTGCGCGCCGCGCGGACCCGGTAGACGTCGACCTGGCCGGTGGTCTCGTCCTCGGTGGCGGCGCGCCGGTCGTTGTTGCGCAGGCCGAGCTCGCGGGTCGGCGCGGTGATCAGTGACGAATCGATCGGCGCTGGCCGATCGCGGGGGGTGG
>VBLP01000457.1:0-4046 GCA_005887925.1 Deltaproteobacteria bacterium | reverse complement strand
CCCCGGGCGGCTCGGCGGGGGGGGCGGGGGTCCTCCCCGGTGGGATCGATCGGCGCAGGCCGATCGCGGGGGGTGGGATCGACCGGCGGCGCGGACCGGCGGCGGCTCGGGATCTGGTTGGTCGGCTTCTCGGCGAAGTCGCGCGTCGCCGTCGGGGCTTGCTGCGGATCGGGATGGATCGCGAGCCGCGGGTCGAGCTTCATGACGTACGGCAGCTCCTGGGTCGGCGCGGCGGGCAACGAGGGGTCGGTCGGCTCGAGCGTCAGATCGCGGGTCGCACGTTCGTCGTCGGCGCCGGCTGCGGTCGGGCCGGCGGCGGACGGCGCGGCAGGCGGCCCCGGCGCCTCGGCGCCGAACGCGGGCGGCCGCGTCCTGGTGGGCATCGGCCGGGTCGACACCGGCGGACGCGGCGTCGGCAGCGAGTCGATCAGCGCCGCCGCCGCGGCCTCCGAGCCGGGCACCGCCGGCCGCGTGTCGGCCCGCCCGGCGAGGTCCTCGGTCCCCTTGGCGGGCACCGGCGGCAGATCGAGCTCGAGCGACGCGTAGGCCGACGCGAGGTCCGCGGCCGGCACCGGCGTCATGAGGTCGAGCTCGAGGCGATCGGCGCGGACGGTGGTGTGATCCTCGTCGTCGCCGTCGGCGGCTGACGCGCCGCGCGGATCGGCCGGCCGCGGTGGCGGTGGCGGCGACGCCGGCGACGTCGAGCCCGGCGTGCGCAGCGTCATCTTGAGCTCGGGCGGCCCCGTGTCACCTCCCGGATCGCGCCCCGGTTCCCGGCGCTCGGACGCGCGCGCCGGCTGCACGAAGCCGAGATCGCGGCGGCGGATGTCGGTGGTCTGCGAGCCGAAGCCGGCCGGGGTGTGAAAGTCCTCGGGGCCGAACCCGGGCGGCGTGACCTCGGCGGGGAATTCAGGATCGGCCGGCTGATCGGCGAGCAGCGCGCGGGCCGGGCGACCCTTGCCGCCGGGATACTCGCGGGTCGCCTCCTCGAAGCTCAGGCCTTCGCCGGTCTTGCTCTCGAACGTCGCGGGGTACTCGGGTGGCGGCTCGTCGGCCTCGAGCTCGAGCGTGAGCGCACCCGGCAGCGATGGCCCGGGCTGGTCGGGGTGGTCGTCGATGCCCCAGCCGTGGCCGCGGTCGTCCTGGAGCAGCGGCGCGGCCGGTGCCGGCGGCACGCTGTCGCCCGCCAGGATCTCGATCTGGTACTCCGGCTCGTCGCTGCCGATCCCGAACGGCCCGCTGTCCTCGGTGTGGTTGTCGCTGGTCAAGAGCTCGTAGTTCATCCGCACGTAGTCGACGTAGCTGTTGGCCTGCGGGTTGTCGGGATCCATCACCAGCACGCGCTCCCACAGCAGGAGCGCCCCGTCGAGATCGCCTTCCCCGTAGAGGCTCAGACCCTCTTCGATCAGCCGGTCGATCTCGGATACCCCCCGGGCCATCGTCATCCGCGTGTCTTGGACACCACGCCGCGAAACATGTTGAGCGTCCGGTTGAGCGCCTCGGTCGCCTCGGTCAGCGTCGTCAGGTCCTTGGCGGCGATCGACTGCTTGGTGCGATCGACCACGGCGCGCGCCTTCTTGACCGCGTCCTGACCGAAGTCCGAGCCCGCGATGATGTCGGTGACCTGCGGGAACAGCGACTCGATCTCCTCGAGCGCCTTCTCGGCGGCGTGGCGCGCCTTGTCGAACTCCTGGCCGCTGCGGACCTCGACCATGTAGTCCTTGTTGGCCTCGACCATCTTCTTGATCTCGTCCTCGGTCAGCCCCGAGGTCGCGGTCACCGTGATCGACTGCTCGAGGCCGGTCTCGAGGTCGCGCGCCTTGACCGACACGATGCCATCGGCGCTGATATGGAACATCACCTCGATCTCGACCTCGCCGCGCGGCGCGCGCCGCAGGCCCGTCAGCACGAACTCGCCGAGCAGCTCGTTCTCCTCGGCGCGGTCGCTCTCGCCCTGGAGCACGAGGATCTTGACCGAGGTCTGGTTGTCCTTGACCGTCGTGAACACGTGCTGCTCCGAGGTCGGGACCGTGGTGTTCTGCTCGATCAGCTTGTGGAAGTAACCGCCGACGATCATGATGCCGAGCGAGTGCGGCGTGACGTCGAGCAGGAGGATGTCGCTCTTCTCATCGGTCAGCGCCGCGCCCTGGATCGCCGCGCCGAGCGCCACGACCTCGTCGGGATGGACGCCCTTGCACGGCTCGAGGCCGAAGAACTCGGCGACCGCGTGCTGCACGCGCGGCATGCGGGTCATGCCGCCGACCAGGATCACGTCCTCGATCTGCGACTTCTGGATCTCCGACTCCTCGAGCGTGCGCGCGCAGATCTCGATCGTGCGGTCGATCAGGTCCGAGGTCAGCTCCTCGAGCTTGTCCCGGGTCAGCATGGTCTGCAGGTGCAGCGCCTCGTTGCGCCCGGTCGAGATGATGAACGGCAGGTTGATCTCGGTCTCCTTGACGCTCGACAGCTCGCACTTGGCCTTCTCGGCGACGTCCTTGAGCCGCTGCAGCGCCATCTTGTCCTTGCGCAGGTCGATGTGGTGCTGCTTCTCGAACCCGAACACCAGCCAGTCGATCACGCGGCGGTCGAAGTCCTCGCCGCCGAGAAACGTATCGCCCGCGGTCGAGATGACCTCGAATACGCCATTGCCGATCTCGAGGATCGAGATATCGAACGTGCCGCCGCCGAGGTCGTAGACCGCGACCTTGCGCTCGATGTTGCGGCCAAACCCGTAGGCCAGCGCGGCCGCGGTCGGCTCGTTGATGATCCGGATGACGTCGAGCCCCGCGATCCGGCCCGCGTCCTTGGTCGCCTGGCGCTGGCCGTCGTTGAAGTACGCCGGCACGGTGACCACCGCCTTCTGGACCTCCTCGCCGAGGTACTCCGTCGTGGTGCGGTCCTTCGATCAGCTTGTAGGTGCAGGTCTCGAGCGCGGCCGCGACCGCGGGCGAATTCCACTTGCGGCCGATCATCCGCTTCGCAGCGTAGACCGTGCCTTCCGCGTTGGTGATCGCCTGGCGCTTGGCGATGTGGCCGACCAGCCGCTTGCCGTTCTCGGCGATGGCCACCATCGACGGAGTCGTCTTGTACCCACCTCGGTTCGGGATCACGCTGGGCGTCCCGTCCTCGACGATCGCCACACACGAGTTCGTGGTGCCGAGGTCGATGCCGATCACCTTGTCACTAGCCATGGCGAGCTATTTTCCCGCGGTTTTCGGGGAGATCGCCAGTCCTGGGCTCATGATTGAGCCAGGAGCCGGCGAACCTCGGCGAGGTCGTTTCTGAGCTCGGAGGTCAAGATGTCGTTTTCGCTCTTGAGCGCCATCGCCATCACGAGGACTTCTTCGGCGTCGGACAGCTTGCCCGCGGCGCGAAATGCGGCAGCGAGCAGCCGCGCCGACGACGGATCGTGAGGCGCCAGCGAGTACGCTTTCTTCGCATACTCGACGGCGCTCTTGGGCTGGCGCGCGGCGAGCGCGCAGCTCGCGGCGCGGCGCAGATAGCGCGGCTGCGAATCGACCCGCACCGCGGCGGCGAACAGCTTCATCGCGTCGAGGTGGTCGCCGCCGATCTCGAGCTGACACGCGCGATCGAACAGCTCTGCGGCGTATTCCTGAGGTGTCTGAGGCTGTTCGGCCCTGCCGACCTGCGCACCGCGCCCGTCATTGTCACCGGGACGCGAGCGATCGCTCGAGGTCAGCCGCGCGTACGCCCGGCTCAGCGCCTCGAACACCGACGGCAAACGCGGCGCGAAGCTGCCCAGCCGCTGGCCGTAGTAGCGATCCGGATGGATCTCCTTCGAGAGCTTGAAGTAGGCGCGCTTGAGCTGGCGCGGATCGGCGCCGGCCGGCACGCCGAGCAGCGCCCATGGATCGCGGCCATCGGCGAGCCGCGCCATCGCAAGAATGCGCCGCCGGCTGGCCTCATCGAGCACGGCGTCCTCGCGCAGCGCCGCGAGCTCCGCGGGCGTCGCACCCGGCAGCGTGAGATCGTGCTCGGGATCGTGATCGGGGTTCTCGGGCAGCGGCGGTTGCTGATTGGCCGCG
>VBLP01000459.1 GCA_005887925.1 Deltaproteobacteria bacterium | reverse complement strand
ACGCGCCCTGCGACCACCAGGCGATCGCCGCCGACTTGGCGTAGTACGTGTTGGGGAACACGTCGCCGTAGTAGGCGATCCGCCAGATCGTCGCCGGCAGCCACAGCGCGGCGAACCCGGCGGCGAATGCCAGCGCCCCCCGGACGTCGCGCCCGGCGAGCAGCCAGGCACCGCACACCGCCGCGAACAGCACGCCGTCGGGCCGGGTCAGCGATGCCAGCGCGAACACCAGCCCCGCGAGCGCGAGCCGCCGCATGCCGGCCGTTCGAGCCGCTTGCCCGCCATGGATCCATCTCCCGATCCGCGCCAGGACGGTTGCCAGGCGCAGCACTGTCGGATTGCGATCGGCCGATACCCGCAGCAGATCGATCGGATCGACACTTCGAGCCCCGCGCGACGGATCGATCGGATGCTCATCCCGAGGCTCACCCGATCGGTCGACCGGATGCTCATCGCGAAGCGCGCGCGACGGATCGACCGGATGCTCATCAGGCCCGCTCGCTGGATCGATCGGATCGGCATCGCGCGCGCCGCTCGACACACCGTCTCGATCGCCCGCCGGGCACACCAGCCCACTCGTGGTGGATCGCGGCAAGCGCCGCGGCGGCGGGCAGCGGCCACGCGATCCGCGACGCGCGCGCGATGGACCAGCCGCGATGCGCGAGCAGCGCCAGCGTCGCCGCGAAGCACGCGATGCCCCAGACAGCCGCCCACGTCTCCGCCGAGACCCCGACGCGGAGGCCGAGCGCGATCCACAGCGTCCACAGAAGGTTCGTGAAGCCCTCGACGCGCTCACCCGCGTTGAACACCGGGCCGTGGCCGCCCACCAGGTTGTCGGCGTAGCGGAACGTGATGAACGCGTCGTCGCACATCCAGGAGCGCTGGACCGCGAGCACGGCGCCGGTGACGACGGCGGCGATCGCACACGCGAGGAATACCAGCTGCGCGATCCGCGACCGTCGGCGCACAGGATCAGATGGGCTAGGTGCGCGCTCCGACACCGGCGATGCGATGTTCGCACATCGGCCGGTCCGGCCCCAGGTGGCTCCGGCGATCTCCGCGGCCCCAGCGCTCGCACCACGGCCACCTCCGACGGAGGTGCACGCGCTGATCGCGGTGTCGACCGGCGCGCGGATCTCGAGCGCGTTGATCTCGCGCCGCGGCGCCAGTCCGGCGAGGTCGACCGCGCCGAGGCCGCGGCGACGATCCTCGCCTGCGGTCATCGATGCGGAGCGTGAATCACAGGTCGGGACGCAGCGCTCACGGCTCGGCGCGGATCTCGATCGCGCCGATCATCGTGCCGATCGGCGCGCGGATCTCGAGCGTGTTGATCTCGCGCAACGGGGCGAGCCCTGCGAGATCGACCGCGCCGCGGCCGGCGATGTCGGCCGTCGCGGTGGCGCCGCCGTTCCAGGTCACCGCGACCTGGCCGCTGCCCTCGACCGGCACGCGCAGCGCCACCGTGCCGCGGCGGTTGAGCCCGACCAGGACGCTCATGGTCGGCGCGGTCATCGCACCCGGCGCGGGGAGGGGTTCGCGCAGCCTGTCCGGGTAGCTGTTGAGACCCGGGTAGGTATCGCCCAGCACGTGGACGCCGACCAGCCGATCGTAGGCACCGAGGTCGATGCCGTGCCGCCAGGCGAACACGGCGCGCACGGGAGCGCTGGCCGCGCTCGACAGCGCCGCGGCGAGCCGGCCGCGCACGCCGCCGATCCGCGCCGAGTTCACCGAGGTCCGCGCCGCGAGCTCGGCGGTGGCGATCGCGATCAGCGCCGCCGCTGCCAGACATGCGCCGGCGACGAGCCGCACCACCCCGCGGCGCGCCAGCGCGCGCAGCGCCGCGGCGATGCACACCCCCGCCCCGACGGCGAACACCGCGTAGCACGAGTCGAACCGGCGGCCGCCGAACGAGCCGCCGGCCCACCAGTCCCACGCCGCGCCGTTGACGATCGCCTGACCGAACAGCCCGAGCAGCAGCGCGAGCGGCAAGCGCAGCCCCCGGCGCGCCAGCGCGATCACGCCGATCGCCATCGGCGCGTACAGCGGCGCCCAGGGAAACAGCCCGTTGCGCGACGAGAACAGCGTCTCGCTCCACGCCGGGGCGTCCCAGCGCAGAAACCCCGGGCCCTGCGGCACGACGTACCACGCGCCGTAGACCACCTTCCACGCGACGAGCTGCGGCACGAACACCGCGGCGCCGACCGCCGCGGCCGCCGCCCAGCGCGCCGCCAGCCGGCCCAGCCGCTGCGCGCCGCGCCGGCGAACATCGTCGAGCGCTGCCGCCGGCAGCAGCAGCGCCCATACCGCGAGCTGCGGCCGGGCCGGCCGCACCGGCGGCGGCCCCGAGCACCAGCCAGGTCCGCAGCGAGCGCGGCGCCGCGTCGTACGAGGCGTCCCAGCGCTCGATCAAGAGCGTCGCGAACAGCGCCGCGCACGGGTGCGCATAGCCTGGCTGGCGGATCGCGTAGTAGAGGAGCGGCCCCGACACCGCGGCCACCACCGCCCCGGCGTAGCCGGCGAGCGCCGAGCCAACCCGCCGCTCGGCGAGCCGGGCCGCGAGCCACAGCGCGCCCAGCGACATCGCGATCGACGTCCACAGCACGAGCGTGGTCTCCCAGCCCGAGAAGCCATCGCTCCGCGCGCCGGTCGCCAGCGCCAGGCCGTGCCCGACGACGAACACCGGCAGCGCGAACACCGCCGGCCCGATCCCGAACACGTTGCCCGGCCGGCCGATCGGCGTCGGCCCGAGGCGGTACCAGTTCTGGGTCACCCGGTACTGGTTGGTGAAGTCGAGGTCGCCGTCGAGCACCAGCGACGGCAGGTACGCGTAGTAGTACGCGGCGTCCGCGGTCGGCTCGCGCAGCGATCGCCCCCAGTCGTCCTTGCCGGCGGCGAACGCGACGGTCGCCGCCACCGCAAGCACGGCGGTCGCGAGCCAGCGCACGCGGGACGAGCTCATCGCCGCGACAGCATCACACGGCCGCGGTGCCGTTCGCCCGCGGCATCGTCACGCCCCGCCCGGCGCGATCGTCCCGCTCGGCGTCCGCGAGTCCTCGAGCAGCGGCACGAACGTGAACGGCGCGTTGAACACCTCGAAGATGCCGTGGGTGATCTTGCGTGCGGCGGTGGACCGCCCGTCGAGCATCCAGTCGAACAGCCCCTGCGCATTGAGCGAGACGCCGAAGTAGATGTTCTGGTGGTGCTCGTAGTCGGGCAGCATGCGCGACGGCGGATCGGGCTTGTAGCCGCGCGTGCCGAACCCCGCCGCGACATCGACGAACCGGGTCCAGGCCCCCCACTTGTGGTCGCTCAGCGCGTGGATCGCGCCGAGGTGGAGCGCGAGCAGGTAGGTCTCTCCGCTGTAATCCTCGGCGACGTTGAGGTTGCCGCCGTCGAGCTGCCGCCGGTACGCCGCGCTCGGCCAGTACTCGACGCGAAAATCGAACAGCTCGTCGAGCCGCGGCGACAACGACAGCGCGACGGCCGCGAGCGCGCCGAGGGTGTCGCCGGTCGCGTCGCTGAACGAGAACTCGTAGAAGTAGCCGTCCTTGACCTCGACGCCCAGGAACAGAAGCTCACTGAGCGCCGATGACACGATGGTCGACGTCGTCTTGCTGAAGCCGCCCCATTGATGGAGCATCTCGGTGCCAACGCGAGCCAGGCTCATCGTCGCCCAGGCGTGGCCGAACTTGTCGGCGCCGCCCGCGTAGGTGTTCGTACCGAGCCAGCCATCACCGCCCCACTTGAACCCGCGCAGCTCGTTGTGCTTGCGGTACCACGCGAAGTAGGCCCACGTTATGAACCCGACGTAGACCCCGCCGAGCGTCAGGCCGGCGGCGAGCTTGTGGGTCTCGCGCGGAGTGTCCACGGGCACATCGGGTACATCGTTGACCAGCACCGGTGACGTACCTTGATCGATC
>VBLP01000455.1 GCA_005887925.1 Deltaproteobacteria bacterium | reverse complement strand
AGCGATGGGTGATGCTGCGCGACACCGCGCTCGCGGCCCTGCAGCTGCTCATCGCTCGCCGCGTCCGGGTGGAGGTGCTCTATGCGGAGCAAGCGTCCGCCGGCTACCTCGCCGAGTCTCGCCGAGTGGTTCGTGCATGGACGGGTCGTGCACAACGTCCGGGCCGCGATCGCGACCCTCGCCGTGCGCTGGTACCCGTCCGCGAGCTGGCCGCTGGTGATCGACACCCTGAGTCGGCTGGCACGCGCCAATACGCCCGCCAGGGAGATTCCCGAGCTCTTGACCCAGCTCGCCGGGCTCGCGCTGTCCTGCGGCGGCGACGTCGAGGCGGCAACGCTCGCGCGCGAAGCGCTGTACTGTCTGCCCGAGACCCCGAGCGCGACGCGCAGCCAGGCCTTGCGCGAGCTGGGGACGGCGCTGATCTGTCAGGAGCAGACCGCGGCCGGGCTGGCGCTCCTCGATGACGCGGTCACCATGGCGGCGAGTGCCAACGCCCCCGGAGTCGCGGCCAGCGCGCTGTGCCGCAGCGGGATGTACGCGCTCAATCACGGCGACTACTCGTGTGCGGAGCATCGGTTCCGCCGGGCCATCGAGCTACTCGGCCCGCCGGTCCGGAGTCCGCATGCTCTGGCAGTGGCGCATGCGATCCCGCGGAATCTCGATCTCGCGCGACGCGATCGACCGTACGCTTGTCTCGATGAAATCGTTGGGCGAAGCCGTCAGACAACCCGCGCACCTGTTGATCGACCGTTCGCGGAAATGCGTGATCGTCTCCCGTACGATCGCACCGGTCAGTTCGCGGCCGGCTTGTCGAAGATCGTCAGATCGATCTCCGGGTCGACTTCCAAAGTCTTGACCTCGAATACGGTCGACCGACCGCCGCCGTGCGTGGTGCGCCTGTATGCGAACCTCACGCCGTCGACAACTCGGTAGTCTGCGAAGTCATCGTTGTCCGTATGGATGCCATCGCTGTAGCTCATCCGGCGGATCAGCTTGGTGCTCTTGTCGATATACAACGATACATCGACCTTGCCGAACGGCGACTGGAGCTTCACCACGGAACAGGCTTGTCCGGCGATCGTTTCATCGGGGGCCAGCGCGAGTATCGCGGCCGGATCGGACGCTTTGAGCAGGATCTGTTCCGGCTCGCGCCAGCGCTCGAACTTGAGGGTCTGCAGATTGCTCCCCGTGACGTCGACCGAGACACCCTCATGGGTTTTCGGATCGGGCGAGCGCTGCCAGCCGGTCTCGCCGGAGATCGCGGCCGACACGACCACGCGCGGCGCACTCGGCGGCGTGACCGTCGCATCGATCCGCAGCTTGTCCGGGAACACCAGCACGCGTACGACCTCGACCGGCAGGTGCTGGGCCCCGATCGAGGTGGTCCCTGCGGCGGTGAGCCTGATCGCCTTGAGGCTGGCCAGCTTCGCCTTGCCGCCCTTGGCCGCGAGCGCGTCCTCGATGATCGCGCGCGCCGACGTCCTCGCGTCGACTGGCGCCTTGGTCGCACCACATGCGACTGCCGCGATCGCCGCGGCCATCATCGCAGACATGGATCCACCCTTCATCGCTACATGCTAGATGATGGGCCGCCGCCGAGCATCACCATCGGTCGCAGGTGTCGCGGTCGTCGCGGCGTGCCTCGCAGTTGGTCCGGTTCGCGCTTGCGAATGCTGGGCAAGGTCCGCCAAAGTCAACGGCATGTCTGGCGCCAGATCCGTCTGCTCGCGATCCGTGCGAACGCTGCACGGGCTGCTCGTGCTCGTCGCCGCCTGTGCCTCGCAACACCCCGCGCCGAAGACCGAGGGGCCCGGCGCGGGCGGCGCATCGGGTTCCGCCGCGAAGCCCGACGCCGCCGCGTCGCTGCAGGTGCCGATCCGCGCGCTGACGCTCGACAACGGCCTGCGCGTGGTGCTGTCGCGCGACACGACCGCGCCGGTGGTGGCGGTGGCGGTCTATTACGCTATCGGATTCCGCATCGAGCCGCGCGACCGCACCGGCTTTGCCCATCTGTTCGAGCACATGATGTTTCAGGGCTCGCAGAACCTCGGCAAGCTGGAGTTCATCAAGATGGTGCAGTCGAACGGCGGCGTGCTCAACGGCTCGACGCGCTTCGACTTCACCAACTACTTCGAGGTGGTGCCGTCGAACGCGCTGGAGATGATGCTGTGGGGGGAGGCCGACCGCATGCGCGGGCTGGCGGTGACCCAGGACAACCTCACCAACCAGCAAGGCGTGGTCAAGAGCGAGGTCCGCGTCAACGTGCTCAACCGGCCGTACGGCGGGTTTCCGTGGCTCGACATGCCGCAGTACGCCAACAAGAACTGGCACAACGCCCACAACTTCTATGGCGATCTGACCGACCTCGACCACGCCACGCTCGGCGATGTTCAGAAGTTCTTCCAGCTGTATTACGCACCCAACAATGCCGCGCTCGTCATCGTCGGCGACCTCGAGTACGACCAGGCCGAGGCCTGGGTCAAGAAGTACTTCGCCAGCATCCCGCGCGCGGCCGATCAGCCGCGGCCCGATCTGACCGAGCCGCGCCAGGACCAGGAGATCAAGGCGGAGAAGGTCGATCCGCTCGCCGATCGGCCGGCGCTCGCCGTCGCGTACCACGTGCCGGATCGCTCGACCCCGGCGTTCTATGCATTCACGATGCTGCACGAGATCCTGCTCGATGGCCGCGACAGCGCGCTGTTCCAGAAGCTGGTGCAGGACAGGAAGCTGGCCGGCGAGGTCGAGGGCGGCATCAACCTGCTCGGCAATCCGTTCGATTACGCCGGGCCGATGCTGTGGATCGTCAACGCGGTCCACGACAAGGACAAGACCGCCGAGCAGCTGGTCGCGGCGATCGACGAGGCGATCGAGCCGCTGCGCACGCAGCCGGTCAGCGCGAGCACGCTGGCGCGGGCGCGGGTCAAGGCGCGGGCGCGGCTCTACGACATGGTCGAGGGCTTCTTCGGCTTCGGGCGCGCCGACCTGCTCGCGTCGTTCGCCCTGTTCGACAACGACCCGGCGAAGATCAACCAGCTCGAGGCCGAGCTGATGAAGGTCACGCCGGAGCTGATCCAGAAGACGGCCCAGGACTACCTGCGGCCGACCAACCGCACCATCCTCCAGCTCAAGGCGGGGAAGTAGCCATGACGACCTTCCGCATGCCATCGAAGCTCTGGCGGCTCTCGACGCTGGCCGCGCTGCTCGTGGCCGCCGCGGCGCACGCCGACAAGCAGGCGCCGCCGCCGCCGGCGCCGCCCCGACCGTTCGCGCTGCCGCAGCACCAGGACGTCGCGCTCGACAACGGCGCGAGGATCACCACCGTCCCCTACGGCGCCGTGCCCAAGGCGACGATCGAGCTGTTCATCCGCGGCGGCGCCTCCGAGGACAGCGCCCAGCAGGTCTGGCTGTCCGAGCTGATGGGCACCTCGCTCGGCGAGGGCACGCGCAGCCGGCCGGCGGCGCAGCTCGCCCAGGCCGCCGCGGCGATGGGCGGCGATCTCGACGTCACCGTCGAGCCCGATCAGATCACGATCGCGATCGAGGTGCTCTCGGAGTTCGCGCCGCGCGCCATCGCGCTGGTCGCCGACGTCGTGCGCAACCCCACCTTCCCGCCCGCGGCGCGCTCTATCCCGATCACCCGTTCGGCCGCGTGCTGCCGACCGAGGCGATGCTGCAGGGCTACACCGTCGACCAGGTCCGCGACTGCTACGCCGCACGCATCGGCGCCGCGCGCTCGCACCTCTACGTCGCCGGCCGGTTCGACGACGCCGCGGTGGTCAAGGCCGCGCGCGACGCCCTCGCCGACTGGCAGCGCGGCCCCGAGCCCCAGCCGGTCAAGCCGGCGCCGGCGGCGCAGCCGGCGGTCCGCGTCGTCGACCGTCCGGGCGCCGTACAGTCCACGCTGATCATCGGCCTGACCGTACCCACCCCGAAGAGCGACGACTACGTCCCGCTCCTGGTCACCGATGCGCTGCTCGGTGGCTCGTTCGGCTCGCGCATCACGTCGAACATCCGCGAGCAGAAGGGCTATACCTACTCGCCGTTCTCCGCCGTGCGCGCGCTCGAAGCCAACGCGAGCTGGAGCGAGCAGGCCGACGTCACCA
>VBLP01000079.1 GCA_005887925.1 Deltaproteobacteria bacterium | reverse complement strand
TCACAGGCCGGCGCCGCGTTCTCCTGCGATCCTTCTGCTTCTGGCGGGCATCAGCACGGCGCGGACACGTCCTGCGTGTTCAGGAAGCAGCGCGCATCGCTTGAGCGCAGCCGCCGTCGACATGGATCGATCCTCCTGTTCAGCAGCTTTCCGCTTGGCTCGCTCGTCCTTTCAGAGAGGAGGGAGATCGATAGAAGTCGGTGAAACGATCAGCAGGTCAGTGATGCCCTGCACATGTACAAAGCCAGCACCTCCGCCACCACCTCCTCCCCCGCCACCGCTGCCCGCATCCGAGATCCCCGTTCCTCCCATCAACACAGCGCCGACCGAGCCTCCTCCACCGTTCGCGCCGATCGCTGTCCCGGTGCTCGCCAGCGCTCCGACAGACGGTCCGGTAGATTCATTTCCACTGCTGCCACCCATGCCGGTGCCTCCGCCCTGCCCACCGCCGCCACCATTCGCCCAGATCGCGGCTCTCGAATCGTGCTGGATCATCGAGGAATCGATCACGATCATTCCACCGGAACCACCGCCACCTCCGCCGCTCTTGCTCCCTGGGCCGCCACGACCGCCCTCGCCCGAAGCGTTGATCCGGCCGTTGATGTGGACCTGCGTCGCGATGATCGCAACGGCACCACCGCCGCTCCCACCGCTCCCCTCGCCCAGCGCGCCGATGGTGTTTCCGCCTCCTCCGGGACAGCCTCCGCGAAGCGTCGACGGGAACGGAGCGAGCGGTTCGGGCGCGGTGCCACCCACACCATCGGAGGTGTTGCCTTCGCTGCCGACGCCGCCCTTGCCGTGGAAGCTGCCGCCGTAGCCTCCAGAGCTGCCGACGGGCGGCGCTCCCATCGCGCACTCCGCAGGATCCGCACCGGGGCCCTTGGTCTGTATTCCATTCCGGCTGCTGCTGACATCGATGTCACCGGACAGGTCGAACATCGTCGTAGACAGCAGTATCAGCGGTTTGCTGCCATGGGCGGCGAGCTTCTGGGCATTGTTGATCGTGAAGCCGTTTCCGGCGACCACGCAGTAGTGATCCTTCTGATCATTCCCCTGATCGCACTGCATCGTCGAGGCGGTGTCGATGACCGTGATGGCGTCCGTGAACGTCCTTGCGTCCGTGGGCGCGACCTGGAAGCAGACCTTCGGGAAGCTGCCGTAGCAGAACGGGAACTCGTTCGGCGCGTCGTCGTCGCCAACCCCGCCATCGCCCTTGTGGTTCCCGGTGAACCCGCACGCCGCCACGAGGGCCAGCAGCGCCATCCACGATCTCATGCGGCTACTCTACACCGCGGGTCGCGGCGATCGCATATCTTCACCGCGTGACGTTACCCACGCTCGACGAGATCCGCACGGTCGCCGTGATCGGCGCCGGCACGATGGGTCATGGCATCGCACATGTCGCCGCCCAGATGGGCGCCCGTGTCCACCTCTACGACTCGATGCGAGGGGCGGCGCGGGCGGGTGTTGCGAAGATCACCAGGAACCTGGACAAGGGCGTCGAGCTGGGCAAGCTCCAGGCCGCCGAGCGCGATGCGGCGCTGGCGCGGATCACCGAGTTCGACGAGCTGACGCCGGCCTGCAAGGGGGTCGACTGCGTGATCGAAGCGGTGCCGGAGCACCTCGAGCTCAAGCGGGAGATCTTCGGGTCGGTCGATGCGATCGTCTCGCCTCACGCGCTGCTGGCGACCAACACGTCGTCGCTGCCGGTCGGCGAGATCGCGACCAGCCTGCGGCATCCGGGCCGGCTGATCGGCATGCACTTCTTCAACCCGGTGCACCTGATGAAGCTGGTCGAGATCGTGCGCCACGGGCGGAGCAACCCGGCGGCGGTCGCGCTCGCGGTGGCGCTGGCCGAGAAGCTGGGCAAGACGCCGATCGTGGTGGCCGATTCGCCGGGGTTCGCGTCGAGCCGGCTCGGGCTGGTGCTCGGCCTGGAGGCGATGCGCATGGTCGAGCAAGGGGTCGCGTCGGCCGCTGACATCGACACCGCGATGAAGCTGGGCTACGGCCACCCGATGGGGCCGCTCGAGCTCACCGATCTGGTCGGGCTCGACGTCCGGCTCGGCATCGCCGAGTACCTCGAGAGCGCGCTCGGCGCGGCGTTCGCGCCGCCGGAGCTGCTACGCAAGAAGGTCGAGGCCGGCAAGCTCGGCAAGAAGACCGGCGAGGGATTCTATCGCTGGTCGGCCGACGGCAAGAAGCTGTAGCGCCCCTGGGCATCAGCCGGGCGCCAGCCGGGCGTCAGCCGATCTGGGGCCGGCGCGCCAGCATCTCGATCAGGTCCATCTTGGTGAGGATGCCGAGCACGTTGCGCTGCTCGTCGACGACGATCGCGACCTCGCCGCGCTCGAAGATCCGCGGCAGCTCGCTCGAGCTGGCGTGGAGCGCGACGGTGGAGACCCGGCGCTCCATGACCTCGGCGACGATGGTGTCCTTGTTGGCGCGGCCGGAGACGAGGTGGTGGAGGAGGTCGCTCTCGGTGAGGATGCCGGTGAGCTTGCCGTGGTCGAGCACGGGCATCTGCGAGATGCCGTGCTGCTTGAACAGGTCGGTGGCGCGCTCGAGCTTGTCGTTGAGGTCGAGCGCGATGACCTCGCGGCGGCCGAGCGTGCGCATGCAGTCGCCGACGGTGCCGACCTCCCAGTCGCCCTTGACGAAGCCCTGCTGGCGCATCCAGCGGTCGTCGACGAACTTGGTGAGGTAGTTGCGGATCGAGTCGGGCAGGATGACGACGACGCGCTTGCCGCGGCCGAGGTCGCGGCAGACCTGCATCGCCGCCCACACCGCGGCGCCCGACGAGCCGCCGCACAGCAGGCCCTCCTGGCGGATCAGCTGGCGCGCGACGACGAATGAGTCGCGGTCGTTGGACTTGATCCAGCCGTCGACGAGGCGGCGGTCGAGCACGTCGGGGATGAAGTCGTAGCCGATGCCCTCGACCTTGTAGCTGCGGATCTCGCCGGGGCCGGCGAGGATCGAGCCCTCGGGGTCGACGCCGATGATCTTGCACTTGGGGACCTCGCGCTTAATGACGCGCGCGACGCCGGTGATCGTGCCGCCGGTGCCGGCGGTCATCACGACGGCGTCGAGCTTGCCGCCGCACTGATCGATGATCTCGCGGCCGGTGCCGTCCTCGTGCGCGGCCGGGTTCGACGGGTTGGAGTACTGATCGAGGATGTGCGAGTTGGGGATGACCTCCTTGAGCCGCCGCGCGACGCCGATGTGGCTCTCGGGCGAATCCCACGCGGCCTCGGTCGGCGTGCGGATGATCTCGGCGCCGAGCGCCTCGAGCACGACCTGCTTCTCCTGCGACATCTTCTCGGGCATGGTGATGATGATGCGGTAGCCGCGCACGGCGGCGGCCATCGCGATGCCGATGCCGGTGTTGCCCGAGGTCGGCTCGATCAGCGTGTCGCCGGGCTTGATCCGGCCGGCGTGCTCGGCGTCGAGCAGCATGCGCACGCCGATCCGGTCCTTGACCGAGCCGCCGGGGTTCATGAACTCGCACTTGCCGAGCAGCTCGCACGGCAGGACCTTGCCGATCCGCGACAGCCGCACCATCGGCGTTGCGCCGGTCGTATCGAGGATGGAATCGAGGATCGTCTCGTTGGCCATTGCGCGCACTGTACTCTCGCGCGCCGTCCCCGACGCCTCCGGCAGCGGACGCGAGCGTGAGATCCACCATGACGGCGCCTCGTCCGCCCAAGCGTGGCGAGCGTGGCCAAACGATGGTAATCAGGGCTGATGTCGTCCGTCGAACGCCTGCGCGAAACGCTCGAGCGCCGCATCGTCGTGCTCGACGGCGCGATGGGCACGAGCGTCCAGGCGCTGGAGCTGGCGGACGAGGCGGCGTGGCGCGGCGAGCGGTTCCGCGATCATGCGATGCCGGTCAAGGGCTGCATCGACCTGCTCGTGCTGACCCGGCCCGAGGCGATCGAGCAGATCCACCTCGAGTTCCTGCGCGCGGGCGCCGACATCGTCGAGACCGACACATTCACCGCGACCTCGCTCGCGCTGGCGGACTTCGGCCTCGAGGGCGTCGTGCGCGACATCAACCTCGCCGCCGCGGTGATCGCGCGCCGCGCCGCCGAGCGGGCGATGAAGGAAGACGGCCGGCCGCGCTGGGTCGGCGGGTCGATGGGCCCGACACCCGGGCGCCCGCGCCGTGACGTTCCGCCAGCTGGTCGACGCGTTCGCCGAGCAGGCGCGCGCGCTGATCGAGGGCGGCATCGATCTGATCCTGACCGAGACCCACATCGACACGCTCAACTGCAAGGCCTCGCTGTTCGCGATCGCGGAGCTGTTCGAGCGCGGCGCGCGCAAGGTCCCGGTGATCGCGTCGGTCACGATCCCGGATCGCTCGGGCCGCACGCTGTCGGGCCAGACCGTCGAGGCGTTCTACAACTCGGTCGCGCACGCCGACCTGCTCGCGATCAGCATCAACTGCGCGCTCGGCGCCGACGACATGCGGCCGCACGTCGCCGAGCTGGCGCGGATCGCCGGCGTCCCGCTCGCCTGTTATCCCAACGCGGGCCTGCCCAACGAGTTCGGCGGCTACGACGACACGCCCGAGCACATGGCGAAGCTGCTCGGCGACTTCGCGCGCGACGGCCTGCTCTACCTGGTCGGCGGCTGCTGCGGCACGCGGCCGGACCACATCGCCGCGATCTGCGCCGCGGTCGACGGCGTCGCGCCGCGCAAGCCGGCGGCCCCGCCGCGCCACATGCGGCTCGCCGGGCTCGAGTGCCTGCAGGGCAAGAGCGTGGTCAACTCGATCTCGCTCAAGGAGGGCGAGGCCGAGTTCATCCGCCAGGCCCGCATCGTCCGCAAGTTCGGCGCGGCGGTCGTGGTGATGGCGTTCGACGAGACCGGCCAGGCGACCAGCGTCGATCACCGGCTCGCGATCGCGCACCGCGCGCACGGCATCCTCACCGAGCAGGTCGGGTTCCCACCCGAGGACATCATCTTCGATCCCAACCTCCTGACGATCGGCACGGGGATCGAGGAGCACGATCCGTACGCGGTCAACTTCATCGCGGCGACCGAGCGGATCAAGCGCGAGCTGCCGCTGGCCAGGGTGTCGGGCGGCGTGTCGAACCTGTCGTTCTCGTTCCGGACCTCGCCGCGGGTGCGCGAGGCGATGCACGCAGTGTTCCTCTACCACGCGATCAAGGCCGGGCTCGACATGGCGATCGTCAACGCCGGCCAGCTCGCGGTGTACGACGAGCTCGACCCGGCGCTGCGCGAGTGTGTCGAGGACCTCGTGCTGAACCGGCGGCCCGACGCGACCGAGCGCCTGCTCGTGCTCGCCGCGACCTTGACCGGCGACGCCGCGCGGCAGGTCGACGAGCTGGCCTGGCGCCGGCAGCCGCTCAACGACCGGCTCGCCCACGCGCTGATCAACGGCATCACCGACTTCATCGATCCGGACGTCGCCGAGGCGCTGGCGGTCTACGCCAAGCCGCTCGACATCATCGAGGGCCCGCTGATGGACGGCATGAACGTGGTCGGCGAGCTGTTCGGCTCGGGCAAGATGTTCCTGCCCCAGGTCGTCAAGTCGGCGCGCGTGATGAAGAAGGCGGTCGCGATCCTCGAGCCGCTGATGGACGCCGAGAAGCAGCGCGCCGGGATCACGACGGCCAAGGGCAAGATGGTGATCGCCACCGTCAAGGGCGACGTCCACGACATCGGCAAGAACATCGTCGCGGTGGTGCTGCGCTGCAATGGCTACGAGGTCACCGACCTCGGGGTCATGGTCCCCGGCCACCGGATCCTCGACACCGCCGCCGAGCTCGGCGCCGACCTCGTCGGGCTGTCCGGCCTGATCACGCCGTCGCTCGACGAGATGATCACGGTGGCCTCCGAGATGACCCGCCGCGGGATGAAGCTGCCGCTCCTGATCGGCGGCGCGACCACCAGCGGCAAGCACACCGCGGTCAAGATCGCGCCGGCCTACGCAGGCCCGACGATCCACGTGCCGGATGCGTCGCTCGCGGTCGGCGTCATGGGCAAGCTCCTGTCGATCGATCGCGACGGCTACGTCGGCGAGGTCCGCGCCAAGCAGTCGTCGCTGCGCGAGGCGCACGCCGCGTCCCAGGGCCGCGCGCTGCTGAGCCTGGAGGAGGCCCGCGCCCGGCGGCAGCGCCTGGTGTTCGACGCGACCACCGTGCCGGTGCCGGCGTTCCTCGGCGCGAGGAACGTCAGCGTGCCGCTCGCCGAGCTCGTGCCCTGGATCGACTGGTCGCCGTTCTTCCACACCTGGGAGCTGTCGGGCCGGTTCCCGAAGATCCTCGAGGATCCGAGGAAGGGCGACGCCGCGCGCAAGGTGTTCGCCGACGGCCGCGCGCTGCTCGACCGCATCGTCGCCGAGGGCCTGCTCACGGCGCGCGCGACCTACGGGTTCTTCCCGGCGGGCTCGACCGACGACGACCAGATCGTCGTCTTCGATCCCGCGGCGCACAACGGCTCGGCGCGCGAGCTGGCCCGGTTCGCGATGCCGCGCCAGCGCGAGGACAAGGCGGTGTGCCTGTCGCTCGCGGATTTCATTGCTCCGCTTGGCACTGCTCCGCTCGGCGCTGCCCCGCTCGGCGCCGGTGTGCGCGATCACCTCGGCGCGTTCATCGTCACCGCCGGGATCGGCACCGACGAGCTCGCCGCCCGGTTCGAGCGCGACCACGACGACTACTCGGCGATCATGGCCAAGGCGCTCGCCGACCGGCTCGCCGAGGCGTTCGCCGAGTACCTGCACCACCGGGCGCGCGTCGACTGGGGCTACGGCGCGACCGAGGCGCTGAGCCACAACGACATCATCGCCGAGAACTACCGCGGCATCCGGCCGGCGTTCGGCTACCCCGCCTGCCCCGACCACAGCCCCAAGGCGACGCTGTTCGCGCTGCTCGACAACGCCGCGCACCACGGCGTCACGCTGACCGAGTCGTACGCGATGTATCCGACGGCGTCGGTCTCCGGCCTGTACTTCGCGCACCCGGACAGCTCGTACTTCTCGGTCGGCCGCCAGCGCTGAATCGCGGCGCGGACGCAGATCGCGTCTATCGTAGCGTCATGTCCGAAGCGACCGATGCCGACACCGAGCGCTGGCTCGATCTCGAGGTCAAGCTCGCCTACCAGGAACGCCTGATCCAGGAGCTCGATCAGCTGGTCCGCGACTTCGCCGCGCGGCTCGACAAGGCAGAGCGCGAGCTCGAGCAGATCAAGCAGGCGATGCCGCCGCCCGTGCCGCTCGGCGCAATCAACGAGCCGCCGCCGCATTACTGACGCCGGTGTGCGGCACACCACGGCAACGCGGGCAATTGTCACGCCGCGACGCGCGCTCGTCGGTTAGCATCACGGCATGACTCGCTGGCTCGTGATCGTGGCGATCACCGCGGGTTGCGGCAACGTCAAGGAGCTGCCGCCGCCCGATGCCCCGCCGCCGCCCGATCTGCTCACCGGCACGCTGAGGAATGGCTGCGTGCTGGCGCTTCACATGGACGAGGCGTCGTGGTCGGGCGCCAGCGGCGAGGTCAAGGACGACTGCGGTAACGACAACCCGGGCACCGTCGTCGGCCAGGGAACCACGACGGTCGCGGGCGGCGTGCGCGGGCGCGCCGGCAGCTTCTCGGGCAATGCCTGCATCGAGATCCCGGACGCTGCCGCGCTGCATGGCGCGGCCGGCCTCACCCTGAGCGCGTGGATCTTCCCGACCAAGCTCAACAACGGCGATGGCGCCAACGGCGTGATCAGCAAGCGCACCGCCGCCGGCAACGAGGCCGAGTACAGCGTCATGGTCTGGACCGACAACCGCGTCTGGGTCGATCTCGATGGCGAGGCCGATCGGTTCGAAGGGGTGAAGACCATCACCGAGGGCGCGTGGCAGCAGCTGACCGTGGTCTACGACGGCGCGCGGACGGCGACCCAGCGGGCGCGGGTGTACGTCAACGGCGCGCTCGACGTCACCAAGGCCGAGACCAGCGCCACGCTCACTGCCTACAAGTCCACGCTCCACATCGGCTGCATGCCGGCCCCGACCGCCTCCCCGCCGACCCAGCAGAACTTCCTCGGTGAGATCGACGAGGTCGTGATCTGGAACCGCGCGCTCGGCGATGCAGAGATCGCGCAGTGGTACGCGAACACCAGGCCTTGACGCAGGCGATCGATCCGGCCTGACCGATCGTGCAGGCTGCTGGCCGGTCGCGCTGGATCCGGTCGTGAACTGACGGCGCGAACGCTGCCGGCGGCCGCGAGCCGTGCTAGACGACAGCGTGATCCGGCGCAAGCGCACCCAGCAGCGCGAGCGGGAGCGGGCGCTGCGCCGGCTGGTCCGCGATCGCGAGAAGCTCGCCGCGCTGTCGGCCGGTGGGTCCGAGGAGCGGCCGATCCATGTGACCTCGGCGTCGGTCATCGAGGTCCGGGTTCGCCACCTGGCCTGCCCGCAGTGCAGCGGCGAGTACAAGATCCAGGATCACCGCGCGCCGGCCTCCGGGATCCGCAGCGTCGACGTCACCTGTCAGATCTGCGGCGTCTCGCGCACGCTGTGGTTCCGGATCGTCAGCGCCGAGGCCAACTAGCCGCCATGCTGACGTCGGTCACAGCAGCACGAGCAGCGCGGCGAGCGCGCCGACCACGCCGCAGCCCGTCCACAGCAGGGTCTCGCTCGACGAGAAGATCAGCGTGCCCAGCGCCGGTCCGATCACGATCGCGAGCGACCACATCGCGGTGTACAGGCCCATGTAGCGGCCGCGCAGGTGCGCCGGCGCGAGCTTGGCGACATACACGCTCGCCAGCGGTGAGCTGATCATCTCGCCGATCGTCCACACCGCGATCGTCAGGCCGATCGCCAGCGCGCTCGTCGCCGCCGTGGTCAGCGCGAAGCCGGCGCCGACGAACAGGTAGCCGACGGCCATCGCCGGTCGCTCGCGGAACCGCCGGGTGATCACCGTCACGCCGACCTCGAGCACGACGATCAGCGCGGCGTTGACCGACGCGAGCAGGCCGTAGGTCGACGCCGGATGGCCGGCGCCCAGGATGTGCAGCGCGAGCGTCGAGTCGAGCTGCGCGGTGACCGAGGTGACCGCCAGCGCCGCGATGAGGAAGCGCACGAACCGCCGGTCGCGGAACGCGACCGCCAGCCAGTGGCCCTGCTCGCCCGGCGGCGCGGCATGCCGGGTGCCGCGCGGCAGCGCCGCGATCGCGAGCGCCGCGAACAGGAGCGAGGTCGCGGCGTCGGCCGCGAACAGCCAGCCGAAGCCCCGGCTGACGATCAGACCGCCGGTGACCGGGCCGGCCGCGAAGCCGACGTGGACCGCCATGCGGTACAGCGCGGCCGCGGTGAGCTGCTGATCGGGCGGCGACAGGTCGATGATCATCGCCATCGACGCCGGCCGGAACAGATCGGAGCACGCGCCGGCGCAGAAGCTGATCACCATCAGGGCCGGCAGGCTCTCGACCTGCGGCAGCGCGAGCGTCGCCGCCGCCGACGACACCATCGAGATCACGATCGTGTTGCGCCGGCCGATGCGATCGGCGAGGTGCCCGCCGATCAGCGACGCCGCGAGGTTGCCGGCGCCGTAGATGCTCAGCGTCAGGCCGGCCTGCGCCGCGGTGAACTCCCGGCGCGTCAGGTAGAGCACCAGGAAGGGCAGCACGAAGGAGCCGAAGCGGTTGAGGAACGCGCCGAAGCACAGAAACCACAGCGCGCCGGGCATGCCGCGCAGACTACGGATCAAGGACGGATGTGCTTCCATGGTCAACCTAGCCAGTACACCCACTTGATCAGCAGCTGGTCGAGGCCCGGGCCGTCGCGCAGCGCCGAGGGATGCGGCCCGGCGCGCTGGCCGGGCGCGAACACCATCTCGGGCGACTGGCCGCGCGTGAACACGATGAACAGCGTCGAGCCCGGCAGCACCTCCCAGCGAAACACCGTGTTGATCTGCAGCGACGTCACCTCGGTGTCGGGGTTGACGCTCGGCGTGAACGACGAGTAGTGCTCGGCGGCCAGGAACAGCTGCGAGTAGAGCTGGAGCGACAGCCGGGGCGTGAAGGTGTAGTTCGCGCGCAGCGTGGCCGAGGCGCTGCGGGCGTCCTGCCGGCCGAACATCAGGACCGCCGGGGCGTCGCCGGTCGCGACGAAGTGCGGCTCGCCCACCGAGTAGATGACCTGCGGGCGCAGCTCGAGCTCGAGCTGGGGCAGCGCGTGCGCCAGCACGCTGGCGTTGAAGGTGACGTAGCTGCCGTTGGTGTGGCGCTGCGACACGGTGTCGACGCCGACCGCGAGCCAGCGCCGCGGATCGCTGCGCAGGTGGAGGTCGAGGCCCACGCTGGCCGCGCGCTGCAGCGCCGCACCGGTCCCGATCTGGCGGTCGTCGAAGTAGCGCGGCACGGTGTAGGCCTCCGCGGCGAACGTCCAGAAGCTGGCGAGCTTCCAGTCACTGCGCAGCGCGTAGCCCTGCAGGAGGTTGACCAGGTCGAGGTTGCGGTGATCGAAGAAGTTGAAGGTGAGGCTGGTCTCGAGCACGCCGCCGAGCGGCTCGAGGATGCGGTAGCCGAGCGCGGCCGTGGTGTAGAGATGGTTCTGGCGGTCCATGAAGCCGAGGTCGTTGAAGTCGAGGTCGCGGCTGCGGCCCTCGAACTTCACGGCAGCCAGGACGGTGCCGCCCTCCTTGGCGAGCTCGACCTTGCCCCCGGTCCCGACGTCGCCGGGCGCGATCACCGTGCCGTCGAGCAACTCGCGCGGCGGCCCGCCGGCGATCTTCGAGACCACGCCCTGGGCGCTCAGCGCGTACGCGCCCGACGCCGACCGCCACCGCCCGTCGACGCCGGCGACGTAGGCGTCGTGGAAGCAGCGCTCGCCGCGCGCACGGGTCGCGCCGTCGGGGCACAGCACCGTGTCGGGCTGCGCCGGATCCGCGGCGGGATACTCGGCGACCGGCTCGAAGCGGTCGACCGCGGTGCCGAACGCGCCGAGGTAGGCGTTCTTGCCGACCGCCAGGCGCAGCCGCAGCGCCTCGGCCGCGGTGACCGGCGCGACCAGCCGCGACGCCGTCATCTCCGACGCCGTCGACCGTACGGCGATCTCGTTGCGCGCGGTGACCGCGGCGAGCGCCCCGATCGTCAGCCGCGATCCGAGCGTGCCGACCAGCTTGCTGGTGGCGTAGATCTTCGTCGGCTCGGGCGCCTCGGCGACCTCGCCGTCGCGGACCTCGGGCGTCGGCGGCGCCAGGCCGATGCGGCGCGAGTACAAGAGCTGGATCGGGCTCTGGAACACATCGAACCCGGCGATGAAGAACGCCCGCGTCTCCGGATACTGGTGCTCGAAGGTCGCGAGGTTGAGCACCGCGGGGTCGGACTCGGCCTGGGCGAAGTCAGGATAGAACGCGGCGTCGAGGGTGAGGTTCTGGGTGAGGTGGACGCGCAGGTCGAGGCCCGCCGCGACGCCGGTCCCGATCTGGGCCTCCGGCGCCAGATCGGCCCACCGGGCGTGCGCCACGACGAACGGCCACAGCTCGAGCCGGCCTCCGACGGTGAGCTTCCTGAGGCCGCCGAGGCGCCCGTAGTGCGAGACCTCGCCCGCCGTGGTGAGCGGGATATGCGACCACTCGATGGTCTCCTGCAGCATCGAGATGTAGCGGCGCGCCTGGAACCCCCACTCCTGCTCGTCGAGCGTGTCGAACCGCAAGATCCGCAATGGAATGCGCAGCTCCGCCGACCATCCGCGCTCGGTGCGCGCGGTGCGGGCCTCCCAGATCTCGTCCCAGTCGGTCGACTGCTGGGTGTCGTCGAACCGGATCCCGTCGATCACCGAGCCGGCGGCGTTGACGGTGAACTCGAACGCGCTGGTCCCGTCGCGGCGCGTGTCGATGCTGATCGCGACGAAGTCCGATTCAACCGGGCGGTCGCGGCGCGCCAGGCGGGCGACCACCGGGACGCGCTGCTGCACGCAGTCGAACGCGACATACAGCGCGCTGTCGTCGTAGAGCACCCGCAGCGTGGTGTCCTCGCTCGGCGCTTCGCCGTCGTGCGGCGACTTCTGCACGAAGTGCTCCTCGGCGACCGCGGTCTGCCACACCGCCTCGTCGAGCTTGCCGTCGATGGTCGGCGCGCTCTGCGCCCGCGTCGCGAGCAGCCGCGGCACAGCTTCGGTGGACCCGTGATCCGCGGCCTCGGTTGCTCGACCGCGCACGGGCAATGGCCGCGCGCTTGCGCCAGCGGTGACCGCGCACACCACTGCGACAGCTACCGCGACGCCGCGAAATGCGGCGGTGTCACGCGGCCCGCGACCGCGCGACGCTCGTCCAGCGTCCGCACAACCGATCATCTCACACCGTCGTATCGCATCACCGTCGTCCCGCAGCGGCTGCACCTCACCGCCGCGGCCATCGAGAAATCGGCCGAGGTGCCGGCACGGATCATGATCCTTACCGCGACGGCGGAGGTCGAGGCAAAGGCCAACGCGCGTTTCAGTCGCGCCGGCACTGCAGTGCAGCAGGCTGGAACGAAGCTTACGGCTGCTCGGCGATCTGGCGGATCGCCGTGATCGCCTGCGCTCGCTCGTCGGCCGACATCGGCACCGCCCAGGTGTAGCCGCCGGCCCCGCTCTGCAGGGCCACGACCTTGCGGCCGCTGGCTCTCACCGTGAGACCGCTGGCCTCGCCGTCGATCAAGTACAGGCCAAACACCACGTTGTGGTTGGTGAACTCGAATTCAGAAGTGAATGGCAGATCGATGCCTTCGAACGCGATCACCTTCTGCGCGATCCACTCCTCGACCGCCTTGGCCTCGATCGCCGACCGCAGCTGCTCGGCGGAGTGCTCGGCCCCCATCATCACGTCGTGGCCGCCGTATGACGCGCCGAGCTTGAACACCAGCTCGGCCTTGTTGCGCAGCAACTCGTCGAGGTTGTCGCGTGTCACTGCCACCGTATGCGGCACGTACCGTGCGATCGCGTCGCGCTCCTCCGCGGTGAACAGCCGTTGATACTTCGGGTCGCAGAACATCGCGAAGAACCGCTTGTTCATCAGAATCTCGGTCTCGAACGCATTGATGATCGTCGCACCGCTGTCCCTGAGCCGTCGCATGAATGCGCCGCCATCGGTGATGTCCTGATACATGAACCCACGGTGCACCAGTATGCGGCGCCCCTCCCGCGGGTCGAGCCACGCTTCTGGATACTCGGTCTCGTACACCAGCCGGATCTCGAGCTCGGGCAGCGCCCGCGTCAGGTGCTGGCGAAGCAGGTCGAAGCCGAAGTACCCGCTACCGCGGTTCGCGCTCCAGTCGCACAGCACGATCCGCTCGAGGCCGCGCTCCTGGGCGAGCCGGCGGAGCAGGCGCACACAGGCCTGCTGCGGGGACGCCATGTGCTCGGTGATCGGCCACCGCATCGCGTTGCAGAACACCTGCAGGCAGTCGGAGATCTCGGTGCCACCCACCGAGGAATCTCGGTTGTACTCGCAGAAGTAGAATCCGTCGCTGGACGGGACCACGTCGAAGCGAGCGATCACGTGGGCCCCGGTGACCAGCTCGTCCCAGTCCATCGTCGGCTCCATCGCCTCCGGGATGTGAAAGCGGCGCAACAGCTCGACGCGGGTGTGGTCCCGCATGAGCTGGCGCACGATCTTGGTCTGGGCCGACGCGATCAGGCGACCCGCGGCGGCGAGCGCGTCGAACGCAGCGCGGTCGAAGGTCAAGGGAATCGGAAGCACCGGCGTCTTGTGAGCTCGCTGCTCGGCGAGGAGCGACGTCAACTTGTCGATCGCCCCGCGGCGGATGATGGTTTCCTTCTGCGCCCGCATCTCGTCGAGCCATGGCCGGATGTACGTGGCAAAGTTCATCGTTGGTCCTCGTTGACGAGTCGATTCGGCCGCCTCCCCAAGATCCCCGGGGTCCCGAGCTCCCCTCGCGGCACGACCAGATCTCG
>VBLP01000078.1 GCA_005887925.1 Deltaproteobacteria bacterium | reverse complement strand
CTCGCGGGCCTCGTAGGCCTTCGCCGACGGCGCCATCGCGCCGAGCGGGAACCCGACCACCGCGCACACCATGACATCGGTGCCCGCCAGGAGCGCCTTGCACAGCGGCACCCACGTCGTGTTGACGCACACCGACGCGAAGCGGTGCTGCTTGGCCTCCTCGCACAGCTTGACGATCTCGTCGCGCGTCGCCTCCGGCTTGAGCAGCGTGTGATCGATCAGCTTGGCGAGGTCCGCCGGCACCGCGCCCACGCCGGCCGCCGCGCCGACCCGCATCGCGCCCGCGCCCTCCATCGCGCGCACCGACCACGGCCGGCGCACCACGCACACGCCGCAGCTCGCGCAGTCCTCCCCCGGCGCCGAGTCGTCGTTGCACTCGCCGCGATCGCGGGGCGCCAGCGCGAGCTTGCCGGGGGCGGCCAGCCGCTCCTGCACGCGCTGCGTGATGATCTCGACCAGGCGATCGACGTCGGTCATGGGGACGGCCACTATATCCGCTCGGCCGCTACGGCGGCAGCTTCGCCATCCGGAACGTGACATCGGGCTGCGCCTGATCGGGGCGGGGCACCGAGCGGTCCTTGCGCCGGACCAGCCTGGTCTTGTCGTCGGTCGACTCGACCCACTCGTACAGCTCGCCGGACAGCTCGACACCCGGCGTGCTCACCGCCGAGTCCCACTGCTCGGAGGTCAGCAGCCGGTAGCCGTGGGTGTTGGCGTAGGCGCGCGCGTCGTTGTACGACACCATCACGACCGCGCCGTCCGCGCCGGCCGGCTGGCTGTGATCGGCGAACATCCGGCGAAACTCCACGGCGCTGACCGGCCGAGGCTCGACGTAGAACCACGGCGTGCCGTCGCGCTTGCGCACCAGCACCATGTCCCCGGATCCACTGTCCGCGTCGCCGCGCCGCAGGTACACCACCAGGCCGGCCACGAACAGCGCGATGCACACGAACGTCAGCGCCACCAGCCATCCCGGCAGCCCCGCGCGCGGCATCTCGAGCGGCGGCTCCGCGGCGTCGCCCACGCCCACGTCGGCGCCGATCTCGTCCGACCGCCGGTCCGCCGCCGGCAGCACGATCGGCCGCGAGCGATCGCGCGACGCCACCAGCATCGGCACCGCCGCCGGATCCAGCCGGCTCACGATGCGCGTCAGCTGCGCGATCAGCTCGTCGTAGCTCGGCCGCTCCGCCGGCTTCTTCGCCATCATCGTGCGCGCCAGCTCGGCGAGCTCCGGGTCGCACGCCGGGTTGACCGTCATCGCGTCCGGCGGCGGGTTGCGCAGGTGGCGCGCCACCACCTTGAGGTACTTGTCCTCCGCCGGCTTGCCGGTGCGGAACGGAGGCATGCCGGCGAGCAGGAAGTACAGCGTGCCGCCCAGCGCGTAGATATCCACGCGCTCGTCGATCGCCTCGCCGCGCGCCTGCTCCGGCGCGATGTAATCCGGCGTCCCCACCACCACGCCCATCGCCGTCAGCGCCGGCTCGCTCCCCGGGTCGACCGGCTTGGCCAGCCCGAAGTCGGTGACCTTGACCCGTCCGTCCGACAGCCGGACGAGGTTGGACGGCTTGACGTCGCGGTGGATCAGCCCCGCCCGCGCCGCCGCCGCCAGACCCTGCGCCGCATCCAGCACCGCGTGCGCCGCCGCCAGCGAATCGAGCCGGCCGCTGCGCTCGACGATCGAGCCCAGGTCCGCTCCGTCGAGCAGCTCCATCGCGATGTACGGCCGGTCGTCGAAGCTGCCGGTCGCGAACACCTGCACGACGTTGGGATGGCTGATCGCGGCCACCGCGCGGCCCTCGCGCACGAAGCGCTGCCGCAGCTCCGGGCTGTCGCGGTGCTTCTCCGACAGCAGCTTGATCGCGACCCGCCGGTTCAGCCCGGTATCGATGCCGCGAAACACCTCGCCCATCGACCCCGAGCCGATCGTCCCCTCGACGCGATAGGCGCCCAGGATCGTTCCGGACTGCGGGTTCGGCACGGCGATATTCTATCCCCAAACGCCGACCGGCACGCCCGGCCGGGCCGCTTCTCGCGGCGGCACCGCCGTGAGGCGAATCAGCGCACCGCCGTCGCGATGGCTGACGGGAGACCTCCGACCGACACCTCCGGCCACCGCCGCCGTCGCACTGTCACCGGCTCGACTGATGCTCTTGCGGTCACCGATCATCGGGTCACTGGAGGAGGGGCAGACCTCGGGAGAGCGCCGGGTGGCCTGTGACCAGCCCGCATCGGTCAAACCCGGCTGCTGCGACGGCCTGCTCACAGTCCGGTGCTCGCACCGATGCCCCGTTTCGGGATCTTGTTTCGGGATGTCGGAGAAGAACGAGCCCGAGCGGCGCGAGCTGCGCGCGTCGGGCATCACTTCGATCTTCCGAATTGAGAAAATCCAAGAATCAAATCGAATGACGGCATACGTACGAGCGATGGGCTGTGAGCAGACCGGCGCAGCAGCTGTCGTCCGCTTCCACGGGCTGGTCACAGGCCGGCGCCGCGTTCTCCCGTGATCAGCGCAGCACGCGATCACGTCCTGCGTCTTCACCGGGCAGTACGCCCTGTGTGCTCGTCGAAGACGCACCGGGCGCCGTCATCCAGTGATGCCGACCTGTCGACCGAGGGTCGTGCGCAGTCCGGAGCTCGACGCGTCCGCACGGGAGCATCATCTCTGATCAATCACAACTGTACTTGATCGATGACGTCCTCTGAGATCTAGTAATGTCCGTAGCTACTGATTATGAATGGCAATTAGTAGTGCCCTATCAATTGACAGATGACCTCCGCATGATAAGCATGCATTCATGAGGCGATTCGATCCACGACGCCTCCTTGCTGGGAGGCGATGCTCGGCCCGCGATCTCGACATCGAATCAGCGCGAGAAGAACCTCGCCGTCGTCACGCTGAAAGCTTCCGCCACGGTCACCCGGTGCGCAGCGGGTCCTCGGCGAGCTCGATGCGGGACTGGACCAGGCGGATCAGGCTGTCGACCTCGGTGGCGTCGAGGCGGAGGTCGTGCATCAGGCGGCGCCGGGTGCGCTCGAGGACGGTATGCTTGGCGGACGCGATCCAGCGCGCGACGGTGGCGCGGTGGACCTCGTACATCGGCGCGATCTCGTCGATGGTGAGGCCGTCGAGGACGTGGAGCCGCAGGACGGTGCGCTCGCGGCGGTCGAGCTCGCCCAGGGTGGCGACGAAGGCGGCGCGGAAGGCGGCGGCCGCGTCGTTCTTGACGGTGCTGAGGGCGGGATCGCTGCTGGGAGCGATCGCGTTGAACAGCACGTCGTCGTCGGCCGGCAGCGCGGCGGTGTCGCGCGCGCGGATCTTGCCGGCTTCGCGCGCGGCAGCGAGGCGGATCCAGCGGCGCAGCGCGCCGCGGCCGCCGTACTGGGCCAGGAGCGGGCCGCGGCCGGCGTGATCGACGATCAGCTGGGTGCGGAGCTGCTGGCGGGTCTCGTCGATGACGGTGCGGTCCCAGCCGATCAGCGCGAGATCGATGATCGGGATGATCTCGGCCTCGATCGCGCGGACGGCGGCCGGGTCACCGGCGATGCAGGCGGCGACGAGGTAGATGTCGTCGAGGCACCAGGTGGTGAGCTGCTCGGCCTCGGGCAGCTCGGCCGGGCGATGCGCGGCGAGGTGGGCCCGAAACTGAGCCAGCGTCGCGGTGACGCCGGGGCGCTCGTCGCGGCAGTGCTGCCACGCGTCAGCGACGGGGTCGTCGGGGGCCATCGACCGAGGATGGTAACTCCGCGGAGCGCGGAAGTCCCGGCGGCGCGGGCCCGGCGGGTGCTGCGAGTTGACGCGCCACCGCGGTCGCGCAACGATCCCCCGGTGGCCGGCCAGGGAACGTGCCGCTCGGGCGCCGCGGCGTGCATCGCCGTGGATCAGGCACTCGCGTTCGTCGATGGCGCGCTGGTGCCGGCCGACCGCACGGGGGTCGAGCACCGGATCGATGCGTGCCCGGCGTGCCGGGCGGTGGTGGCGGAGGCGGCGCGCAGCGCGGGCGTGGAGCTGGTGCGCGATGCATACGGCCGCACCTCGGTGCAGCGCCGGCCGGGGGTGACGGCTCCGCTCCGGGGGCCGGGTCGATCGTCGCATCCCGCACCGCCACAGGAGCCGCGGCCTGCGCGCCCACTGGATCGCCGCGACGGTGGTCTCGCGCCTGGTGCCGATCGGGACGAGCCACCCCTGGAGCTGCGGCCGGTCCGCAGGGATGTCCGCGACGATCGTCCCGCGCGTGGCGATGACCGCGGGCCGGTCACCCATGACGGTCGAGCGCCGGTCGCGCAGGGTGACGGCGACGAGGACGACGGTCCACCGCTGGAGCTGCGGCAAGTGCGTGTCCGGGATGGCCGCGATGATCGGCACGTGCGAGGCGACCGTGGGCCGGTCGCTCGCGATGACGTCCGCGAGGATCGCGCGGGTTCGCCGGAGCGGCAGCGGCAGCCGCGGGCGCAAGCGCCAGGGGGTGAGCGGCTCGCGCGAGATGACGGTCGTGATGAAGCGCGCGACGATCGCGCCGCGGGGCCGGTGGACCGCGGTGTCGCGTACGCGCCGACGCAAGGCGGCGGTCGCGGCCCGGCGGGCGACGCTCGCGCTGCGCCCCCCCGCGTGGAATCGGGGCTGGTTCCGGGTGAGGTGGTGGGCCGCTACGTGGTGGAGCGGCCGATCGGGGCGGGAGGCATGGGCGTGGTCAGCCTGGCGCGCGATCCTGAGCTGCGGCGCCCGGTGGTGATCAAGCTGGTGCACCCGAACATGAGCCACGGGGAGGGCGGCGACGAGCTCGAGGCGCGGCTGCGGCGCGAGGCGCAGGCGATGGCGCAGGTCTCGCACCCGAACGTGGTGCAGATCTTCGACATCGGCCGGCGCGGCGAACGGGTGTTCCTGGCGATGGAGTTCGTCGCGGGCCAGACGCTCGACGCGTGGCTGCGCGAGCGGCGGCGAACGCCGGATGAGATCCTCGGCGTGATCGGCCAGGCGGGCGCGGGAGTGGCGGCCGCGCATCGCGCGGGTCTGGTGCATCGCGATCTCAAGCCGAGCAATGTGCTCGTCGGCCGCGATGGCGTGGTCAAGGTGACCGATTTCGGTCTGGCGCGCGCGGTGGTCAGTGGGATCGACGGAGCGGTCGCCGGCGCGGGGCCGGGGGCGACGCGGCAGCTGCGCGTGCCGTCGCGTGAGCCGCGCCCGTCGGGCGTGCATGCGGTGCTCACGGAGGTCAACGCGGTGGTGGGCACGCCGGCGTACATGGCTCCGGAGCAGGCGTCAGGTGCGGCGTTCGATGCCCGCACCGATCAGTACGCGCTCGCGGTGACGCTGCTCGACGCGCTGCTCGGTCAGTCGCCGACGCGGCGCGCGGTGGCGCCCGGCGCCCCGGCCGAGGTGATCGACGCGGCGCTCGCCGACGCGGGGATGGCAGCCCAGGTCCGCGCCGCGATCGTGCGCGCGCTCGCCGAGGAGCCGTCGGCGCGGTTCCCGGCGATCGACGACTTCCTGCGCGCGCTCGCGCCGGGGCCTGCCCCTGCGCCCACGGCCGCGCGGCCGCGCGCGAGATCGCGCCGCATCGCGCTGGTGGTGATCGGGGTCGCGCTGTGCGCGATCGCGACGGGCGCATGGCTGGTCGTGCGCGGGGTCGGGACCGACTGCAGCTCGCAGGCGCCGCAGCGCTGGGCGGCCGCGCGCGCCGGTGCGGTCGCCGCGATCGCGGGAGCCGACCGGCCGTTCTCGGGCTGGGAGGCGGAGCGGGTCGCGGCGGCGTTCGATGGCGCGGTCGGCGGGCTCGCCGCGGCGGAGACGGCGCGCTGCCGTGGCGCCGGGACTGCGGCCGAGCCGAGCGCAGGCTGTGTCGCTCGGCGCTCGGCGGCGCTCACCGCGGCGATCGCGGCGCTGTCGGCGGCGCCGCCGCCCGAGGACCCGTGGCTCCTGCTCGCGCCGGTCGAGCGCTGCGAGCTGACGGTTCCGGTCGAGCGCGCCGGGGCGCTGCGCGGCGAGCTGCGCACGGCGGCTGCCCCGCGCGCCCGCGAGATCGCCGACGCAGCGCGCGCGGCGGGTCATGACCGGCTGGCCGCGGATGCGCTGGAGGCGGCGGGGGTCGCCGCGCTCGCGGCGGGCGATGCGGCGGCGGCCGATGCGGACTTCCAGAGCATGGCCACGGCGGGCGAGCGCTCCGGCGACGATGCGGTGCGCGGCCGCGCGCTGCTCCAGCTGATCGCGGCGGCGCGCTGGCGCGGCAATCACGCCGACGGCAAGCGCGCAGCCGATCTGCTGCACGCGATGCTGGCGCGGCACCACGACGATCCACGCGATCAGCTGGTCGTGGCGCTCGCCGAGGCCGCGGCATTCGCGGACCTCGGGGACGTCGCGACGGCGTTCGCGGCCTGGGATCGCGCGCGGCAGGCCGCGACGGCGCTCGGCAATGCCGACGCCGCCCTCGCTGCCTCGATCGGCCGCGCCTGGTCGAGCCACGCGCTGCGCTTCGACCTGCCCGGCGCGCGCAGCGAGGCCACCGCGGCGCTCGCGGCCGCGACCGCGGGCAGCCCGGCGGCACGCTCGGCCGCGCTCGGCATCGCCGCCGAGCTCGCGCTCGAGGCCCACGACGGCCGCGCGGCCCAGGCCGCGCTCGACGAGGTCAGCCGCCTGGTCCCGGCGCGTTCGGTGGTCGACCGGCTGCGTGCGCAGCGCGCGCGGGCGCTGCTCGGGGATGTCGACGGCGCGCTCGCCGATCTGGTCCCGGCTGCCTCCGACGACGCCAACACCGCGGCGCGGATCCTGATCGCGCGCGGCAAGGTCCTGCTCGCGGCCGACCACGCCAGCGAGGCCGTCGACGTGCTCGACAAGGTGTCGAGCGAGCTGCGCAGCTTC
>VBLP01000077.1:29086-42840 GCA_005887925.1 Deltaproteobacteria bacterium | reverse complement strand
GATCTGCACCGAGCCTGCGCTCATCGGATTGAACTGCCCGATGACGGCCGGAAGCACGGTATCTCCCTTGCAGCCGTGGCTGATGATCTGCTGGTTGGTCTGGTCGACGAAGAACGTCACGTTGGCCCCGGGGAATGCCGTCGGGCCCGCGCCGAGATAGTCGATGTCGAGCTGGCCGCCGAACGATTCCACGTTGCACGGCAGGACGATCGGGTTGTAGCGGTTGTTCGGGATGACCTGGAAGTCCAGGCTATCGACTCCCCCGGCCGCCCAGTAGTGGAAGAACATCCGGTTCTTGTCGAGGCTGAGATCGGCCTGTGGGCCGGCGAGGGCGAGGCCGGCCGCCGCGGCGAGGAGGGAGGCTGTGACGATCGAAGTGATGAGTCTTGTCATGCGGGCAACGAAGAGCACTCGCCGTGCCGACCGCGATCGCAGCCGGCGCGCGCCACCTCGTCTCGAAGTCGCGGCGTTGCGGGGCGCGGCGCGGCGACACCAGCGGGCACGTCGCGCGGAGGTGCCGGCAGGTGCCGCGATCAGAGCGCCGGCGCGGCCCGGCGGCGGCGCGTGGCGAGCCACGCCGCGAGCGGGACCAGCGGCCATGCCAGCCACGCGACCTGCGCCCACCACGGCCGCTCGAAGCGGAACGCGAGGATGTGATGGCCGGCCGGCGCATCGACGGCGAAGAAGTCCGGCGTGACGCGGCGAACCCGCGCCGGTGTTCCATCGATGTACGCGTGCCAGCGCGGGTGCCAGCTCTCGCGCGCCATGAACGTGGTGGGCTCGGTCGCGTCGACCTCGGCGTAGATGTCGGCGGCGTCGCCGGGCGAGTCCTGGCGGAACGCGCGCAGGACGGTGCCGTGCGGTGGGCCGCCGCGGCCGCCGGGGCTCTGCGACCCGTCGTAGGCCAGGACGCGGTCCTTGAGCGGCTGCTCGCCGCGCAGCCAGGCGAGCGCGGCGACGCGGGCGGGCTTTCGGCCCGGCGGCAGCGTGCCGGTGACCTCGACCGGCGAGACCAGGCCGGGCGGGGGCAGGCGGCGCACGACGTAGTGCTCGGTCTCTGCGACGACCTCGCCGGCCGGCAGCGAGCCGGCGTTGCCGCGCTCGAACACCAGGTACGGCGCGTCGTAGACCCACGCGTTCCGCATGTGGTCCTTGTTGAGGTTCCACAGGAAGTCGTAGTTCGGGCTGGCCTGCAGGCCGCCGCCGCCCATCATCAGCAGCGCCGGCCGCCGGCCGTACTCGTAGCTGAGCAGGTCCCACCAGTGGTTCTCGGCGCCCTTGCCGACCTGCTTGCGGCCCGGCGGCTGGGCCTGGAGCATCAGCGTGATCAGGTGGAGCTCGGTCGAGCGGTGCGCCTTGTTGTCGTCGATCACGTGGACGCGCATCGCGAGCGCGCGCGTGCCGGGCAGGGCGAGCAGGACGCCGAGCGCGGCGGCGACGGCGGCGACGCCGGTGCGCACCGCGTACTGCAGCGGCACGTCGCGTGCCCACGCGGCCCGCGACGCCGGACAGGCGGCGACGAGCGCGCGGCGGATCGGACGGTGCAGCATCGAGCCCTCCGGCGCGCGCCAGATCCAGCTGCACAGCGCGACGAACCCGGCGCCGATCGCGAGCGAGACCACGACCTGCATCGCGCCGAGGAAGCGCACCGCGGGGATCAGATCGTCGTCGGTCTTGCCGAGGTGCGGGCCCATGCCGAGCCAGACCGCGTAGACCAGGGCGGGCGTCCACAGCCAGCGCAGGAACCGCGCGCGCACCAGCAGCGCGACGACCGGCAGCGCCCAGGTCAGCACGACCGGGCGCGCGAAGTCGAGGAGGCCGCCGTGGGTGTACCAGCGGGCCAGCGTCTGGAAGCCGGGGCCGATCTCGTCGTCGACGCGGTGCGGGAAGCCGCCGAAGCCCGCGTAGTCGATCCCGAGCGGGAGCCAGATCGGCATCCACGCGACGACCAGGCACCCCGCGAGGATCGCGAGGCGGACGAGCTCACCGGGCCAGGGCCGCGGCGGCGGATGGCGCCAGCGCTCGCCGAGGCGGGCGACCGCCGCCGACAGCGCGCCGCGGACCGGGTCGCCGCGCAGGTGGGCACCGAGAACGGCGAGCCCGCGATCGATCGGCCACAGCAGGAGCTGCGCGGCCCAGCCGGCGATCAGCGCGACGGCGAGCGACACGCCGGCGAACGGATGGCACAGCGTGACGAAGGCGCCCCACGCGACGGCGGGGGCGAGGCCGCGCGCCTGGCCCGCCCAGCGCACGGCGTGGCCGAGCGCCATCGGGAACGCCGCGAGCGCCCAGGTCTGGGTGTAGAGGCCGACCTGGAACGTGCCCGCGTTGCCGGTGCCCCAGCGCGACTCGCCGTTGGTGAAGCCGATCGCGAGCGCGGCCACCGCGGCCTGCCACGGCGTGGCGCCGAGCAGCCGCATGCCGCGATACGCCGCCGCGGGAGCCAGGACGAGCGGCAGGAACACGCTGAGCTGGAAGAAGAACACGTGGTGGCCGAACACCGCCGCGGGGATGGCCGATACCAGCTGCGGCACCACCTGGTAGTAGTAGGCCGAGGCGAAGCCGGCGTTGGCGCTGGGGTTCCAGAAGTCGAAGTCGCCGGTGCGCAGGCAGTCGGCGAGCCGCGCGCTCTCGGCCATGTGGAAGCTGAGGTCGTCGCCCGCGAGCTCGCCGGCGAACATGTGCCAGTAGATCGCGGCCATCGCGAGCGTGATCACGCCGACTGCGGGCAGCGCGCCGTGCTGCATGGCCCACGCTGCGGCGCGGTCCCACAGATCCGGCGGTAACGCGGCGGCGGCCTCGGCGCCGCCGCCACCCGGGGGCGGCTCGGCGTCGTCGTCGGCGCGCGACTCGCGGGCGTGGATTGCGTCGGGGCTGGCGAGCGGCGGCGAGGGAGCGTCCACGCCGTGATCTTGCCGCTCGGTGGTGAGCGATGCATCTGGATCGACGCCGCGCTGTGCGGGAGCAGGTGGCGCTTCGCGCCCGGCGTCTCGCGCCGCCGGCTCGGGGCCGTCGGGTGCGTCGGCTCGATCGGCGAAAGCCGAGCGCGGGGGGTGGGGACCCTGCCGGCGGGGCGGGGGTCCTCCCCCGTCGGATCGATCGGTCATGCGACCTCCAGCAGATCGGCGACGCGATCGTCGTCGAACAGCGGGGTCGCGCCGCGCACGCCGGCGACCGCGGCGGCCCACCGGCTCGCGGCGCGGCCCGACGCGGTGAGATCCCAGCCCGCGGTCATGCCGAACACCAGCAGCGCGAGATAGGCGTCGCCGCAGCCGACGTTGTCGCCGCCGGGCGCGGCCGGCACCGCCGCGATCTCGATCGGCGCGCCGTCGAGCGGATAGATCGTCGAGCCCGCGGCGCCGTGGGTCACCACGACGATGCGCGGCCGGCCCCGTGTCATCGCGCGCAGCGCCGCGACCGGGTCGTCCCAGCCCATGACCGCGCGGAGCTGGCCGACCTCGCGATCGTTGAGCTTGACGAGGTCGGCGTGCTCGAGCGCGGCGGCGATCGCGTGCGTCGCCTGATCGTTGGGCCGGAGGTTGGCGTCGTAGACCTTGAGCGCGCCGGCCCGCGCGGCGTGGACCGCGCGCTGCCACGCGGCGAGGCCCTCCGCGGTGCGCTGCGACAGCGTGCCGTAGATGAACACCCCGGCCTCGCGCAGCGCCGCCTCGACTTCGGCCGTGCACGCGATGCGCTCCCACGCGCGGCCGGCATGCAGCGTGTAGCGCGGCTCACCGGCGACGAGCTCGATCGTGACCTCGCCGGTCCTGCGCTCGGGATCGACCTGGACCAGCGAGGTATCGACCAGGCCGTCGAGCCGGGCGAGCGCGCGGCGGCCGTCGACGTCGTCGCCGACGCGGCTGATCAGCCGGGCCCAGCCGCCGGCCAGCGCGAGGTGCCAGGCGACGTTGGTCGGCGCGCCGCCGAGCTGAGGGCCGCCGCGGTCCGCCGGAAACCGGTCCCACAGAAGCTCACCCCAGATGTAGTACACTCAAGGTGCCAAAGATGCGAGAGGCCTCTGAGCTCGAAACTCCGTACGGCGGCTCGCTCGCGTTGCTCACCGACTTGTATCAGCTCACCATGGCCTACGGCTACTGGAAGGCCGGGGCAGCCGATCGCGAGGCGGTGTTTCACCTGACGTTCCGGCGAGCGCCGTTCGGCGGCGGCTACGCGATCGCGGGCGGCATCGCGTCGATGATCGGCTTCCTGCGCAGGCTGGCGTTCTCGCCCGACGATCTCGCGTACCTGTCGACCCTGCGCGACGGCGCGGGCGCGCCGCTGTTCGCCGCGGGGTTCCTCGACTACCTCGAGCGGCTGCAGTTCGCCTGCACGGTCGACGCCGCGCCCGAGGGCAGCCTGGTGTTCGCGCACGAGCACGAAGGCGGCGCGGATCTGCCAGGCCGCGCGCGGGGCGCCGGTGCTCGAGTTCGGGCTGCGCCGCGCGCAGGGCATCGACGGCGCGCTCGGCGCCTCGCGGGCCGCGTACATCGGCGGCGCCGCCGCCACGTCGAACGTGCTCGCGGGCCGGCTGCTCGGGATCCCGGTGCGCGGCACCCACGCGCACAGCTGGGTGATGTTCCACGGCGACGAGCTCGCGGCGTTCCGCGCCTACGCCGAGGCGATGCCCGGCAACTGCACGCTGCTGGTCGACACCTACGACTCGATCGACGGTGTGCGCCACGCGATCGCGGTCGGCCGCGAGCTCCGCGCGCGGGGCCACGACCTCGCCGGGATCCGGCTCGACTCCGGCGACCTCGCGCACCTCTCGATCGAGGCGCGGCGCATGCTCGACGAGGCCGGGTTCCCCGACGCCAAGATCGTCGCATCGAACGACCTCGACGAGACCGTGATCGGCTCGCTGCTCGAGCATGGCGCCCGGATCGACGCGTACGGCGTCGGCACGCGGCTGGTCACCGGCTACGATCAGCCGGCGCTGGGCGGGGTGTACAAGCTCGGGGCGTCGCGCGACGAGCACGGCAGCTGGCGCGACGCGATCAAGCTGTCGGAGCAGCCGACCAAGATCACCAACCCCGGGACGCTCGCGGTGCGCCGGCTGCGCAAGGCCGGCGAGCTGGTCGCCGACATCATCTACGACAGCGATGTGGGGCTAACTGCCCCAGCGCTGCACGACATCGAGGACCCGTTCCGCCCGGCCTACGCGCCGGAGTTCGACGAGGCGTCCGAGCTGCTGGTCACCTACCTGCGGGTCGGCCAGCCGGTCCGGGATCCGGACAGCCTGGACGTGGCCCGCGAGCGGGCCGCGCGCGAGCTGGCCCAGCTATCGCCGCGCGCCCGCCGGTTCTTGAATCCACAGCCCTATCCGGTCGGCCTCGATCCGCACGTCCACAGCCGCAAGCAGGAGCTCGTCGCGGCGGCGCGTGCCGGGTCGCGGCCGGACTGACATTTATGGGCTATATCGGCTGTACGGCCATATTGCTTGTATTCCGAATATTACGCATATTGAAGACGCTGCCGTGACTGCCCCGATCGTGTTCTCGACCCAGGCCTACGAGTACCTGGGCCGCGCTGTGGTCGCCAAGACCGGCTGGGAGATGGGTGCGGTGGAGCGCAGGACGTTCCCCGACGGCGAGCACTACCTGCGGATCGAGACCGATCCGGCCGATCGCGACGTCGTGCTGATCGGCGGCACGACCGACGACGCCGCGACGCTCGAGCTCTACGACCTCGCGTGCGGGCTGGTCACCGCCGGCGCGTATCGCCTGCGCATCGTGATGCCGTTCTTCGGCTACTCGACGATGGAGCGCTCGGTCAGGCCCGGCGAGGTCGTGACCGCAAAGACCCGGGCGCGGCTCCTGTCGTCGGTGCCGATGGCGAGCCGGGGCACCCAGGTGTTCCTGCTCGACCTCCACGTCGCCGCGATCACCCACTACTTCGAGGGCGGGATCCGCCCGGTCCACATGTACGGCAAGGCGCTGGTGACCGCGGCGGCGCGCCGGCTCGGCGGCGACGACTTCGTGCTGGCGTGCACCGACGCGGGGCGCGCCAAGTGGGTCGAGTCGCTGGCCAACGACCTCGGCGTCGCCGCGGCGTTCGTCTACAAGCGCCGCCACGACGACGCGACCGAGGTCACCGGGGTCTCGGCCCAGGTCGCCGGCAAGCGCGTCGTGATCTACGACGACATGATCCGGACCGGCGGGTCGCTGCTCGGCGCGGCCAGGGCCTACCGCGATGCCGGCGCCCGGGCGATCGATGCGGTCGCGACCCACGGGCTGTTCCCGGGCGACTCGCTGGCGCGGATCGAGCGCAGCGGGCTGCTCGGCCGGATCGTCGTCACCGACAGCCACCCCCGCGCGGTCGCCCTGCAGAGCGCATTTCTCGAGGTCGACAGCACCGCAACGCTCCTGACCGAGCATCTGATCTTCAACCGCTAATACCGCCATGAGACTCGTCAAGGTCGCCGTCGCGTGTGTCAACCAGACCCCGCTCGCGTGGGACGACAACCTCGCGCACCTCGCGGCCGCGATCGCCGAGGCGCGCGCCCAGGGCGTCACGGTGCTGTGCCTGCCCGAGCTCGCGGTCACCGGGTACGGCTGCGAGGACGCGTTCTTCATGCCGGGGCTGCAGGACACCGCGTTCGCGCAGCTCGACCAGCTCGCGGCGCTGACCCGCGGCATGGTGGTCGCGGTCGGCCTGCCGGTCTATCACGAGAAGGCGCTGTACGACGCCGGCGCGCTGCTCGCCGACGGCGAGATCGCCGGCTTCGTCGGCAAGCAGTTCCTCGCCGGGGATGGCATCCACTACGAGCCGCGCTGGTTCAAGCCGTGGCCGGCCGGCGAGGTCGATACGCTCGAGCGTGCCGCCGCCGACGGCACGATCCGGCGGTTCCCGATCGGCGACCTGGTGTTCGACCTCGGCGATGTCCGGATCGGCTTCGAGATCTGCGAGGACGCGTGGGTCGCCAATCGCCCGGGCGTCGACCTCGCCCTGCGCGGCGTCGACATCGTGTGCAATCCGTCGGCGAGCCACTTCGCGTTCGGCAAGTTCGCCGTCCGCCAGCGCTTCGTGATCGAGGGCTCGCGCGCGTTCGGCGTGGCGTACCTCTATGCCAACCTGATGGGCAACGAGGCCGGCCGGGTGATCTACGACGGCGGCGGGCTGATCGCGTCCAACGGCGAGCTGGCGGCGCGCGGCCGGCGGTTCTCGTTCCGCGACGTCGAGCTGACCACGGCGGTGATCGACATCGACGCCAACCGGCGCGAGCAGGCGCGGCGCGGCAGCCACCGGCCGCGCCACGACGCCGAGGCGCTGGTCGTCGAGCGCGCGTTCGTGTGGCCGGCGCGCCGGCCCGGGCGGGCCGTCCTGTCGCCGGCGTCGTGGGACGATGGCGCGGGCGTTCGCGAGGAGGAGTTCGCGCGCGCGGTGGCGCTCGGCCTGTGGGACTACCTGCGCAAGAGCAAGAGCTTCGGCTACGTGGTGTCGCTGTCGGGCGGCGCCGACTCGGCGGCGTGCGCGGTGCTGGTCGCGATCGCGATCGAGCTCGCGTTCCACGAGCTCGGACCGGCGGGGGTGCGCCAGCAGCTCGCGCACTGCCGGCGGCTGGTCGATGCGCTGGGACCCGACGAGCGGAGCGGGGCGAGGGACGGCGGCGGGCCTCGCGCGGCGATCGGCGCGCTCCTGGCGTGCGCGTACCAGCCGACCGAGAACAGCGGCACGGTGACTCGCCACGCCGCCGAGCAGGTCGCCCGCGCGATCGGCGCCGAGTTCCACATCATCGACGTCGACGCCCAGTACAAGGCCTACATCGCGACGATCGAGGCGACGATCGGCCGCAAGCTGTCGTGGATCACCGACGACGTGACCCTGCAGAACATCCAGGCCCGGGTCCGCGCGCCGTCGATCTGGATGCTCGCCAACCTGCGCGGCGCGGTCCTGCTCACGACGTCGAACCGCTCCGAGGCGGCGGTCGGCTACGCGACGATGGACGGCGACACCGCGGGCGGGCTCGCGCCGCTCGGCGGGATCGACAAGACGTACCTGCGCAGCTGGCTGACCTGGATGGAGACCATCGGGCCGGCCGGGATCGCGCCGATCGCCGCGCTCGGCCTGATCAACGCGCAGCAGCCGACCGCCGAGCTCCGGCCGAGCGGCCCCGACGGCTGCGCGCAGACCGACGAGGCCGACCTCATGCCCTACGACCTGCTCGAGGCGGTCGAGGACTCGGCGATCCGCGACAAGCACACGCCGATCGAGGTCCTCGAGGAGCTCTTGCCGCGCTATCCCGAGCGCACGCCGGCCCAGCTCGCGACCTGGATCGAGCGGTTCTTCCGGCTGTGGTGCAGGAACCAGTGGAAGCGCGAGCGGATCGCGCCGAGCTTTCACCTCGACGACCGCAACGTCGATCCCCGATCGTGGTGCCGGTTCCCGATCCTGTCGGGCGGGTTCGAGCGCGAGCTCGCCGAGCTGCGGAGCTACGTCGCGCGAGGGGGGGCCAACCGGTGACCCACGCCTACGAGTACCCCCGCGCCGCGCTCGCGGTCGACTGCGTGGTGTTTGGCCTCGACGAGGCCGACCTCAAGGTGCTCCTGATCCAGCGCAAGCTGCCGCCGTACCAGCACGCCTGGGCGCTGCCCGGCGGCTTCGTCCGGCTGGACGAGACGCTCGACGAGGCCGCCCAGCGCGAGCTGCGCGAGGAAGCCGGGGTCGACGACGTCTACCTCGAGCAGCTCTACACCTTCAGTGCGCTCAGCCGAGATCCGCGTGAGCGGGTGATCACCGTGGCATACTACGCGCTCGCCAAGCTCAGCGATCACCGGATCCGCTCGGCGACCGACACGCTGGGCGTGGGCTGGTTCGCGCTCGACGACCTGCCCAAGCTCGCGTTCGACCACGAGCAGATCGTGATCCGCGCGCACGAGCGGCTGCGCGGCAAGGTGCGCTACGCGCCGGTCGGCTTCGAGCTCCTGCCGCCGCGGTTCTCGCTGACCCAGCTGCAGCGGCTGTACGAGATCATTCTCGGCACCGAGCTCGACAAGCGCAACTTCCGAAAGAAGATCCTATCGATGGACCTCCTGGTCGAGACGGACGAGGTGGAGCAGGGTGTACGACATCGCGCCGCACGGCTGTATCGCTTCGATCGGCGGAAGTACGAGCGGCTGCTCAAGCAAGGCTTCGAGCTGTCGATCTAAGATGCCGCCATGCGAGCGTTGATCCTCGTCGACCTGCAATACGACTTCTGTCCCGGTGGTGCGCTCGCGGTGGCGCGCGGCGACGAGACGATCGAGGTGGCCGATCGTCTGCTGCCGTACTTCTCGACGATCGTCGCGACCCAGGACTGGCATCCCCCCGACCACCAGAGCTTCGCGCCGCAGCATCCGGGGCGAAAACCGGGCGACATGATCGAGCTCGGCGGCCTGCCGCAGGTGCTGTGGCCTCCCCACTGCGTGCAGGGCACGCACGGCGCCGAGCTCCACGCCGGGCTTCCGCGCGCGCGGATCACCGAGGTGTTCCACAAGGGCACCGATCGCACCATCGACAGCTACAGCGGATTCTTCGACAACGGGCACAAGAAGTCGACCGGGCTCGCCGACTGGCTGCGCGAGCGCTGGATCAGCCGGGTCTACGTGATGGGCCTGGCGACCGACTACTGCGTCAAGGCGACCGCGCTCGACGCCCTCGAGCTCGGCTTCAGCACCTGGGTGATCGAGGACGGCTGCCGCGCCGTCGAGCTTGCGCCCGGCGACGGCGAGCGCGCGCTGTCCGCGATGCGCAACGCGGGCGTGACGATCGTCGAGAGCGGCTCGATCGGCTCGTGACGCGTGCGCTGCGCGCGGAGCTGGATCGCCGAGGCGATCCGCTCAGCGAGCGATGCCGCGCACTGCGCCAGATGCCGAGCGCCGACCGTAGCCGGTGATGGCACGCGGCGTGCTGCTCTTTACGGCATGAATCCCGACAAGCCCCCGGAGCACGGCAAAGACGACGGCAACCAAGGTGAAGGTGATCGGATCTCGGCGCGCCGCCACGACCGGCACGTCCGCGAGTTTGTCGCAGGCGGCAAGGTCGATCCCGCGGGCGTGCGCGATCCGCATCCGACCAAGGTCACGATCGAGGAGCTGGTCGCCAAGGGCCGGACGTTCGTCGACCGCGTCGAGGCACTGGTTCACCGCGTCGCCGACCGCATCGGCCGCCGCTCGCATCGCTAGGTCCAACCACCAATCAGGGAGCCAATCATGCACGTCCTCATCACATTGATCGTCGGTCTGATCGTCGGTGCGCTTGCCAAGCTGGTCATGCCGGGCCGGGATCCGGGCGGCATCATCGTCACGATGCTGCTGGGTATCGCGGGCTCGTTTGTCGCCGGCGCGCTCGGCCATTCGCTGGGCTGGTACGCGCTCGGTGAGGGCCCGGGACTGCTCGCCTCGATCCTCGGCGCGGTGATCCTGCTCGCGATCTACCGTCTGGTCGCGCACCCGCGCCGGACGTGGTGAGCCCGCCACGGAGGTGACGCATGGCGACGCATCCATTCGTTCGCCCACCGAGCGTCGGCCACGAGCCGTACAACCCGGTGCGCGATGACAGCAAGCTGTCTCCGACCGAGGACATCGATCGCGAGCCCGACGGCGTGCCGCACAGCGTGGTCGGGTTGACCGCGCTGTTCTCGGTGATGCTGGCGATGCTGGTGGCCTTCATGTTTCTGAGTGGACATGTGATCGGCCGCGTGGCCGCCATCGTGCTGGCGCTGATCGCGATCCCGACCCTGATCGCCACGCTTCGCAACAAGGCGCAGCGCGAGCGCGATCACGTCCACCCGTCGCGGTGAGCGCGCGAGCGGGTGCGCCGGCGCCCGCCGGTGTGCTGCTCGCGCCGCATGTGGCCGGGCCGCACGGCGACTCCGCGGGGTTTCACGCGCTTGCGCGGGTATCGATCTTGCGGAGGAGCGGCTATGTGCGGCAACCGCGTACGCTGCTTCTCGTAATCGGTGTCCTGAGCGGCTGTTCTCACCCTCCACCGCATCACCCCGGCGAGGAACAGCTCACCGCGGTCGAGTTCGAGGGCAACAAGCAGCTCGGCAAGAACACGCTGCTCACCGGGCTGGCGCTGCATCGCACGCTCCAGCGAGGCGGCGCGCCCGATCCGTATCTGGTCCAGATCGACGAGGACCGGATCCGCGGCGAGTACCTGCGCAAGGGCTACCTCGACATCGATGTCCGATCGCGGGTCGAGCGCAAGGGCGAGTACGCCAAGGTGATCTACACCGTCGAGGAGGGCGAGCGCGCGAACACGCGCATCGCGATCACCGGGCTGCCTCCGGAGGTCAAGCCCGCCGACGTGCGCGCGATGCTGCCGCTGCAGGACGGCAAGCCGTTCGACTACGAGGCCTACGACCTGGCCAAGCCCAAGCTGCTCGGCGTGGTCCAGGACGCCGGCTACGCCCGCGCCCGGCTCGAGGCCAGCGTGATCGCCGACCGCGCCGATCACAAGGCGGTCGTCGAGCTGGAGTACACGCCGGGGCCGAAGTGCCGGTTCGGCGAGGTCAAGATCACCGGCGCCAAGGGCGACCTCGCGTCGTCGGTGCGCGACCGGATCACGTTCAAGCCGGGCCAGCAATACTCGACCCAGGCGATCACGCAGACCCAGCGCAACCTGTACGGCTTCGGGCGGTTCTCGACCGTGCGGGTCACGCCCGATCAGGGAGGCGGCGAGGTCGTCGGCGTCGAGGTCGCGGTCGCCGAGGGCGCGCCGCACGAGCTCAAGCTGGGCGGCGGGTTCGGCATCGATCCGACGAGCTACGAGGTCCGCGGCCGGGTCGGCTACTCGGTCGCCGGGTGGCCGTTCCCGCTCGACACCACGACGCTCGACCTCCGCCCGGCCTACGCCTACATCCGCGAGGACGGCTCGTACGAGCCGCGGGTCCGCGCGCTGGCCAAGATCGAGCGCCTCGATCTGTTCTGGGCCTACACCAAGGCCGAGGTCGGCGCCGGCTACAACTACCTCACGCTCGAGGCGTTCACCAGCTACGGCCCGCTGGCGCGCCTGGGGTTCGAGACGCCGCTCGGCAGCAACAAGCTCAAGCTGCGGGTCGGCTGGAACTTCGAGCAGCTCGGGTTCCGCCGGATCAGCGATCTGGTCGACGCGGATCTGCAGCACCGGCTCGGCATCGACCGCAGCGCGCGGATCGGCAACTACAAGGAGTCGGTGATCATCGATCTGCGCGATCATCCGCTCGAGCCGCGGCTCGGCGCGTACGGCGAGCTGCACACCACCGAGGGCACGGTGGCGGCGGGCAGCGCGTACAACTACTTCGGCGTGGTCTCGGACGCGCGCGGCTACGTGCCGCTGTACGACGGCGCGGTGCTCGCGGCGCACGCCCGCTACGGGGCGGTGTGGGGCGACGTCCCGGTGACCGAGCGGTTCTTCGCCGGCGGCGCCGTCAGCCAGCGCGGCTTCGGCGAGCGCCGGCTGTCGCCCAGCGTCACCGGGATGAGCATGATGACGGGCACCACGCTGACGGTGCCGTACGGCGGTGCCGGCCTGATCGACACCAGCGTCGAGGCCCGCGTGCCGATCACCAAGATCCGCACTTTTCCGGTCGGCGTGGCGGTGTTCGTCGATGGCGCCGACGTCACCGAGACCCCGGGCGAGCTCAACCCGTCGCGCCTGCACTGGGCGGCCGGCGGCGGCCTGCGCGTCCAGACCCCGGTCGGCCCGGCGCGGATCGACGTCGGCTACCGGCTCAACCGCAAGGGGCCGATGGATCCGGATCCCGGGTCGAGCTTCGCGTATCACCTCACGATCGGGGAGGCATTCTGATGCCGGCCATGCAGCACGGGCGGCTGTGGCGCTGGATGAAGCGGCTCGCGATCGGCCTGACCGCGACGTTCGTGCTCGCGGTCATCGCGGGCGTGATCGTGACCGAGACCCGCTGGGGCCGCGAGCTGGTCCGGACCCAGGTCGAGCACCAGCTCGCCCAGACCTTCGTCGGCGGCGCCACGCTCGGCGCGATCGACGGCAACCCGTTCAGCAAGCTGACCTTGCACGACCTCGTGATCAACGGTCCGGATCGCCGCCCGGCGATCTCGGTGAAGACGCTGGTCGTCGAGGTCGGCATCCTGCCGCTCCTGTCGCACCAGGCGCGCGTGCTCGGGGTGCACGCCGACGGCCTCGACGTCGATCTGCGGCGCGATCCCAGCGGCGAGCTCGAGATCAAGCGGCTGATGCGGCCCGGGCCGCCCTCGGCGTGGAGCGTCCAGCTGCCGGACGTCACGGTGCGGCGCGGCCACGTCCGGATCGAGACCGGCGGCGAGGTCGTGAACCTCGACGACCTGGCGATCGACGCGTGGGCCAAGCTGCCGCACGGCGGGCCGATCGACGCGAGCGTGGGCTTGACCGGCGCCTGGCGCGAGCGCGCATCGGCGGCTCTCGCGCTCCACACGGTGCTGCACTCCGACGATCACGGCCTCGTGGTGCCGATCCTGTCGGCGCGCGCCGGTGACGTCGCGGTGACCGGCAACGACGTCAAGGTGCTCAAGATCGTGCCCGCGCCCGGGCCGGACCAGCCGGCGCGGCTGCCGGCGATCAGCGGGGTGGTCACCGTCACGGCGGCGGCCGACGCGGTGGCGCGGCTGTTCCCGGACGTCCGGCTGCCGGGCGATGTCGTGGTCCATGTCTCGGCGGCGCGCGCGCCGGGCCAGCCGTGGACCGAGCTGGCGCTCGCCGGCCGGCTCGACAATGCGCCGGTGCGGTTCCAGGGCACGGCCGATCTCGACGCGCGGCGCGCGCGGGGCGAGCTGTCGACC
>VBLP01000077.1:15884-29070 GCA_005887925.1 Deltaproteobacteria bacterium | reverse complement strand
CCCGCTCGGCAAGGCCACGATCCATGGCTGGGGCGCGGTCGCCGGCGTGCCGCGGACCGATCTCGACGTGGTGCTGAGCTCGAGCGGTGGGCGGGCGAAGGCGCAGGTCAACGCGCGCGGCGAGGGTGTGCGCGCCGAGCTCGTCACCAGCGTCGAGATCGCGGGCGAGCGGATCGCGATCGAGGCCGCGACGTTGCGCGCGAAGACGACCGACCCGGCGCGCGCGTCGGGTGGCAAGGCGCCGGTGCACGGCGCGCTCGACATCGATCTCAAGGCGAGCGGCGTGGTGCGGCCGTCGCCGAGCCTCGCGGTCACCGGCACGATCGAGGGCCGCCGGCTGCGCATGGCCGACCTCTCGGTCGCCGCGCTCCACGTCGCGGTCGACGCGAAGCGGCTGCCCAACCGCCCGCTCGGCAAGGCCCACGTCCAGGCCGTCGATCTGGTGCGCGTGGCGGTGCGGTCCAAGCCCAAGCAGAACCCGTGGCTCGCCGACGTCGATGCACTGGTCACGCCGCCGGGCGGCGCCGGGTCGGGCCGCGTCATCGTCGAGCTGGTGCGGCATCACATCCGCGCCGGCAACGGCAAGGACTGGCGCGGCACCACCGGCCGCATCGAGATCGCGCCGGAGCGGATCGCGCTCAGCAACTTCGCGACGGCGAGCCAGGTCGGCCAGCTCGCCGTCGCCGGCAGCTACGAGCGCGCGGGCCGCCGCCGGGGCGATCTGACCGCGAACGTCGACGTCCGGTCGCTGTCGCTCGACACGTTCGCCCGCGACTACCACGGCAAGGTCGACGCGCACATCGCGGCCGCGCGGCGCGGCGGCGCCTGGCAGGGCGAGGTCCAGCTCGACGGCAGCGGCCTCGAGATCGATCCCTCGACGCCGCGGCTCGACACCCACGCCCACGTCGCGCTGCACGGCCGCCAGCTCACCGCGACCGCCGATGTCGCGAGCCGCGACCTGGGCAGCGCGAGCCTCGCGCTCGACGTCGAGACCCCGGCGCCGGCGCAGATCGCCAACCCGGCGGCGTGGAAGCGGCTCGACCGCGCCGCGATCCGCACCGCCGAGCTGACCCTGCGCGGGATCGAGATCGGCCGCGCCGCCGAGCTCGCCGGCCTGGCCGGCGCGTACAGCGGCCGGATCAACGGCAACCTCAAGCTCCAGGCGTCGACGATCGCCGGGCGGATCGAGGCGACGAAGCTGGTCACGCCGAGCTCGCGCGGCATCGTCAGCAACGCAGTGTTCGAGCTGTCGCAGACCTCGCCCACCGAGCTGCGGCCGCGGCTGACCATCACGGCCACCGACATCGGCAACCTGACCGCGCAGGCCGACCTCGTCGTGCCCGAGCGCTGGGTCGACGCCGCGGCGTGGCGGCGGCTCGGCCGCGGCGCGCTGCGCAGCGCCAACCTGCGCGCCGAGGACATCACCATCGATCCGGCGATGCTCGATCGGCTCGGCATCGTCACCGAGCTGCGCGGCCGGGTCGGCGCCGCGATCAACATCGGCCCCGCGGCGCGCACCGTCGATGCGTCGATCGACGTCGTCCAGCTGCGCGGCGGACCGCTCAACCAGCCGGTCGATCTCCGGCTCGCCGCGCAGGTCGGCGAGCGCGCGACGACCGCCTCGTTCACCGCCGCGAGCAAGGGCGGCCGGTTGCTCGAGCTGACCGGTCAGATCCCGATCTCGCTGGCCCAGGTGCTCGAGCTGCGCGGCGATCCGGCCGCGCTCCGCGACACCCGGCTCGCCGCCAGCGCGAAGCTGGCGTCGGTCGACGCGGCGCGCCTGCTCGGGGTATTCGGGCGCACCGAGGTGACCAGCGGCCAGCTCGATGGCGCGGTCGATCTCGGCGGCACGCTCGCCCGGCCGACCGTCACCGCGCGGCTGGTCGCCACCCAGCTCAAGGTGCCACCGGGGCCGCGCGGCAAGCCGGTCCGCACCGTCGAGCGGCTCGCGATCACCGGCGGCTGGGACGGCGAGACCGCCAAGCTCGACATCGACGGCGTCGAGTCCGACGGCGGCGCGCTGAAGCTCGCGGCGGTCGCGCGGCCGGACGCGCTGCGCGACGGCACGCTGACCGTCAAGGCCACCCGGTTCGATCTCGTGCCGGTGCTGGTGTTCGCCCCCGGCCCCGCGGGCGGCGCGTCGGGCGAGCTCGACGCCGACCTCAAGCTGACCGGGCTCGATCCGCGGACCGCGCAGATCGCCGGCGAGCTCCACATGCGCGAGGCGCGCATCCCGGTCGCGCCCTCCGTCGGTACGCTGCGCAGCGCCAAGATCGACGTCGCGATCGCCGATCACGCGATGCAGATCGCGGTCGACGGCAAGCTCGGCGCCGGTACGGTCAAGGTCACCGGCTCGGCGGCGCTCGACGGCGCGGCGCCCAACGGCGGCAAGGCCAAGATCACGCTGCGCAAGGTGTCGCCGATCGGCGCGGTCGAGCCCCAGATCACCGCCGACGTCTCGGCGAGCCTGTCGCGCGATCACAACCAGTGGCACGCCGACCTCGTGGTCGATCACGCGAGCGTCGACGTGCCGAGCAACCGCGGCGAGAAGCTCAAGCCGGTCGGCGCGCCGACCGACATGCGGTTCGGCAACGGCGCGCGCGTGACCCGCCGCCCGATGGAGAAGGCAGAGCCGGTCGACCCGATCTTCCTGGTCACGATCAACCTGCGCTCGACCCGGGTCGAGTCCGCGGAGTTCCGCGGCGACGTCAGCGGCCGGCTCGAGATCCGCGCCGACGGCGAGGCGGTGGCGCTGACCGGCGGGATCGAGGCCGAGCGCGGCGATCTCGACCTGTTCGGCCAGCGCTACTACGTCGAGCGCGCCGGCGTGCACTTCGACGGCCCGCCCGATCCGCTGCTCGATATCCGGATCACCCACGACTTCCCGGAGGTCACCACGGTGACCGAGGTGCGCGGCCGGCTGAGCGCGCCCGAGCTGGTCATGTCGAGCGACCCCGGCACCTACTCGCAGGGCCAGCTGCTCGGCTTCCTGCTCGGCGGCCAGCCCGGCGGCGATCCGGCCGGCTCGTCGGCCGACCGCGCGACCTCCGCCGGCGAGTCGTACGTCGCCAACCAGATCGGCGGCTACGTCCGCAAGGCGCTGCCGATCGACCTCGATGTGCTGCGCTACGAGGCGGCGACGTCGAACAGCAGCGCCGCGGTGATCGTCGGGACCTGGATCTCGGACTCGCTGTTCCTGGCCTACCGCCAGCACCTCGAGGCGCGGCCCGACGAGAACACCGGCGAGGGCGAGATCGAGTACTGGCTGACCAAGCGCCTGGTCATCGAGGGCACCGCCGGCAACCGCAACGTCGACGGCCTCGACCTGCTGTGGCGCAAACGCTACTGATCGTTCGCGATCGATCACACGATCATCGGTCTCCGGTCGCAGGTGCGCCGCGTTTCCCGCCGTTTACGCGGGGTTGCCCGGCATCGCGTGGCATTGCCTGGTAGTGCGCGAATCGGCGCGTTCCTTGCTCGTCCACGAGCGCGATGGCACGATGGCCGCGGGTGTCGCTTCGTTCGCTCGCCGGGGCAGCGGGTCTCCTCGGGCTGGCCATCGCCGCGGCCTGCGGAGCGCCGCCGCCGGTGCGCGCGCCGGCCGGGGAGCACCTGATCGCGATCCGGATCGCAGGCAACCGCGCGATCGAGAGCGATGCGCTCGAGCCCGCGCTCGCGCTGCACGAGGCGATCAGCGACGGCGCCGCCGTCGATCCGTACCTCCTGGCCGCCGATACCGAGCGGATCCGCGCCGCGTACATCAAGCGCGGGTTCTTCGCGGTCAAGGTGACCTCCGAGGTGCTCCACGGCCAGACCACGCAGGTCGTCGTGTTCACCGTCGTCGAGGGCCCTCGCGCGACCGCGCGGGTCGAGATCACCGGCCTGCCGCCCGGGCTGTCGCCGGCCGCGGCGCGCGCGCTGGTCGCGATCGAGGACGGCGCGCCGTTCGACTACGACGCCTACGACGCCGCGAAGCAGCCGCTGACGGCGCTGCTCGAGAATGCCGGCTACGCCCGCGCCGAGATCCGCGGGACGGTGATCGCCGATCCGGCGGTGGCGACGCTGCGCTACGAGATCGTCCCCGGCGTGCGCTGCACATTCGGCGAGATCCGGATCACCGGCGCCGGCGGCGAGCTCGAGGACGTGGTCCGCGCGCGGCTCAGGCTCGCGACCGGCGCTCGCTACTCGGGCTCGGCGCTGGCCGCCTCGCAGACCGAGATCTACGACCTGGGCCGGTTCTCGTCGGTCGAGGTCACCGCCGATCGCAGCGGCGGCGGCGCCGTGGTCCCGGTCGGCGTGGCGGTGCGCGAGGCCGACCGCCGCGAGGTCCATGCCGGGTTTGGCGTCGGCGCCGATCCGGTCCACTTCGAGGCGCGTGTGCGCGGCGGTGGCAGCTGGGTGCCGGAGAGCGCGCCGCTGGTCACCACCGCCGCCGAGGCCCGGGTCGCAGCGACCATCCCGCGCGAGGATCTGACCAAGCTCGAGACGGGCAACGCAGAGCCCAAGATCCGGGTCATCGGCTCGCTGCAGCGCACCGATCTATGGTGGCCGCGGCTGCGCGGTGAGATCGAGGGCGGTTACGACTACCAGACCGTCGAGGCCTACACCTGGCGAGGGCTGCACGTGCGGCTCGGCCTCGGCTCGCCGCTCGGCCCGCGCTGGCTGCAGCTCCGCGTCGGCTGGCTGCTCGAGGAGCTATTCTTCAAGGGCATCAAAGGGGCGATCGCTCCGTCGGCATCGGTCGACACCGACACCTGCGATACCGCGTGCATGGCGCGCAGTGCGCTCGGGCTGTCCGGCCCGCAGCGGCTCGGCGCGTACCAGGCATCCCTGGTCGCCGACCTGCGCGACGATCCGATCGAGCCGCACCGCGGCGCGTATCTCGCCGTCACCGCCGCGAAGGGCACGCAGTGGGCGGGCGGCGCGCTCGACTACTGGCAGATCACCCCCGAGCTGCGCTACTACTACTCGATCGCCGGCACGGTCATGGCCGCCCGCGTGCGCGTCGGCCAGATCATCGGTGATGTCCCGGTCACCGAGCGCTACTACTCCGGCGGCATCTCCGGCCAGCGCGGGTTTCCCGAGCGCCAGCTCGCGCCGCGCGTCGCCCTCGATCCCACGGGGTGCGCCAGCACCGGACAGGATCCGATCGTGATCGGCGGCGCCGGCCTGATCGAGACGGGGATCGAGCTGCGGCGCCAGATCACCACGGTGTTCGGATATCCGGTCGGCGCCAACCTCTTCCTCGACGGAGCCGACGTGACGTGCGACGCCGACGCAATCGATCCGCGCCATCTGCAGTGGGCGGCCGGCACCGGGATCTGGGTCAAGGTCCCTGGCCTCAAGATCCAAGGCGACATCGGCTACCGGCTCAACCGCAAGGGGGTGGACGAGCTCCCCGACCAGGGCGTCGCCCTCCTGCTCGGCATCGGGGAGACCTTCTGATGCGCGGCCTGTTGCGCTGGCTGCGGCGGCTCGCGATCAGCGTGCTCGTGGTGGCGGTGGTGGTGCTCGCGGTCGCGCTCGTCACCGCGCATACCGGGTGGGGCCGCGAGCAGCTGCGGCGCCGCATCGAGGCCGCGCTCCAGGACGGCTTCCCCGGGGCTCGCGTCGCCGCGCTCGACGGCAGCCTCCTCGGCACGCTGACCCTGCATGACGTCGAGCTCGTCCGGCCCGATCGCGGCGTGCGGGTCACCGTCCGAACGCTGCACGTCGCGGTCGCGCTGTGGCCGCTGCTGTTCCAGACCGCGCGGCTCGATCGGCTGATCGCCGAGGACGTGCATGCGGTCGTGGCCGCGCCGCAGCCGGCGCTTCCGGCCCGGACGGCCGCGGCCTCGGCGTGGCGGATCGAGCTGCCGGGCGCGGCGATCCACCGCGCCACCGTCGAGATCGAGCGCGCGCGCCTCGTGCTCGACGACCTCGATATCGCCGGGGGGATGAGCCTCGCCGCGGGGCGAGCGGTGGTCTCCGGGAGCCTGCGCGGGCGGTGGCGGCGTGCGGACGCGCCGGCGGTCGAGCTGACGGCGCAGGGCACCGCCGTGATCGAGGGCGGCGTGCAGGTGCCGGCAGCGCTGGTCCGGCTCGACGGCGCGGTGATCGGCGCGACCGCGGTGACGGTCGATCTCGACCGCGCGCGCGGCGCGGCGGCGGTGGTGGCGCCGGCGTCCGCGATCGCGCGGCTTGTCCCCGAGCTCGCCTGCGCCGCGCCGTGCCTCGGCGATGTCGCGGCAGCGATTGGGCGGCGCTGCGCGGCGAGCCGGCCCGCCGCACCGCGCGCGCGATCGTCTCGCTGGAGTCGATCGATCTCGGGCTCGCCACGCGCGGTCGGCTCGGCGGCCGCGGCAGCGCGCTCGCGGTGTTCGACGCCGTTCCAGGCGGTGCGCGCGGCGCGGTGATCGCGCACGGCGACGTCGATCTCCCCGGGCAGCCGATCCGCCGCGCCGGCGTGGCGATCCTCGGCCGCCTGGACGGCGCGACCGCGCTGGTCCTCGGCAGCGGCGACGATGCGCTGCAGGCGGCGGCGGTCGGCTCGGTGCGTGTCCGCGATGGCGCGGTCGTCGTGGACAGCGCGCGTGCAGCCGCCCGCGGCCGTGCCATCGAGCTGCTCGGCCAGCGCATCACCGGTGAGCTGCGCGCAGCGGCCGGGATCACCGGCACGCTCGGGCCGCATCCGGACCTCGTGATCCGCGGCGACGCCGACGGCGAGCACCTCGCGCTCGACCCCGACGGGGGCGCCCGACGCATCGCGGTCGCCGCGCTGCGCTCGACGTTCACGCTGACCGCGAGGCCCGCGCCCGATCGTCCGACCGAGCCCGAGGTGCACATCGACCGCGTGCACGTCGCGGCCACCGGGATCTGGCGCGCCGGGCAGCGGCTCGGCGATGCCCAGGTCGACCTCGCGCGACGCGACGGCCCCGGCGGTACCAGCTACGACGTCGCCGTCGCCGCCCAGCCGCCCGGCGGCGTCATCGTGGCCAGCGCCGCGACGGTGACGCAGGTCGGATCGGGCTACCTCGCCGCGCTCGGGGACAGCCGCGTCACGCTGCCCGGCGGCGCGGTGTGGACCGGCCGCGGCGGCCGCGTCGAGGTGACGAGCGCCGCCTCGGCCCCGGCGATCGCGGCCACCGGCCTCGCGCTCCACCGCGGCGATGCGGCGGTCGCGGTGCGCGGCGACTACGTCGGCGCCACCGGCGCCATCACCGTGCACGCTGAGGGCGATCGCATCGCCGCCTCCGCGATCGACGCGCGGCTGCGCGGCATGGCGCGCGGCACGCTCGACCTCGGGCGCCGCGGCGGCCGGTGGCGGGCCGATGCCCAGCTCGCTGTCGACGACCTTGCGGTCTCGGTCCACGCCGCGCCGATCGCCGGCACGGCGCACCTCGCGCTGGCGGAAGGTCGGGCGACGGTCGACGCGCACGCGACCGGCCGCGGGCTCGGGACGATCGATCTCGCGTTCGACGCCGCCGCGCCGCGCGATCCGTTCGACCTGGCCGCGTGGCGCCGAAGCGATCGCGCGCAGATCCGTAGCGCGCAGATCACCGCGCACGAGGTCGCGCTGCGCGGGCTCGCCGGGCAGCTCGGGTCGCGCGCGCCGAGCGGGACGATCGATGGCACCGTCGATCTCGCCCCCGCCGTGCTGCGCGGCGGCTTCGCGGTGCGCGGCGTCGAGCTGCCGGTCGGCACGCTCGAGGGCGACGTGAGCCTGGCCCCGCTCGACGGCGACCTCGGCGCGTATGCCACGGCGCGGCTGGTCGGCGTCGGCGACGCCGATGTCACGGCGCGGTTCGCCGTGCCGCTGCATCCGTTCGATCCGGACAGCTGGCAGCACCGCGGCCGCGACCTGGTGCGCGAGGTCGCCGCGGACCTCGACGATGTCGCCTTCGATCCCGAGCTGCTCGCCCGCCTCGGCATCGCGCGCTGGCTGGCCGATCACGGCCTCGCCGCGCCGTATCGCGGCCATGCCCGCGCCGCGCTCGCGCTCGGCGCCGCCGCCGGCGAAGCCCGGCTCGCGGTCGAGCTCCGCGGCGTGACCGGCGGTGCGCTGGTCGCGCCGCTGTCGCCGCGCGTGGCGATCAGCGCGGACCGCTCGGGCACGCACGTCCACGCCGCGCTGCTCGCCGGCGCCGGCGGTGATCGCGGGGACGATCGCGGACTCGGGGTGCTCGACGGCGACGTGCCGATGACCGCCGAGCGCTGGCTCGACGACCCCGCGGCGGTGCTGCGGGCGCCGATCACCGCGCGGTGGACCCTGCCCGAGACCGAGGCCGCGGCGGTGCTGGCGATCCTCGGGCGCCGCGAGCTGCGGTCCGGCACGCTCGAGGGCAGCGCGACGATCCGCGGCACCGTCGGCACGCCGATCGTGCCCGAGGCGCGGCTGACCGCGCGCGACGTCGCGGTGGTGACGCCGCCCGGCGGTCGCTCGGCGCCGGTGCTGCGCTCGCTCGAGGCGCAGGCCACCTGGGGCGGCGCGAGCGGTCGGGTGACGGTGACCGCGCGCGAGTCGTCCGGTGGCGAGCTCCGCGCCGAGCTCGACGGCCGCCCCGACGCGCTCGCGGCCGCGACCGGAACCGCCGCGCTGCACGGCCTCGACATCGCTCCGATCACGGTGTTCCTGCCCGGCGCGCTGGTCGCGGTCGCCGGCACGCTCGACGGCGATCTCGCCCTGCGCCCCGGCGCACAGGTCACCGGAAAGCTCCACGTCACCGGCGGCGCGCTGCCGCTCGCCGCGGCGATCGGGACGGTGCGCGAGGCGACTGCGGATCTCGCGAGCGATGGCCGGACCATCACCGCCGCGCTCGACGGCCGGCTCGGTCGCGGCCGGATCCGCATCGCCGGCGATGGGCCGAGCGACCTTGCGAGCGCGAACCTCCGCATCCACCTCGACGGTATCTCTCCGATCCTGTCGATCCGGCCGCTCGTCACCGCCGACCTCACCGCGCGCCTGCGCCGCGACGCCGGTCAGCTGCGCGGCGAGGTGGTCGTCGAGCGCGACGGAACGATCGCGCTGACCGGACGCACCGGCGCCCGCCTGCTCGATCCGGCCTTGCCGGCCGACCTCGTGCTGGCGGGGGCGTCCGCCGCTCCGCGCGGGCCGCGGGCCCCGGCGCACCCGTGGCTGGTCGCCGGCGTCACGCTCTGCCCGATCCGGATCGATGCGCGCGATGCCTTCGACGGCGTCAGCTTCACCGCCCGCCTCCGCAGCGCGGCGCAGCCCGGCGCATGCGATCGCAGCACCCGGCCACCGCCGTCCGGCCCGCTCGAGGTCTCGATCGGCGATGCGATCGGCGTGCGCGGCCGGATCGAGATCCAGAGCGACGACGTCCGGATCCTCGGTCAGCCCTATCTCGTCGAGCCGACCCACGACGGGCCGAGCAGCCTGACCTTCGACGGCACCACCGATCCGCTCCTCGACGTCCGCGTGTCCCGGCAGTTCCCGGACCTCACGCTGTACATCGACGAGCACAGCCGGCTCAGCAAGCTCGAGAAGGCCCGGCTGTCGAGCGACGCCGGCGGCTACACCGAGAACCAGCTGATGGCGTTCGTCCTCGGCCGGCCACCCAGCACCGATCCGAACAGCGAGCCGCCGCGCGACCGGACCCAGGAGCTGGTCGCCGGCGGCACCCGGTTCCTGACCGGCAAGGTCCGGCCCGCGCTCAACCAGATCCTGCCGATCAAGGTCGACACGGTGTCGTGCGAGCTCACCTCGGCGAGCACCACATCCACCACGACCACCGGGTCGTGCAGCGTGGGCAAGTGGTTGTCGGACCAGCTGTTCGTCGGGTATCGCGGCCGGATCCTGGCCCCTCCCGACGAGAACGCCAACGAGGTCCAGTTCCAGCGCCGGCTCGGCGACAGCACCCTGTTCGAGGCCACCGGCGGCGACCGCGGCATCATCGGCGCCGACCTGCTGTGGCGGCACCGCTGGTAGCCCGCGAAGTCTCTTCCGCTGAACGCTGGATCAGCGAGGCATCGCGACATTGCCCCGAGCGAGTGAGCATCCGGCCCAGGTCGGGCATAATGCGGGCCGTGCCGGCCACGCCCCTCGCCTCGCTGCACCACTCCTGGCTCGATCGCGCCCCGGCGCTGGGCGTGCTCGGCCTCGTGCTGGCTTGCTCCGGCCGGCCCGCGCCGCCGGTCGCGACGGCACCTGCGCCGGTCGCGCCCGGTGAGCTGCGCACGCCGGCTGCGTTCGACGGGATCGCCGAGCGCGCGGCGCGCTCGCAGGCGCTGTTCGTCGAGGCCAGCCGCGTCTTGACCCACGCCCGCTGCGTCAACTGCCATCCGCCCGACGAGATGCCGCGCCAGGGCGACGGCCACGCCCTGCACGATCCGCCGGTCCTGCGCGGCGAGGCCGACCGCGGCATCCCCGCGCTCGGCTGCACCACCTGCCACCAGGACCGCAACATCGAGCTGGCGCGCGTGCCCGGCGCGCCCGACTGGCGGCTCGCGCCGCTCAAGATGGCGTGGCTCGACCGGTCGCCGGCCGCGATCTGCGGGCAGCTCAAGGACCCGGCGCGCAACGGCGGCCGCACCCTCCGCCAGATCCGCGATCACCTCGCCCACGACGTGCTCGTCGGCTGGGCGTGGCAGCCGGGCGCCGGCCGCGCGCCTGCACCCGGGACCCAGGCCGAGCTCGGCGCGCTCGTCCAGGCCTGGATCGACACGGGCGCCGTGTGCCCCGAGGAGGCCAAGCGATGATCAACCTGACGGTCAATGGCGTCGCCCGCGAGGTCGATGCCGACGACGACATGCCGCTCCTGTGGGTGCTGCGCGACCTGCTCGGCCTCACCGGCACCAAGTACGGCTGCGGCGAGGCGCTGTGCGGCGCGTGCACCGTCCACCTCGACGGCCGCGCCGTGCGCGCCTGCGTGACCCCGATGCGGCGCGCCGCCGGTCGCGCCGTCACCACGATCGAGGGCCTGTCGCCCACCGGCGAGCACCCCTTGCAGCGCGCCTGGGTCGAGCTCGGCGTGCCGCAGTGCGGGTTCTGCCAGGCCGGCCAGATCATGACCGCCGCGGCGCTGCTCGCCGAGAACCCGCGGCCGACCGAAGACGACATCGACCACTCCCTGGCGGGCAACCTGTGCCGGTGCGGGACCTATTTGCGGATCCGCGCGGCCGTGCGAAAGGCGGCGGGGTCATGAAGAAAGGAAGCTGGAAGACGGAGGCACAGGCGAGCGCAGAGCTAGCAGGTGCAGGGCCGCGCGATGCGACGCGCGGAGGGGTGAATTTCGCGGCTTTGCCGCGAAAGAGGGGGCGGGAAAGCCCCCTCTCGATCGACGTTACCCGGCGCGGCTTCCTGGCCGGCTTCGGCGCGGTGACCGCCGGGCTCGCGCTCGGCTGGCGCATCCTCGACGCGGGCGAGGCTGCCGCCGGCACCGGCACCGGCGCCTCGGCCGCGACCGCCGCGACCGGCCCCACCGCGTTCGCGCCCAACCCGTTCATCCAGATCGGCGTCGATGGCACCGTGACGATCGTCTGCCATCGCTCCGAGATGGGCCAGGGCATCCGCAGCTCGCTGCCGGTGCTGATCGCCGACGAGCTCGGCGCGGATCCCGCCAAGATCCATGTCGTTCAGGGCGACGGCGACATCAAGTACGGCGACCAGAACACCGACGGCTCGACCAGCATCCGCAACTTCTTCGAGCCGATGCGGCAGGTCGCGGCCACCGCGCGCGCGATGCTCGTCACCGCCGCCGCCGCCCGCTGGCGCGTCCCCGCCGCGCGCCTGACCGCGCACGACGACGCCGTCCACGATCCGAAGACCGGCAAGTCGCTGTCGTTTGGCGCGCTCGCCGCGGCCGCCGCGGCGCTGCCGGTCCCGAAGTCCGCCGAGCTCCGGCCGCAGAAGGAGCTGGCCCACCTCGGCACCGAGCTGCCGCTGCGCGACGGCGCCGACTTCGTCACCGGCAAGGCCGCGTACGGCGCCGATGTCCGCGTCCCCGGCATGCTGACCGCGGTGATCGCGCGCCCGCCCGCGGTTTTCGGCAAGGTCGCCCGGCTCGACGATCGCCGCGCCCGCGCCGTGCCCGGCGTGCGCCACGTCGTGCCGCTGCCCGCGCCGGCGCCGCCCGCACAGGCCCAGCCGCTCGGCGGCGTCGCCGTGATCGCCGATCACACCTACGCCGCGATGCGCGGCCGCGCCGCCCTCGACATCACCTGGGACGCCGGCCCCAACGCGGAGTACGACTCGCAGCGCTACACCGAGCAGCTGCTCGCCGCCGTCCGCGCGCCGGGCGACCCCGTGCGCAAGGTCGGCGACGCCGCCCGCGGCGGTCGCGCGCATCGATCGGACAGGGACGGGCGGCGAACGCTGCGAGATCTGGGCGTGCACGCAGGATCCGCAGACCGCGCAGGAGGAGGTCGCCGAGGCACTCAAGCTCGACAAGGCGGCCGTCACCGTGCACGTCACGTTCCTCGGCGGCGGCTTCGGCCGCAAGTCGATCCCCGATTACGTCGTCGAGGCTGCGCTGCTCGCCAAGGCCGCCGGTGCGCCCGTCCGCGTGCAGTGGACCCGCGAGGACGAGATCCGCCACGGCTACTACCACACCCACAGTGCACAGGCGCTCGCCGCCGGGCTCGACGCCGGCGGCAACGTCGTCGCGTGGCGCCACCGCATCGCGTTCCCCTCGATCGGCGCGACCTTCGGGCCCGACAAGGCGCACCCCAGCCCCGGCGAGCTCGGCCAGGGCATCCTGGACCTGCCCCTCGCTGTCCCCAACGTCGCCGTCCAGACCGGCGCCGCGCCGCAGCACGTGCGCATCGGCTGGATGCGCTCGGTCAACAACGTCCAGCACGCCTTCGCGACGCAGTCGTTCATCGCCGAGCTCGCCGCCGCGACCCGGCGCGACCCGCGCGACATGCTGCTCGCCGTGCTCGGCCCCAAGCGCACGGTCACCGCCGCGGACCAGGGCGTCGAGAAGCTCGGCAATTACGGCGCGCCGCTCGCCAAGCACCCGATCGACGTCGCGCGCTACCACCGTGTGATCGAGCACGTCACCGGGGCCGCCGGCTGGGACGCCGCGCGCAAGGCCGGCCGGGCGCTCGGGCTCGCCGTCCACCGCAGCTTCCTCAGCTACATCGCCGTCGTCGCCCAGGTCGGCAAGGACCCGCGCGGCCGGATCCGCGTCGAGGAGGCCTGGATCGCCGCCGACGCCGGCACCATCGTCAACGCCGATCGCGTCCG
>VBLP01000077.1:0-15861 GCA_005887925.1 Deltaproteobacteria bacterium | reverse complement strand
CCGTCGAGCAGTGCAACTTCCACGACTATCCGCTGGCCCGGATCGGCGAGGCCCCGCGGCGGATCCACGTCGAGCTGATCGCATCGGACGCGCCGCCCGGCGGTGTCGGCGAGCCCGGCGTCCCGCCCGTCGCCCCGGCGATCCTCAATGCCTGGTTCGCCCTCACCGGCGAGCGGGTCCGGACCCTGCCGCTGATGCGCGCCCCGGTATCGGCGAGCTGACGCACATCTCGTCCGGTGCGTGGTGGTTTGCCGGTCTGATCGACCGCGGCCAGGACGGCCGGATGTCAGTTCTTCGGCCCGCCGTCGATCGCCTCGTCGAGCGCGTCGGCCAGGCTGACGAGGTCGAGGTGCAGCGCGGCGTGCTCGACGTCGATGTCGATGTACGCGGCCGAGGCGCGGGCGGCGACGGTGATGCGGTCGCGGAACACGGTGAGGTTGGCGTCGTCGGAGCTCCGCGTGAACCACATGGTGTGGTGGGGGGCGTACATCGCGTTGTCGCGCGAGGTCCAGCCCCGGTCGACGAGGCAGTCCTTGAGACGTAACCAGCGGGTGTCCTGCATGGCCGCTGTGGGTGCAGGCGGCGTGCCCGTGCCGGGTCAACGATCTCGGCGTTTCGCCAGCAGGCCGCGGATGGCGGACCGAGCGCCCAGGCGCGGCAGCTGGGTCAGCGAGCGCGCCAGCGCGATCGCGAGCTGGATCGGCGAGTCGCCGCGCGCCTCGAGGGTGGTGCGCTGGCCGCTGGCGACGTCCTCCATGGCGCCGCGCGCGATGGTGCGTGAGCCGTCGCTGCGGATCTCGACGACGAGGCGGGCGACGACGGGCGGCTCGCCCTGGAGCTCGCCGGGCGGTGCCGCCACGAGCTCGGCCTTGTCGCGATCGTCCATCCGGGCAGCGTAGCGCAAAGCGGCGCGGCGTGCGCTCGGGCGCCGTCAGCCGCCGACGAAGCGGGCGTGGAGCAGCTCCTCGATGTAGCGCACGCTGAGCTCGACCTCGCGCCGGGTGATTCCCAGGCGCGCGGCGATCTCGGTGTGGGCGTGGCCGGCGAGCACGGCGACCAGCACGGTCTGCAGCTGCGCACCCCTGGTCACCAGACGGCGGACGTGGATCCGCGGGATCTTCCACTCGAGGGCGAGGCGGGTGAAGGCATCGTCGCCGCGGGCGCGGACACCCGCGCCACGGTCCGGCCGCCGGCGGCGGCGATCCGCTGGGGTTCGATCGCGACGCGCGGGGCGGCGAACGCGGCCCCGGGCACGGCCTCGGCGATCGCCTCGAGATCGCGCGGCAGGAGCAGCGTCGACTTGCCGGAGCCCGAGGCGCCGACGATCGCGACCATCTCGCCGCGCTGGATCGCGAAGCTGACGCCGTCGAGCGCCGCGATCTGTTCGTCGCCCATCCGGTAATAGCGGGCGACATCGACCACTTCGATCAGAGGGGCATGTCGGATCAGGTCGGCGCCCCCGGCGCGCCTGCACAAAAAATCGCCCCGGGATCGGCCGGCCCGGCAATCCGGACGTTCCATCGGCGAACCAGGGTACGCTGTGACGATGGAGTCGGTCGACCGCGGCCCAGAGCAGCCGATCGAGGCCCTCCTCGAGCAGCTCGATCTGTCCCGCGCGGCCGATCTCGCGACGCTGCACGCCCGGCACGGCTCCGAGCTCGCCACCGCCCTGCGCGCCGCGCTCGAGGCGCTCGACGGCCAGCAGCGCGCGCTGCTCGTCCACAGCCTGGTCACCGGCACGACGATCGATCGGATCGGCGAGATCTACGGCGTCCAGCGCCCGACCACGGTGCGCTGGCTCACCGGCGCGCGCGACGCGCTGTCCAACCAGCTGCGCCGCGAGGTCGCGTCCCGGCTGGCGCTCCCCCTCGAGGAGCTCTACGCGATCGTCCGCGAGGTCAGGAGCCGGATCGACATCGCGCTGCTGCGCATCCTGTAGCCGGCGCGGTCAGTAGCCCACGCATGTGCGTCGATTGCGGCGGACGCGCCGTGGGTGCCGGACGGTGGCCGAGTACAGTGTGCCCCATGCCGGAGCCAGACCTCGCATCGCTTCGCGACCGCATCGAGGCGGTCGATCGCCAGATCATCGCGCTCGTCGCCGAGCGGCTCAAGATCGTCGAGGACGTCGCCGCGGCCAAGCTCGCCGCGGCCAGCCCGTTTCGCGATCGCGAGCGCGAGGATCTGCTGCTGCAGCGGCTGCGCGGCCTGGCGATCGCCGCCGGGCTCGACGCCCACCAGATCGAGCGATTGTACCGCGTGATCATGGACATGTCGGTCGCGCACCAGGAGGCGACGGTGCGCAACCGCAGCGCCGCGCCGCTCCGCGTCGCCTACCAGGGCGTCGAGGGCAGCTACAGTCACCTCGCCGCGCAGCGCCGCTACGCCGGGCGGCCCGGCGGTTCGCTGCTCACCGGCCACGACTCGTTCCGCGCCGCGGCCGACGCGGTGACCTCGGGCGCCGCCGACCTGGCGCTGTTGCCGATCGAGAACACCACGGCGGGCAGCATCAACGAGACCTACGACCTCCTGGCCGCCGGCGCGCTGCACATCACCGGCGAGGTCGTGTCGGTGATCGAGCACTGCCTGCTCGCGCTCCCCGGCGTCGCGATCGCCGAGCTGCGCACCGTGCTGTCGCACCCCCAGGCGCTCGCGCAGTGCCACGATCTGTTCGCCCGGCATCCCCACCTCGCGGCGCGCGCCGACCTCGACACCGCCGGCGCCGCGCGCCGCGTCGCCGAGGCCAACGACCGCACGCTCGCGGCGATCGCGAGCAGCGCCGCCGCCCGGCGCTACGGCCTCGCCGTCGTCGCGCACGGCATCCAGTCGGCGTCGGGCAACGCGACGCGGTTCGTCGAGGTCGCGCTGCGGCCGGCGCCGGTGCCCGATGGCGCGGCGGCCAAGACCTCGGTGCTGTTCGCGCTCGCCGATCGCCCGGGCGTGCTCGGCGAGATCCTTTCGCGGCTGGCGGCCAGGAACCTGTCGCTCACCAAGCTCGAGTCGCGGCCGATCCCCGAGGTCCCGTTCACCTACCGGTTCTACGCCGACGTGCTCGGCCACGCCGCGAGCGAGCCGTTCCACGCCGCCCTCGAGGACATCCGGCCGCTGACGACCGACCTCCGCGTGCTCGGGACCTATCCATCCGCTGTATAACCCCGGCATGCGCGCAGTTCGAGTCCACGAGCTCATCGGTCCCGCCGGCCTTCGCGTCGACGAGGTCCCGGATCCCAAGGTCGGTGCGGGCCAGGTGCTGGTCGAGGTCCGCGCCGCCGGCGTGAACTTCCCCGACGTCCTCCTGTCGCGGGGGCTGTACCAGTTCAAGCCGACGCCGCCATTCTCGCCCGGCGGCGAGTGCGCCGGCGTGGTGCGCGAGGTCGGCGCCGGGGTGCAGAGCGTCGCCCCCGGCGATCGCGTGGCGCTCACGACCGTCGCCGGCACGTTCGCCGAGCGGATCTGCGCGCCCGAGGCCGCGGTGATCAAGCTGCCCGACGCGGTCGGCTTCGAGGTCGGCGCCGCCACGCTCCTGACCTACGCCACGACCTACCACGCCCTCGTCGATCGCGCGTCGCTCACCCGCGGCGAGTCGCTGCTGGTGCTCGGCGCGGCCGGCGGCGTCGGCGTCGCAGCGTGCGAGATCGGCGCGCTGCTCGGCGCGCGGGTGATCGCTGCGGCCTCGACCGATGACAAGCTCGCGTTCTGTCGCGAGCACGGGGCGACCGAGGTCATCAACTACGCGCGCGACGACCTCAAGGACCGGATCAAGGCGCTGACCGGCGGCAACGGGGTCGACGTGGTCTACGACCCGATCGGCGGGTCGTACGCCGAGGCCGCGCTGCGCGGCACGGCCTGGAAGGGCCGCTACCTGGTGATCGGCTTTGCCTCCGGGGAGATCCCGAAGATCCCGCTCAACCTGGTGTTGCTCAAGGGCTGCCAGATCGTCGGCGTGTTCTGGGGCTCGTTCGCGGCCCGCGAGCCGGCGCGCAACCGCGAGCACGCCAACGACATCTTCCGCTGGATCGCGGAGGGCAAGCTCCGGCCCGCGGTCGACGCGGTCTTGCCCTTCGAGCGCGCGGCCGAGGCCCTCGAGCGGCTCGAGAAGCGCCAGGTCAAGGGCAAGCTGGTCCTGGTGCCGTAGCGCAGGGGCTACGTCACGGGCGCACGCGTGCACCGGCGCCCGTCCCACGGCGGCTCGGACGGCGGCCGGTGCGTCGTGCCCGGCGCGGCGCGCCGTGGCAACCGCGGCTCGATCCTTCCTCGACCGCTGGTGCTTCGCGTTCGTGGCGCGGCCCGTCGCAGGTCGTCCCCTGCCAGTTGTCTCCACCCGGCTGTCTCCACGGTCGATTGTCTCCAGCCCGATCGACGGCCTGCGATCCCGCCGGTGGGCGGATGTCGTTGCCTCACGCAGGGCCGGACGACGGAAATAGCGATTTACTCGATACGTGGTATTCCACAACTCCGATCGGTAATTTGCGCATGTCGTTTGCAAGTGCGGCGTGAATGCTCGAAGACGTCGCGACGCGTGCGGCAACGCTCTACGGCAGGCGCAGGCTCGATCTCCGGATGCTGTTCAGCTATCTGCGTGACGGCCGCGCCGTCGATCTGGCGCTGTCCCGCGCGCCGATGCTGTTCGAGGCGGAGTCACCGAGCACGCTGGGGATCGAGCTTACCAATGTCTGCCAGCTCCGCTGCCAGCACTGCGATGCCCAGCATCCGGACATCCGCGGCCGCGCCGGCTACATGACCGACGAGACCTTCGCCCGGCTCGTCGAGCAGGTCCGCGCGCTCCGCGTCCGCAACCTGCGCGTGATCGGCGGCGGCGAGCCGACGCTGCACCCGCGGTGCGCCGATTACCTCTTGCAGCTGCGCGGCCTCGCGCCGTTCATCTCGCTGACCACCAACGGGCTGCGCCTGACCGAGTCGGTGTGCCGCGCCGCGCTATCGGCGCTCGACGTGGTCGAGATCTCGGTCGGCGGCGACGATGCCGAGAGCTTCGCGCGCTCGCGCGGCGGCGCCGACCTCGCGCAGCTGCTCGACAACATCGCGCGGCTGCAGCGGCTCCGCAGCGAGACCTGGTCCCGGACGCTGATCCAGATCCGCGTGATGGTGCGGCCGTCCGAGCAGCGCTCGCTCGATCGCCTGCTTCGGTTCTGGGGCATGTACGGCGACGTCGTGTCGACCCAGATGATCCAGAACTACTTCGAGGGCGACGGCGATGCGTTTCCGGTCGGCAAGCCGGCGTCGTATCCGTCGTGCGTGCTGCCGTTCCGGATGCTCGGCGTCGCCTGGAGCGGCGAGGTGCCGCTGTGCCGCGGCTCGGCGTTCCAGACCGGCAAGCCCGAAGGCCTGGTGCTCGGGAACATCCATACCAGCACGCTCGCCGAGATGTGGCACGGCCCGCTGATCCGGCAGTACCGCGAGGGCCATCGCAAGCGGCTCGCCGGCCTGATGCCGATCTGCTGCAACTGCCCCGATGCGCAGGCGCCGGCGTGGCGAAAGCGCTACGACAACAACCGCCACCTCGCCCAGCCCCGGCCCGAGATCATCCCGGTCTCGTCGCTGATCCGCATCGGGCGGAAGTGACGTCGCGGTTCGACGCCGCAGCCGCTGCCCCGTGGCGCACGTGATCCAGCGCGCGATGCGCGTCCCATCACCTCCAGCGCGCCTGGGATCGGCGATACTCGCCGCATGCGTTCGGGCGTCGTCGTGCTCGGTCTGTTTGCAGCCAGCTGTGGATTTCATGGTCCGGGTGAAAAGGACACCGGCACGGCATCCGACTGTTCGTTCGCGGCCCAGTTCGGCCTCGACGAGACCACCAGAGCGAGACCATGCGCGTTCTCGCCACCGCGCGGTGCGCCAAGCGAGTGGGTCCCCTTCGGAGAGTGAGCCGAACGCGCGGGGGACCCCCAGCGGGCAGGCGCGAAGCGCCGAAGCCCGCGGGGCTCACCGGTCGGGACAGCACACCGATCGCCGTGGCCGCGGTCCGGGAGGAGACTGCGGAGGAGAGTACGCCCGGGGGGCGCGCGGAGGCGAGCGGGTCCGAAGGGGAACCCCGAGCGCAAGCGCCGCGCGGCATCGTGCGAGCACCGGCTTCGCGCGAGCACCGGCGCAGCGCGAGCACCGGCGCAGCGCGAGCACCGGCGCAGCGCGAGCACCGGCGCAGCGCAGCGCTCACTTATTCGATGCGCGCGTGCTCGGCGAGCCAGTCCAGGATCGCGAGGGCCTTCTTGCGGTCGAGCGCCCGGTCCTCCCGGTCGTGATCACCACCGCTGACAAGGTCCCAGACCAAGTGCTGCCGGCAGTCGTCAAACCAGCCGCGGAGATCCTTGACCAGCGAATGAAGCGGATTGCGGTCGCCGACCAGGAAGTAGGCGGGCAGCGGCCGCGCCGGACATTCGCCGCCCGGGGAATGGCCGCCGCCATGGAATACCACCGCGGCGAACGTGGCCGTCCATGCCGGCGCGTGCATACCGATATACGTCGCGCCGCCCGACCAGCCGGCAAGATAGATCCGCGATCGGTCGATCGGCCCGGCGGTCGCGACCGCGGCGACACGATCGACGAGCCAGCTCGGGTCGCCGTTCCATCGCCACCAGCTGTCCTTGCAGCCCTGATCGACCGGGCACTGCAGCGCGAGGACCGCCCAGCCGCGCTGCTTCGCCGCGGCGCGCCAGCGACCCGCCGCCGACGACGCGCGCTCGCGATCGCCGTGCAGCACCACCAGCAGCGGCAGCGCGCCGTCACGAGACTTCGGAAGCTCGAATGTGCATTGCTCACACGGTGGTGAGGCGTCGGCGCGCAGGCTCAAAGTCAATGTCAGCAGCCACGCGATGGCGATTCGCACGGTTCGAGCATGACGCGGGAACTTCGCAGATCAACTCGACGGGGCGGCCGCTTACGCAAGAGTGGCGCCGCGGCGTCAGCGACCGTTATGACAGCGTCACGGACATGTGGAACGACCGCTGTTGCGCTGCTGCGAACAGATCGTCCACCCCGGGGGGCGGGATCGCGCTAACGCAGTGCGCGGGCTGCGTTTGGAATATTTCATATCGGGAGTGTTAGATCACTACTGGATCTATTGGCGACAGCAGCCTAACGTGCGGTGAATCCCGGTGTTGAGTGCGCATGTCGCGCCCTCGTGGTCCCCGGGGTGCTCGGGAGGGAGCCATGGTCTCTCGCACCAAGTTGCTCAGCGTACTGACGGTTGCCGTAACACCTTTCGCATGCCAACGCGGGCCGGGGGTCGACGACGGCTCGAAGAACCAGAACCAGCCTCAGATCACCAACGTGGCGCGCGACGGCGACGACCATGGTCGGGGCGATGACGACGATCGCGATGACGACGACCGCAGCCGCCCGGCGGTGCGTCCGCCCGACGGCAATCCCGTTCGGCCGCAGGCGCCCGAGCGTGAGCTGAAGCAGATGATGCGCGAGGTCGACAAGCGCAACATCCAGGCGACGATCCAGAAGCTGGTCAGCTTCGGCACGCGCCACACCGAGTCGAGCCAGACCGATCCGAACGTGGGCATCGGCGCGGCGATCAACTACGTGTTCAACACGATGCAGGGCTACGCCGCGACGTCCGGTGGCCGGATGACCGTGGCGCTGCAGACCTATCACCAGGCGCCGATCGCGGGCACGATCCTCAATCCCGCCGGCGTCGACATCACCAACGTCGTCGCGACGATCCGGGGGTCGTTGACCCCGAACCGGATCTACGTGATCTCGGGTCACCTCGACTCGCGCCGCACGATCGTCACCAACGCCGCGCCCGACGCGCCGGGCGCCGACGATGACGCCTCCGGCGTGGCCGTCATCATGGAAGCCGCCCGCGTGTTCGCCAAGCACGCCCCCGAGTCGACGCTCGTATTCACTGCGGTCGACGGCGAGGAGCAGGGGCTGTTCGGCTCGACCAACCAGGCCAACCTGTTCAAGGCCGCCGGCGCCGATGTCGCGGGCATGTTCTCGAACGACATCGTCGGCAGCAGCACGGCGGAGAACGGCGTCAAGGACGCGCACCGTCTGCGCCTGTTCACCGAGGGCGTCCCGACGCTCGACACCGCCTCCCAGGCCAACCTCCGCGTCCTGATCGGCGGCGAGAACGACAGCGCGTCGCGTCAGCTCGGCCGGTTCGTCAAGTCGGTCGCCGAGAACGACGAGACCGACATGACGGTGTGGCTGATGTTCCGCCGCGACCGCTACCTGCGCGCCAGCGACCACGTGTCGTACCAGCGCGTCGGTTACACCGCCGCGCGGTTCACCGAGCCCAACGAGATCTTCGCCCACGAGCACCAGGACGTGCGGGTCGATCCGACCACGGGCCAGCAGTTCGGCGACCTGATCGACTTCGACGACTTCGCGTTCATGGAGCGAGTCGCCCGGGTCAACGTCGCGACGATATGGTCGCTGTCGCAGGGCCCGCGCACGCCGCAGAGCATTGGCATCCTGGCCCAGGTGCTGACCAACAGCACCACGATGGTCTGGGCGGCGAACACCGATCCCGACATCGCGGGCTACGAGATCGTGTGGCGCGAGACCACCGAGTCGGACTGGACCCACGCGATCCCGGTCGGCAACGTCACCACCGCGACCCTGCCGATCGCGCCGAAGGATAACTTCCAGTTCGGCGTGCGCGCCGTCGACCTCGACGGCCATCATAGCCCGGTCGGCTTCCCGACGCGGACCTCGCCATAGTCCTGCAGCGCTCCTCGAGCTCGGCGGTCGCTACTTGAGCTTGGCGATCGCCGCCTCGATGCGCTTCCTCTGAGCCGGGTCCTTGGTCAGCGTCAGCGCCTTGTTGTACGCGGCCAGGGCGCCCGGCTTGTCGCCCTTGAGCGCGAGCGCCTCGCCGAGGCTGTCGTGGGCATTCCACGAATCGGGGAAGCGCTGGGTGATCGTCACGAACAGCTTGATCGCGTCGTCGACCTTCTTGTCGCCGAGCAGGCCATAGGCGGTCTGGTTGAGGTCGTTCTCGGTCGCGATGTCCTGCGCTTTCTTGCGCTCGGCCTCGGCCTCCCTGGCGTTGCCCTTCTTCTCCAGGATCTGGGCGCGGACCATGCGGCTCTGGAAGCCGCCGCCGCGCTGGAGCGCCGTGTCGGTGAACTTGAGCGCCTCGTCGAGGTTGCCGCCGTTGCGCAGCCAGTAGCGCGCGGCCTGGGTCAGCGTGTCCTGGCGGAAGCCGGCGTTGCCGCGCAGCTCGGCGCGGACGCTCGCCATCACGACCTTGGGCGTGTCGACCTCGATCGGGACCGGCACCGCGAGCTTCTCCCAGCGCAGGACGAGTGTCGCCTTGGTGTCGGTGACGTCGTCGAAGCCGTACGACAGCCGCTCCTCGCTGGTCGACTCGGCGCGCGGCGTGACGGTGGTCCGCACCGCGTCCTCCTTGGGGTCGTACGTGAAGCTTCCCCACGCGACCGACATGTTGCTGAACGCGATCGTCCATTCGCGCTGCGTCGGGATCATGTGCAGGCCGTAGGTGCCGGCCTTGAGCGGCTTGCCACCGACCTTGACGTCCGACGAGAACGTCACGGTGGTGTTCTCGTTGGCGCCGGCGCGCCACGGCTCGTTGTACGGCACCAGCTGGCCCCAGACGGTGCGGCCGTTGACCGAGGGCCGGTGGTAGACGACCTTGACGGTGGTGATGCCGACGGTCTGCTCGACCGTGGCGGCGGGGCTGGGTTGCGGGAGGTTCAGCTGCGCATACGCTGTCGCGGAGCTGAACAGGATTGCCATGGTGAGTAGCGATCTCATATGCGCGGCAGTATCGCTGTTTCCGGCCGGATATTCCCGGTCTGCCATGGCAAGTGTTCGCAGGTTCGACGCGCCCGGGCCGCAGCCGGCGTCGCTGGTGTCGCGACTCAGGCGGCGGCAGGCGCCGGACGGATCGCCTGGACTACCGACGACACGCCGACGACGGTGGCACACCCGATCACGTTGAACCACAGAAAGCCCAGGTCGCTCAGGAAGAACAGCGAGACGACCAGGGCCTCGGCGATCACGGCGCCGATCAGCACGGGAGTGGCAGTGATCCGGCGCAGGAACAGCGCGACCACGAACAGCCCGAGGATCGTGCCGTAGAACAGCGAGCCCAGGATGTTCACCGCCTCGATCAGGTTGGCGAACAGCGACGCGACGCTGGCGAAGCCGAGCACGAGCAGGGCCCACGCGAACATGGCGAGCTGCGACACGCGGAGGTCGCGGGCCGGGGTGTCGGGCGGTCGGCCGAGCGCCTGCCGGATCCGCAGGTAGAAGTCGACCGTGGTGGTCGAGCCGAGCGCGACCAGCTCGCCGGCGACCGAGCTCATCGCCGCGCACAGGATCACCGCGAGCAGGAGGCCGACCAGGCCGACCGGGAGATGCCCGAGGATGAAGGTCAGGAACACGAAGTCGGTGTCGCGGGTCTCGGCGCGCGGCAGCGTGCGCTTGATCAGCGCCTTGGCATCCTGGCGGACCTCGGCGACGGCGAGGGCCGCGTCGACGAGCCGGTTGCGCGCGGCGGGTTCGGCCGCGTGGCCCACGGCGTCGAGGAACGCCAGCGCGGCGGCGTGCTCGGCCTCGAATGCGCGGTTTGCCGCTGAAGATGAGCGGCGGCGTGTTGAAGACATGGAAGACGAACACCAGGACGCCGAGCAGCAGCACCAGCGCCTGCAGCGGGATCTTCCAGTAGGCGCTCATCAGCAGCGAGCTGCGGGCCTCGTTGACTGACCGCGCGGTGAGAAACCGCTGCACCTGGCTCTGGTCGGTGCCGAAGTACGACAGCGCGAGGAAGAACCCGCCGCCGATCCCCGACCAGAAGTTGTAGCGGGTGCTGAAGTCGAGCTCGAAGCTGACCGGGTTGATCCGGCCGAGCGCGCCGGCGACCCGGACCGCGCCGCCGAGCGACACCTGATCGGGCAGCCGCGAGATCACGACCACCGCGGCGATCAGGAGGCCGATCATGATCACGATCATCTGCTGGCGCTGCGTCACGCTGACCGCGCGGCTGCCGCCGAGCATGATGTAGATCAGGACGAGCGCACCCATGCCCCAGATCGTCGGGTGCAGCGGCCAGCCCAGGATCTGCGACAGGATGATCGACGGCGCGTAGATCGTGATCCCGGCGGCCAGGCCGCGTCCGATCAGGAACAGCAGCGCGCCGAGCATGCGGACCCGGACGTCGAAGCGGTGCTCGAGGTACTCGTACGCGGTCCGGACCTTGAGCCGGTGGTAGACCGGCACGAACACGGCGCTGATCACGATCATCGCGAGCGGCAGGCCGAAGTAGAACTGGACGAACCGCATGCCGTCGGCGAACGCCTGGCCGGGCAGCGACAGAAACGTGATCGCGCTGGCCTGGGTTGCCATGATGCTCAGACCGATCGTCGGCCAGCGCAGCGCCTCGCCGCGGACGTAGGTGTCGACGTCGCGCACGCCGCTGGTCCGCCACGCGCCGTAGACCACGATCGCGGCGATCGTCGCGACCAGCACGCCCCAGTCGAGCGCCGCGAGGCCGGTCACCTCGCCCACCGGGTGAGGGCCCACAGCAGCGCGGTCTCGATCAGGAGCAGCCCGGCGATCAGGAGGTAGATCCGGCCCCACCGGCCCCAGAACGGCGGCGGTTCGTCGCGCGGCTCATTGACCACCTGCGCGCGCGGCAGCGGGGCCGGCGGGTCACCACCCTCGCCGGTCGCTCCCTCGCCGGTCATCCGCTCACCGGTCATTTGCCCCCGGCGAGCAGGTTGGCGAACAGCCGGTACGCGCCGGGGACGCCGGCGGGCAGCTCGCGGAAGAACACCAGGCCGGTATAGATGTAGCGGCCCTTGCCGTGGCGCGCGATCAGGAGGCCGCCGTCGAGCGGGCCCTCGCCGGGGTCGGCGAACCGCAGGACGGGCGTGTAGCGCGCGTCCCACTTGGCGGCGAAGTAGATCCCGCGCTCCTGGATCCAGCCGGTGAAGTCGGCCGCCGTGATCTCGTTGGGGTGGTGCAGGAGCGGCTGCCTGGGATCGAGGAAGGTCACGGCGGCGTTCTCGTCGGTGATGCGGTCGCGGCCGAGCTCGAGCGGGAACGGCCCGATCGGTCCCTCCATGTCGAGCGTGTTGTACTGCACGATCATCGTGCCGCCGCGCTCGACGTAGCCGATCAGGCGCGGGTGGGCGGTGTGCACCGCGGGGCGCGTGTTGTACGCGCGGATGCCGAGCACGACCGCGGCGTAGCGCGACAGGTCGCCGGTGAGCAGCGCGTCGTCGTCGAGCTCGTCGACCGCGAAACCGACGTGCGCGAGGTCGGCGGGGATCGAGTCGCCCGAGCCGCGGACGTAGGCGATCCGGCCGGCCGGCAGCTTGATCGACAGCGGGACCAGCGCGACGGTCGCCGGCCGCAGCACGACCTGGACGGGGATGTGCGGGTGATCGATCACGTCCTCGCGCAGCGACCACGCCGCGTCGCCGACGCGCACCACCGGGCGGGCCTCGCCGGCGGCGGCGCCGGGCGCGGGCGACACCTCGAACGTCACGGTGGTCTCGTCGCCGAGCCTGGCCAGGGTCACCGCCTGGCTCGCCGGCTGCGCGGTCCAACCCGCGGGCAGCTCGAGCTCGACCCGGCCGGTCAGGGCGTCGCGCCCGGCGCGCACCCGCAGCGCGAGCGGCGCCTTCTTGCCCGGCGCCATCACGGCCTCGCGCAGCGGCGTCACCGTCGCCGGCGGCACGACGGCGAACGGCCGGACCCGCTCGCCGAGCACGCGATCGGTCGACGCGTGGACCACCGGGAGCACCAGGTGCACGGTGCGGCCGGCGATCGCGACATCGAGCGCGACCTCGAGCGGCGCCGGCGCGTGCGGCGCGCCGATCAGCGTGGGATCGGCGACCAGGTAATGCCCCGGCGTCGGCGGCTTCGCGAGCCAGTACGCCAGCGACGGCGGCGCCTGCGCGGGCAGCGGCACGGCGAGCGCGCGACCAGCTCGACGGTGATGTCGACCGTGGTGCCGGGCGCGGCGACGGGGCGCGCCGAGGCCGCGCGGGCGTAGAACCCGGCGGCGTCGGCGATGGTCTGGTCGAGCGCGCGGCGGGTATCGCGGATCCGCGGATCCTCGGGCAGGCGATCGAGCTCGGCGCGGGCGCGGACCAGCGCCGGCAGTGCGCGCTCGGGATGATCGCGGTCGAGCGCGTGCTGGGCCTCGGCGATCGCGCGGGCATAGCCGGCCGCGGCGGCGTAGCGCTTCCAGGTCAGCTCGATGCCGCCGAACGGATCGGTGGGCCCACCGGGAGCCGGCGATGGATGGTGGCCCTCCAGCACGACGAAGTGCTCGACCACCGAGCCGCGGTCCTCGGGCACGCCGAAGCCCTGGCTCTTGTGCTGGCTGCGCGAGCGCGCGGCGAGCTCGCCCATCGACAGCCCGAGCCGGGGGTCGTAGACGCCGACCTCGAGGTCGACGGCGCCCTGGGGCGGCGGCGCGCCGCCGAAGTTGCCGGTGTTCCACAGCAGGCGATCGGCCTGCCAAGGCGCGACGTTGCCCTTGAGCTGCTCGGGGAATCGCTTCGGATCGGCGGCGGCGGCGAACGCCTCGCGGGCGAGCACCGCCGATGCGGTGTGGTGGCCGTGGTTGGGCGGCCGCTCCGAGAACCGCGTGATGATCACGTCGGGCTGGAACGTCCGGATCACCCACACGACGTCGGCGAGCGCCTCGTCGTGGCCCCACTCGGCGACCGCCTCGTCGGCGCGCTTGGAGTAGCCGAAGTCGCGCATCCGGGTGAAGAACTGGCGGGCCCCGTCGAGCCGGCGCGCCGCGAGCAGCTCCTCGGTGCGGATCACGTCGAGCAGGATGCCCTGCTCGCCGCCGATCAGGTTCTGGCCGCCGCCGCCGCGGGTCATCGACAGGTAGCCCACGTCCAGGTGGCGGACGTTGGCGAGGTAGGCGAGCAGGCGGGTGTTCTCGTCGTCGGGGTGGGCCGCGACGTAGAGCACGCGGCCGGTGGTCGCCAGCCGGTCGATCGCGTGGGCGAGCCCGCCGGCGCTGGGCTCGGCTGCGGCGAGCGCGGGCCGGCCGAGGATCACGCAGAGCATCACGAGGAGTCGTCGCATCATAAACTTCCTCTCGTCCGGGCTGCGAGCACGTGCCGGAAGTAGATCTCGTAGCGTTCGACCGCGAGGTTCATCGAGAACAGCGCCTCGGCGCGGGCGCGCGCGACGTCCGCCATCGCGGCGTGCGCCCGGGCGTCCGAGACCCCGGCGACCACCGCGTGGGCCAGCGCGTCGACGTCGCCGCGCGCGACCAGCGTGCCGCAGCCCTCGCCGACGACCTCGGGCACGCCGCCGACCCGGTAACCGAACACCGGCACGCCGCTCGCCAGCGCCTCGAGCGCGGCGACGCCGAAGCTCTCGCTCTCGCTGGTCAGCAGGAACCCGTCGGCGTGCGCGAGCAGACCGGCGAAGTCGCGGCGGCGGCCGAGCGCGCGCACCGCATCGCCCACGCCGAGCGCGCGGGCCCGAGCCTCGACCGCGGCGCGCTCGGGGCCGTCGCCGACCAGGATCAGCCGCGCCGGCACGGTGCGCCGGACCCGCGCCAGGACCTCGACGAGGTCGAGCGGCCGCTTGATCGGCCGGAAGTTGGAGACGTGGAACAGCACCGGGCCGGCGGGATCGCCGCGCCCGTCGCCGAACTGCGCCGCGAGCTGGCCGGGGTCGCGGCGGCCCGGCGGCGCGAAGCGCTCGAGGTCGACGAAGTTCGGGATCACCTCGATCCGGGCGGGGGCCAGGCCGAAGGCGTCGACCGCCTGGCCGCGCAGGTAGTGCGACGGCGTGGTCAGCCCGGCGCAGCGCTCGAGCGCGAACGCGGTCACCGCGTGCAGGCTCGGATGCGCGCCGAGCGCGGTCACGTCGGTGCCGTGCAGCGTCACCACCATCGCGGGCGCGGCGGCGCCGAGGACCTGGGCGGCGAGCAGCGCGCTGGCGGCGTGCGGCACCGCGTAGTGCAGGTGGACCAGGTCGATCGACTCGCGGCGCGCCAGCTCGATCAGGTGACTCGCCACCGCCTCGCCGTACGGCGCGTGGTCGAACACCGGCGAGGTCGGCACCGCCACCTGCTCGAACCGCACGCCGGTGGCGTGCAGCCGCTCGGGGAGCGCGGTCGCCACCAGGTGGACGCGGTGGCCGCGGTCGCACAGCCCGAGCGCGAGCTCGGAGGCGATCACACCGCTGCCGCCGAGGGCGGGGTAGCACACGACGGCGATGCGCAGGGGAGCGGTCATGGCACCAGCGGCTCGAAGGCGTGCGCCTCGGTGAACGGGTTGTCGCGGAAGTGGCGCACCGGATCGACCAGGCCGAGCACGGCGGCGCTGCGCAGCGGCTCGCCGTGGCTCGCGCCGATCATGCTGCCGTAGTAGCGATCGCGGGCCTCGATCGCGGCGATCGCGCCGGGCGCGCTGATCAGCGTGGGGTCGGCATCGCCGGGCCCGGCGCCGCCGCGGCGCGCGAGCTGGCTCGCGTAGCACGCGATCGCGCGGGCCTTGCGCGCGGCCGCCGCCGAGGTGTCGACGATGAAGCTCGGCGTCATGCGGTGGCGCATCGCGTAGTACAGGAGCTGCCGCGGCACGAACCGCGCGCCGGCCTCGGGCGCGTAGTTGCGGACGCCGGCGAACATCACCGCGCGCGCGACCAGCGACCCCGCGGCGGCGTGATCGGGGTGGCGATCCTCGAGCCACGGCGCGAGCACGAGCTCCGGCCGGCGCCGCCGCAGCTCGGCGACCACCGCGGTGACCTGCGCCGGCGTGGCGGCCAGCTCGGTGTCGGGCAGGCCGAGGTTGTCGCGGAACGCGATGCCGAGCTCGGCGCTCGCGGCCTCGGTCTCCCGCGCGCGCTCCTCGGGCGTGCCGTGGCTCGCCTTCTCGCCGCGCG
>VBLP01000454.1:17480-23050 GCA_005887925.1 Deltaproteobacteria bacterium | reverse complement strand
CCGCGAGGGCAACGTCGCGGTGCTGCCGCTGGCCGATGGCGCGGCGCTGCTCGGCGACGGCGCGACGACGGTCAAGCTCGACGCGGCCGGCCGCGTGGTGGGCCAGCTCGCGCGCGGCGGCGAGCTCGGCGCCGACGCGGCGGGCAACGTGTTCGTGGCCAGCATCGCGGGCACGATGCTCACGGTGGCGAAGTATGATCCGGGGCTGGCGCTGCAGTGGCAGGCGACCCGGACGGTGCCGGCGGGGACCGGCGTCGGCATGGTCGCGAGCGATGCCAGCGGCGGAGTCGCGGTGCGAACGGGTGCGCAGGACCGGACCGTGCGGGTGACGCGGTTCACCGCCGGCGGCGTGTTCGCGTCGGAGCTGTCGGTGGCGGGCGACGCGGCCACGCTCGACGGCGATCAGGCGATCGTGGCGTGGAACGACAGCGGGGCGCTGCGGATCACGCGGTACGCGGCGACCGGCGCGACGGTGTGGACGCGCAGCTTCGCCGGGCAGGCGAACGTCACGGCGATGACGGTCGACCCTGACCACAACCTCCTGTTCGGCGGCGAGCTGTTCACGGCGATGGACCTCGGCGGTGGTGCGCTGCCGCTGCGCGCGACCGACGACGGCAAGCTGAATGCATTCTTCGTGAAGCTATCGCCGGGCGGCGACCACGTGTTCTCGCGCAAGACGGGCTACACGCAGGTGGGCGGGATCGCCTCGAACGGCCCGCGCATCGTGGTCTCGGGCACGGAGCAGACGCAGTTCCACTACCTGCACCTGCAGTCGTTCGATGCGGCGGGCACGCCGGTGGACACGCGCGCCACGACGGGGTTCGGCGACCACGGCTTCGGCGGCACGGTGATGATGGGCAGCACGGGCCGGGTGTGGTGGAACCTGCAGACGCAGTGGCCGTACTTCCCGGCGTGGCCGTACCTGGTGGCGCTCGACCAATGACCTCGCGCGGCCGTACGCGCGGAACGCCTCTATAGATCCAGGAACACGGTCTCGCGTTGCGATCGGCGCGTGCGATCAGCGTGGCGCGGCGGGCTGGGGTCAGCGAGGCGAGCAGCGGATCGGCGACGTCGGCGAAGTAGACCCGGGTCCACAGCGGCTTGAGCAGGCCGCGCGCGAGGATCGCGACGGAGAAGCAGGGCACCGCGGGGTCGGGCGCGAGGGTGACGAAGCGGAACTCGCCGTGCGCGTCGGTCGGACACCGGCCCCAGCCGGGGAAGTCGGGCGCGGCGGGCGTGGCCTGCCAGATCTCGACGCAGGCGTCGGTGATCGGGGTGTCGTCGCCGTCGACCACGCGCCCGGTCAGCACCAGCGGCGGGCCGGCCGCGCCGAACCGGGTCAGGTCGGTGTGCTCGGGGTGCTCGAGCATGTGCCAGAACGGTCCGATGGTCTGGCTCGACGTGACGGGCCGCATCACCGGCCTCCCTCGAACGGCGTGGCGTGCAGGCCGCGCAGCACGATGTCGAAGCGGTAGCCGAGCGCCCACTCGGGCTGGGTCAGGGTGAGGTCGAACGCGGAGACCAGGCGCGCGCGCGCCGCGGTGTCGGGGATCGACAGGAACACCGGATCGATCGCGAGCAGCGGGTCGCCGGGGAAGTACATCTGGGTGACCAGCCGCGCGCCCCACGACGCGCCGAACAGCGAGAAGTGGATGTGGTTGGGGCGCCAGGCGTTGGGATGGTTGCGCCAGGGATAAGCGCCGGGCTTGATCGAGACGAAGCGATAGCTGCCGTCGCCGTCGGTGAACACCCGGCCGGCGCCGCGGAAGTGGGGGTCGAGCGGCGCGTCGTGGTTGTCGCGCTCGTGGTGGTAGCGGCCGGCGGCGTTGGCCTGCCACAGCTCGATCATCGCGCCGGCGATCGGACGGTCGGCCTCGTCGGTGACGCGGCCGGCGACGATGATGCGCTGGCCCATGGCGTCGCGGCCGTCGACGCGCGACAGGTCGGCCTCGGCCGGGTACTGCGCGGGCGAGAACACCGGCCCGGCGTGCTCGATCGTCGGCGCGACGGGGACGAGCGGCTGGCGGGGATGGCGCCGCACGGTGCTGCCGTAGCTCGGGACGTCGTAGGGCGGCTGGCTGCCGGGCGGAAACGGCCAGTAGGTCGTCATCGCGCCTCCTCGGCGATCTGCCTGGCGATGCGCAGCGCCGCGTTGGCGGCGGGCACCCCGGCGTAGACCGCGACGTGAAGCATCAGCTCGGACAGGTCGGCGAGGCTGGCGCCGGTGTTCTTCATCGCGCGGATGTGCAGCGCGAGCTCGTGGTCGCGGCCGAGCGCGGCGAGCATCGCGACGGTGACGAGGCTGCGCGTCCGGCGATCGAGGTGGGGGCGGGCCCACACACCGCCCCACGCGGCGCGCGTGATGTAGGCCTGGAAGTCGCGATCGAGATCGGTGATCGCGGCGGTGGCGCGTGCGACATGTGCGGCGCCGAGGACCTCGGTGCGGACGCGCAGGCCCGCCGCGGCGAGATCGGCGTCGCGCGGGGTCAGAAAATCCAGGAGCGCGTCGTTGACCTCGTCGGGTCGCTCGACCATCGGGAGGTGCATCGCGCGGGGGATCACGGCGAGCCGGGCGCCGGGGATGGCGTCGCGCAGCGCCTCGGCGGCGGCGACGGGCGTCGACGGATCGTGCTCGCCGACCAGGACCAGGGTGGGGACGCGGAGCTCGGGGGTCGAGCGCGACAGGTCGGCGAGCCCGAGCGCCTCGGCGGCGGCGGCGTAGCCCTCGGCGTGGGTGCGCAGCAGCAGGGTACGAAGCCCGCGGCCGCGCGGCGAGGCGAGGAACGCCGGCGTGACCCAGCGCGCGAGCGTGGCGTCGGCGATGGCGGCGACGCCCTCGGCGCGCACGGTGGCGGCCCGGGTGCGCCACATCTCGGGCGGCGGCAGCGCGAGCGCGGTGTCGCACAGGATCAGCGACGCGGTGCGGGCCGGCGCTCGCGCCGCGAGGGCCTGCGCGATCATCCCTCCGATCGACACGCCGGCGATGTGGGCAGTGGCAATGCCGCAGGCGTCGAGCACGGCGAGCGCGTCGTCGGCGAGGTCCTCGATCGTGCAGCGGCCGGCCGCGACCTCGCTCAGGCCGTGGCCGCGCAGGTCGAACCGCACGACGCGAAACCCGCGCGACAGCCGCTCGGCCTGGGCGTCCCAGATCCGGAGGCTCGCGCCGAGCGAGTGGATCAAGAGCACGGCGGGCGCACCGGGCGGCCCGTCGACCGCGATGTGCGTCGCCACGCCACGAACCTCGATGAACGTCATGCCGGCAGGGTAGCGGAACCGCCGCGCGCCCGGGGGGATAGGCGCGCTACGCGTGGTGGTGGGGGCGCTGGGCGGTCTCGTGGAGCATCGCAGCGACCAGATCGCGCAGCTCCTTGCCATCGAACGGTTTGATCAGCACGCCGCGGCCGGTCGCGAACAGCGAATCGACGTTCTCGCCGCCCGACATCATGAGCACGATCGGCGGCGGCACGTGGGCATGCACCAGGGCATCGGAGACCTCGCGGCCGTTCATCTCCGGCATGTTGAGGTCGCAGAGCACGATGTCGAAGCGCTCGCCATCCTCGACGCGCGCCACGGCGCGTCGCGGGTCGGTCTCGGTTGCTGTGTCGTGATCCGGAAGCATGCGCGCGATGGCTCGCGCCACGTCCAGTCGGTCATCCACTACCAGGATCCTCGCCATCGCGACCTCCTTACCGGTCGGAGCAGTCAAGTCGTTCGGCGCCAGCATAGCGCTGCGTCTCCGCGGCGCCGCCGTAAAATCGCGTGAGCCGGCCAAGCCGCGGGATTACCTCGATTTCACGCGATAACAGACCCGGCCGGCGGCGGTCAGCTCGGCGGCAGCGGGGGAAACACGTAGCGGCCTTCGGCGAACGCGCGATCGACCTCGGGGAGGATCTCGGCGCGCGCGCGCAGGATGCTGCGGTCGACCTCGGCCTTGAAGAAGAACAGCCACAGAAAGCCGATGCCGACGCCGACGGCGAGCACGATCACGAGGATCGGCGGCACGCCCGCGGACATGCCGAGCGCGACGCCGCCGCCGGCCGCCATCAGCGCGAGCTTGACCCGGCCCACCAGCTGCTTCCACTTCATCGACACCGCGATCGCGGTGCCGTCGTAGGCCGGGATGGTGGCGCCGACGACGACCTTGGGGTCGCGCGAGCGACACATCGCGGCGGTCTTGATCGCGGCGCCGATCGCCGCGAAGTACGAGTCGGGCGCCGTCTTGCACAGGTTCTCGGCGTGGTTGGCGTTGGTCCGCAGCGCGTTGATCAGCAGCGGACGCGTGTAGACATATTTCAGGTTCGCGGTCAGCGTGCGCGCGACCGCCGACACCATCATTGCGAACCCGACAATGGCGAGTAGATAGCTCCCGACCGTGGCCACGGCGTGAGCTTAACGCGGTCCGACCAGGGATCGCCAGCGCGATGGCGTGGCGTCGGTGAAGCCGAATCTCCAGAGCACAAGCGAAAACGCCGCGCGAAGTCGTGCGCGACATCGGCTGGAACACTCGGCAGTTGCGTACATCGGCCCAGGTTCGTGCACTGCGAATTTCTGATGGGCCTGAGGCTTCGTCAATACTCGTCGTCAAGCTGGGGTCGGGCGTCCCGTATGAGACTACACGCCATCGATACATGACAGCTGTCTCCTCTATCAATTGACGCATCGCTTGCAGTAACGTGAGCGCCAATATGAACTTCGCGCAGGTCTGTGGAGTAGTGGCGTGCGCGGTCCTGGCGTTATCGGGGTGTGGGGACGACCGCGTAGCAGTGGGCCCGAGCAGCGATTCGTCGTCGGGCCAGCTCCGCGATCCGCGACGCGAACCTCCACCCGGCGCACGCGCCGGCCGCATCGCGACCGAGATGAGCAAGCCGGCCTCGATCGCGCTGATCGACGATCCCGCTGCCGTCCGCACCGGCCGGCAGGTGATCACCGGCTTCACCCAGGGTGCGCACGGCCGCGTGACCGTGCTCGGCGGCAGCGCGATCTACACGCCGGATCCCGGCTACGCCGGCAGCGACAGCTTCCGCTACACGCTGTCCAGCGCCGCCGGCACCACGACATCGGCCCTGGTCGACGTCGGCGTGGCGGCGCTCACCCCGTCCTGCACGATCACGATCGCGGGGCCGGCGACGGCGGTGAAGGGCCCGCCGATCCACCTCACCGCGACCGCGAGCTGCGACTTCGGCACACCGGAGATCCGGTGGCAGCAACGCCTGCCCGGCGGCACGTTCACGACGTTCAAGAGCTTCAGCACCGCGACGACCGTGGACATCGCGACGACGACGGCGTCGCTCGGCGATCACCAGTTCCTCGCGCAGGTGCGGATCCAGGGCACGACCACGCGATTCAACTCGAACACGCTCACCGTGAAGCTGCTCGCGGCCGGGTCGCCGTGCACCGCGGTGGTGCTCGATGCGCCGGCCGCCAGCACGGTGTTCGCGACGGGCCAGGCGATCACGCTGCAGGGCACGGCGACGTGTCCCGCCGGCATCACGCCGGAGTACCAGTACTGGGCCAGGCTCGCGACCGACCCCAGCTTCACCGTGCTGCCGGGCTACTTCGCGGGCGCGACG
>VBLP01000454.1:0-17337 GCA_005887925.1 Deltaproteobacteria bacterium | reverse complement strand
GGGCTCGGTCGACGTGCTGGCCAACGACAGCGATCCCGACGGCGATCCGCTGACCGCGGCGATCACCACACCGCCGGTCGCCGGCATGGCCTCGATCTCGGGAGGCGTGGTGACCTACTACCCGGTCGCGAACTACCACGGCGAGGATGCGGTGGGCTACACGGTCAGCGATGGCCACGGCAACACCGCGAGCGCGACGCTCCACGTCGCGATCAACTCGATCAACGATCCGCCGTCGGCGCAGCACGACTTCATCACGGTCGCCGAGGACGGCAGGCTCGCGTTCGACCCGACCGCCAACGACAGCGACGTCGACGGCGACGCGCTCGCGGTGACCGGCATCACCCCGCCGTCACACGGCACGGCGACGCTCGACGGCAATGTCGTGACCTACGTTCCGGATCCGGACTACGTCGGCGACGACTACCTCGAATACACGATCACCGACGGCCACGACGAGTTCTCGACCGCGAGCATCTTCGTCACGGTGACCGGCAACAACGACGCGCCGGTCGCGGTCGACGACCAGATCACCACCGCGGAGGACACGTCCGGCGGCGTGTTCGTGCTCGGCAACGACACAGATCCCGATGGCGACAGCCTGAGCGTGGTCGGGTTCACCCAGCCGGCGCACGGCAGCGCGACCCTGGTCGCGGGCTTCGCGACCTACACGCCCGGCCCCGACTTCAACGGCACGGACGCGTTCAGCTACACGGTGGCCGATCCGACCGGCGCGAGCTCGACCGCGACGGTTCACGTCACGGTGACGCCGGTCAACGATGCGCCGGTCGCCGCCGACGACAGCGCGAGCACCGATGAAGATACCCCGGTCGCGATCGACGCGCTGGCCAACGACAGCGACGTCGACGGCGACGCGCTGGCGATCGCGAGCGTGACCGCACCCGCCCACGGCACCGCCGCGATCGTGGCCGGCCAGATCCTGTACACGCCGGCGGCGAACTACCACGGCGCGGACGCGTTCCGCTACACGGTGGCCGATCCGGGCGGCGCCACGGCGACGGCGACGGTGACGGTCGCGATCGCCTCGGTCAACGACCTGCCGATCGCGGTGGCGGACGCGGCGAACGTCGACGAGGACGCCGCGGTCACGATCGACGTGGTGGCCAACGACAGCGACGCCGACGGCGACGCGCTCGCGGTCATCGCGATCACCCAGCCGGCGCACGGCAGCGCGACGATCGCCGATGCGACCCACGTGACGTACACGCCGGCCGCGAACTACAACGGGCCCGACGCGTTCAGCTACACGATCAGCGACGGCCATGGCGGCGAGGCCAGCGCGGGCGTCGCGATCGCGGTCAGCCCGGTGAACGATGCGCCGGTCGCGGTCGACGACGGCGCGGCGCTCGACGAGGACACCTCGATCACGCTCGACGTCGTGGCCAACGACGGCGACGTCGATGGCGACGCGCTCGCGATCACCTCGGTGACCCAGCCGGCGCACGGCGTGGCCGAGATCGTCGACGCGACCCACGTGGCGTACACCCCGGCGGCCAACTACCACGGCGCCGACGCGTTCAGCTACACGATCGGCGACGGCCACGGCGGCGCGTCGACCGCGCAGGTCGCGATCGCGATCAACCCGGTCAACGACGCGCCGGTCGCGGTGACCGACGCGGTGAGCCTGCTCGAGGACACCACGGCGACGATCGACGTCGTGGCCAACGACAGCGACGTCGACGGTGACGCGCTCGCGATCACCGCGATCACGCAGCCGGCGCACGGCAGCGCGACGATCGTCGACGCGACCCACGTGGCGTACACCCCGGCGCCGAACTACCACGGCGGCGACGCCTTCAGCTATGCGATCACCGACCCGTCGGGCGCCCAGGCGACGGCGCTGGTCGCGATCGACGTGGTCGGCGTCAACGACGCGCCGGTCGCGGCGGTCGACGCCGTGATCACCGACGAGGATACCCCGGTCACGGTCGACGTGGTGGCCAACGACAGCGACATCGACGGCGACGCGCTCGCGATCACCTCGGTGACCCAGCCGGCGCACGGCGCGGCCACGGTCGTCGATGCCCATCACATCACGTACGCCCCGGCGGCCAACTACAACGGCCCCGATGCGTTCAGCTACACGATCAGCGACGGCAACGGCGGCCAGGCCAGCGCCGCCATCGCCGTCGTGGTCAACCCGGTCAACGACGCGCCGGTCGCGGTGGCCGATGCCGCGAGCACCGACGAGGACACCGCGGTCACGGTCGACGTGGTGGCCAACGACAGCGACGTCGACGGCGACGCGCTCGCGATCGCGAGCATCACCCAGCCGGCGCACGGCGCGGCCACGATCGTCGATCCGCACCACGTGCAGTACACGCCGGCGCCCAACTACCACGGCGCGGACGGCTTCAGCTACACGATCGCGGACCCGTCGGGCGCCCAGGCCACCGCGGCGGTCGTGCTCGACGTGGCCAGCGTCAACGACGCGCCGGTCGCCGCCGACGATGCGGCGAGCACCGACGAGGACAGCCCGGTCACCGTCGACGTCGTGGCCAACGACAGCGACGTCGACGGCGATGCGCTCGCGATCGCGAGCATCACCCAGCCGGCGCACGGCAGCGCGGCGATCGCCGACGGCCATCACGTGACCTACACGCCGGCGGCCAACTACAACGGCGCCGACAGCTTCAGCTACACCATCGACGACGGCCACGGCGCGCAGGCGACCGCGGCGGTGGCGCTCGCGATCGCGCCGGTCAACGACGCGCCGGTCGCCGCCGCCGACGCGGCGAGCACCGACGAGGACACGTCGATCACCGTCGATGTGGTCGCCAACGACGCCGACATCGACGGCGACGCGCTCGCGATCACGAGCCTGACACCGCCCGCGCACGGCGCGGCGTTCGCCGTCGATGGCCACCGCGTGCTGTACGTGCCGGCCGCCAACTACCACGGGCCGGACGCGCTGAGCTACACGATCAGCGACGGCAACGGCGGCCAGGCGACCGCGCAGCTGGTGCTCGACGTGGTCAGCGTCAACGACGCGCCGGTCGCGGTGGCCGACGCGGCCAGCCTCGACGAGGACACCAGCGCGACGATCGACGTGGTCGCCAACGACAGCGACGTCGACGGCGACCACCAGGTGAGCTACACGCCGGCGGCCAACTACAACGGCGCCGACAGCTTCAGCTACACCATCGACGACGGCCACGGCGCGCAGGCGACGGCGACCGTGGCGATCACCATCGCGCCGGTCAACGACCCGCCGGTCGCGGCCGACGACGCCGCGGCGACCGACGAGGACACCCAGCTCGCGATCGACGTCGCGGCCAACGACAGCGACGTCGACGGCGACACGCTCACCGTCGCCAGTGTCACCCAGCCGGCGCATGGCACCGCGGCGATCGCCGACGGCCACCACGTGACCTACACGCCGGCGGCCAACTACAACGGCAGCGACGCGTTCCAGTACACCATCGGCGACGGCAACGGCGCCCAGGCCACCGCGACGGTGGCGATCGCGATCGCGGCGGTCAACGATCCGCCGGTCGCCGCGGCCGGCGTGGTCAGCACGTTCGATGACACCCCGGCGACCGCGACGCTCGCCGCGAGCGACGTCGACGGCGACGCGGTGACGCTCGCGATCGCGACGCCGCCGGCCCACGGCACGCTCGGCCCGATCGCCGGCAACCACGTGACCTACACGCCGGCGGCCGGGTTCGCCGGCAGCGACGTGTTCACGTTCACCGCGTCCGACGGCCAGGCCAGCTCGGCGCCGGCGGCGATCCTGGTCACGGTGGTGCGCAGCGTGTGCGGCAACGGCGTGCGCGAAGGCGTCCACGAGGAGTGCGATGACGGCAACGCGGCCCCCGGCGACGGCTGCGAGGCGAACTGCCGGCTGACCTGCGGCTCGGGCACCGGCGCGGACCGCGCGACGGTCGACGCCGCCTCCGGCCACTGCTTCGCGGCGTTCGACGGCGTGCAGCACAGCTACCAGGAGGCGGCCGCGATGTGCGCCGCGCTCGGCGGCCACCTGCCGACGATCACCAGCGAGAGCGAGGACGACGCCGCGTTCGCCGCGGTGCGCGCGGGCGACACCCCGTGGCTCGGCGCCGACGACATCGCGGTCGAGGGCGCGTTCCACTGGACCACCGGCGAGCCGCTGGGCTACAGCAACTTCGACCCGGGCAAGCCCGACAACGCCGGCAACGCCGACTGCGTGCAGTACCTCGCCGACGGGGCATGGAGCGACGCGGGGTGCAGCGGCGCGGGCGGCGTCGCCGGCACGCTGTGCGAGCTCGAGCTCGCGGCCGCGACCCCGGCGTTCGCGACCGGCGGCGGCGGGACCAAGGCGGTCGCGGTCGCCGACGTCAACGGCGACGGCTACGGCGATGTCGCGGCGATCAACCCGGCGAACAACACGGTCGGCATCCTGCTCGGCAACGGCGCCGGCGGCTTCGTGCTGCAGGCGACCTACGCCACCGGCAACGGCCCGGCCGCGGTCGCCACCGGCGACTTCGACCGCGACGGCCACCCCGATCTCGCGGTGCTCAACGCCACGGCGAACACGGTCAGCATCCTGCGCGGCAGCGCGAGCGGCGCGTTCACCGCGGGCGCGACGGTCGCCGTCGCGTCGGGGTCGACCTCGCTCGCGGTCGCCGACTTCGACCAGGACGGCGTGCTCGACCTCGCGGTCGCGGCGAGCGCCACGGTGCGCCTGTTGCACGGCAATGGCGCGGGCGGGTTCACCGCGGCGGGCAGCCTGGCGATCACCGGCGTCCCGGCGTCGATCGCCGCGGGCGACTTCGACCACGACGGCAAGGTCGACCTCGTGCTGACCACGCCGCTCGCGGTGCTGGTCGTGATGGGCACCGGCGGCGGGCTGTTCGGGCTGCCGGTGACGCTCGCGGTGTCGACCGGCAACCGCGGCATCGCGGTGGCCGACCTCGACGGCGACGGCAACCTCGACCTCGCGATCGCCAACGGCGCCGCCACGGTCTCGGTGTTCTTCGGCGGCGCGGGCGGCTTCGGCGCGCCGACCAGCCTGACCGTGGCCGGCACGCCGCTCGCGGTCGTCGCGGGCGACTTCGACGGCGACGGCGCCACCGACCTCGTCGCGCTGACCGGCGGCACCGCGACGCTGTTCCATCGCACCGGCCGCACGTTCACGCCCGCCGGGCCGATCGTCGCGACCGGCGGCAGCGGGGCCACCGCCGCGGCGGTGATCAACGCCAACGCCGATGCCGCGGCCGATCTCGTCGTGGCCAACGCGACCAGCGCGACCGCCGGGCTGGTGCTCGGCGGCGCCGGCGGGCTGGCCGGGGCGCGCGCGCTGCCCGCCGGCACCGGATCGACCTCGTCGGTGTCGGGCGACTTCAACCAGGACGGCCGCGCCGATCTCGCGATCGTCGACCCCGCCGCGAACGCGGTGTTCGTCTTCGTGCAGACGCCGGCCGGGACGCTCGTGCCGAGCGCGACGATCACGCTGGTCTCCGGAGGCAACGCGACCTACATCCTGACCGCCGACTTCAACAGCGACGGCAAGCTCGACCTCCTGGTCGTCAACACCTCGTTCCAGAGCGTGAGCGTCCTGCTCGGCGCCGGCAACGGCACGTTCGGCGCGCCGCTCAACACCGGCACCGCCCAGAGCCCGCGCCGGCCGGCGCTCGGCGACTTCGACGGCGACGGCAGGCTCGACGTCGCGGTGCCCTCGGCGACCGGCAACGTGGTGAGCATCCTGAGCAACACCGGCAGCGGCAGGTTCGGCCGCTCCGATGTTGCGGTCGGGACCGCGCCGTCGGCGGTCGTCGTCGGCGACTTCAACGGCGACGGCAAGAAGGACATGGCGGTCGCGTTCACCGGCGAGGCCGACGTCAAGCTGCTGATCGGCCACGGCGACAGCACGTTCTCGGCGGCGGCGGTGTTCCCGGTGGTCGCGGCCGGCCAGGCGATCGCGGCGGGCGACTTCGACGGCGATGGCAAGCTCGACGTCGCGGTCACCAATACCAGCACGGCCACGGTGAGCCTGTTGCGCGGCACCGGCACCGGCAGCTTCGCCGCGGCCACCACCGTCGCGGTCGGCAGCCAGCCCGCCGCGCTGGCCGCGGTCGATCTCGACGGCGACACGCGGACCGACCTCGTGGTCGGCGGGTCGAGCGACATCACCGTGCTGCACAACAGCGGCACCGCGTTCGTGGCGTCGAGCTTCGGCGTCGGCGCGCCGGTCAGCTGGGTCTGCGTCGCGGATCTCGATCGCGATGGCCACCTCGACGTCACGGCGTCGACCTCGGCACCGTTCGTCACCACGCTGTACTCGGCGCGCTGACGATTGCTGCGCGCCGCGATTGGCGATCCGGCGGTTCTGTGGAACCGTCGGCTCGCCATGCTTCGCACGCTCTGTATCGCGACGCTATCGGCCGTGACCTTGTCCGCCTGCAAGACCGAGAAGCGGGTCGAGCCGACCCCATCCCCCGTCGCCGGGCCGGCCGCCGCGCACAGCGACCGCCCCCCCGAGCTGGCCCGGCCCGAGCCGAGCCCCCCGGCGCCCGCCGCTGGACCCGCGGCGCCCCGCTTCGATCCCGAGCTCGAGGCGAAGGGCCACGCGATGATGAACAAGCTCGCCGACCTGTTCGTCGCCGACGCCGCCGACTGCGAGAAGCTCGCCGCCGACGTCAAGGCGTTCGCCGCCGAGAACAAGGCGCTGCTGTCCCAGCTCGCGACCGCGCAGGGCCAGAAGAGCTACGAGGATCGCCTCGCATACTCCAAGCGCAACGCCGCGGTCCAGGCCGCCGCCGCGACCCGGATGCAGGCGGCGATGACGGCGTGCGCGGGGCACCCGAGCCTGCTCGCCGCGATGCAGGACTTCCCGGGCGAGTAGCCCGCATCGTTCACCACGACGTCGCGCGACACCCATGGCGATCGCCGATACCGGAACTGGCATGTCACCGCAGACGCAAGCGCGGCTGTTCGAGGCATTCTTTAGCACGTCGCCGTAGTTCCGCGAGACGCTCGGAGTCCTCGAGCTCCTCCTCGCCGGCGACAGGCGATCACGCGGATCCGTTATCCGGCCATCGGCGATCTGGTAGCGTTGCGAATGGCCGACGACCGAGCCCTCACACAAGTCCCCAAGCAACCCTACGATCTGGTCCCGCCGAACACCATCCGGCAGTCCATGGTCACCACCGCGTTCACGCTCGATGGCTTTCGCGTGCTCGAGAATCTCGGCATCGTGCGCGGCATCGTCGTGCGATCCCGTTCGGTGCTCGGCAACATCGGCGCCGGGTTCCAGATGCTGTTCGGCGGCAACATCACGGTCTACACCAAGCTGTGCGAGCACACCCGGCAGGAGGCGTTCGAGATCCTGTTGTCACACGCGGCCCAGATTGGCGCCAACGCGATCATCGGCATGCGCTACGACGCTACCGAGATCATGGGTGGCGTGACCGAGGTCCTGGCCTACGGCACCGCGTTGAAGGTCGAGCCCGACGGCGGCAGCTATCGCTGAACAACGGTTTCTCGCTCGGCAATCCGTCGAGGTCGATAGCAGCGCGGCCCTGCATGAACGCCGCGGCAACGGACTCATGCTCACCCAGACCGCCGTAGAACCCGATCGCAAAGCTCCGGCCGCGTCGGCGTGGATCGCGCCAGTCATGCCTGGCGACGGCCGCGAGCGGTTGACTGCTGCGAGCGTTGAAGCGGCGGGCTCGACAGGATCCTTCACCGTGTTGGGAGGTCAACACACTCCTCGACGAGACGAGCTGACGAACGTACGCGCGACCAGTAGTGTTCAGGCGACGTAGGGCGAATCGCGTTACCCGACGATCCGAGAACAACGACCAGTTCCCCAGCAGTTCGACCGCGAACCCCCAGAACTCTTGGTCGCGCTCCATCCGGACGCAGAACGAATCGACTGCGTGGTCTTTCTTCTCGCCGGCCCGCGCGTGGCTCCTCACCGGCATTTTCGCCGGGTGAGCGACGACGTTGCGCAGGTCGCGAAGCGCCTCGATCTCGTCGGCAAAACCGGTGCCGAGATGACGTGATAGTTCGACACCGCCATCGTCGATGCAGAACAGCAGCTCTTGGAGAAAGCAGATGCTCGTCGTGGCCCACAGCCAGTGGTTGGCGCTGGCATGGCGATGGACGTCGGAAACGAGACCGTCCACAGTCCACGGGCCCACAGACTCGTGGCGGGCCTCACGGTCGGCTGCCGCATGGTGCGCGATCATTCGACGGCGGACCCAGCCATCGAGCGCGCTGACGTAGGCGCGGTCAGAGAGCCAGGTGGCGCGCCACTCGTCTTCCCACGAGCGGGCGCCGCTCACGACTCGCGCGTCAACTTGAGCTGCACGGCCTTGTAGTCCTGCCGTGCGGAGCCTGCGGCATCGGGTCCGTACAGAGCAGCGATGTCTTCAGGAGCGAGCGGCTCAGCGTACGCCGCTGTATAAACGCGAGGCGCGCCGAATGCCCATGTCACGAAGCGCCACGGCTCGCCGAGATTCAAACCGATCGTGTGGCCCCAGGTGTAGACCCCGGCCTCTGACAATGCAGCCCACGTCCAGTCGTACGGGTTGTCGGCAAGCGACACCTGCACGAGGTCCAGACACGTGAATTCGCGATCATTGGCCGGATCGGACGCCAGCCTCGGAAGCACAGCGCTCGCGAATCGGGTCGGGGTTCCGCCAACACCTTGCCCCGGGCCAACGAACTCGCCCGGGATCATCCGGTTCATCTCATGATGGGGGTAGGCCCGTGCCGGCGTCGCCATGTGGGAAGGCTAGCGCGAACGGTCGTTGGTTGTCGCGAGCGGGATCGTCCAGCTCTGGCACACCGGCTGCGCAAGCCGCATTTCAGAAGTGCTCTCGTACGCAGAAGAAATGTCATGAAGCCGGCCGCTTACCAGGTCACGGGGCGCGCGCGAACGTGATCCGGGCGATCGTGACCGGCAGCTCGGGCCGGTCGCCGGTGTCGCGCGGCACCGCGGCGATCTTGCCGACGAGGTCGATCTCGCGGCACTGGCCGAAGATCGTGTGCTTGTTGTTGAGCCAGCTGGTCTCGACCTCGGTGACGAAGAACTGGCTGCCGTTGGTGCCGGGGCCGGCGTTGGCCATCGCCAGGGTGCCGGGCACGTGCGTGAGGTCGGCGAGCTCGTTGTCGAACTGGTAGCCGGGGCCGCCGGTGCCGGTGCCGAGCGGGTCGCCGCCCTGGATCATGAAGTGCGGGATGACGCGGTGAAAGGTGAGGCCGTCGTAGAACGGCTTGCCGCGCATGGTCTTGCCGGTCTGCGGATCGGTCCACGGTTTCTGCCCGGTGGCCAGGCCGACGAAGTTGGCGACGGTGATCGGCGCCTTGTCGTCGAACAGCTGGCAGTGCAGCGTGCCCTGGCTGGTGGCGATCGTCGCGATCAGCGTGCCCTTGCCCTTGATCGCGCGGGTGTAGGCCGCCAGGTCCGCGACGTCCGGCGGCCGGACCTCGCCGGCGATCAGGATCTCGAGCCGGCGGTTGGCGCGCTTGCCGTCGTCGGTGGTGTTGTCGGCGACCGGCTTGTCGCGGCCGAAGCCGCGGGCGGTGAGCCGGCGCGCCGCGACGCCGTGCCTGGCGAGATAGGCCTGCACGGCCTCGGCGCGCTGCTGGCTGAGCTTGTGGTCGTACTCGCCGGTCTGGTCGTTGTCGGGGGCGGTGTCGTCGGTGTGGCAGGCGATCCGGACGGTGGTCGTCGCGTCCTTGGCGAGCGCCCTGGCGATCGCGTCGAGCAGCGGCCGCGCGCTCGCCCTGAGCTGGGTGTCGCCGGTGTCGAACAGGGTGTCGGTCGGGATCGACGGCGCGTGGTCGATCTCGACGCGGGTCGCGGTGACCTCGATGGCTGGCAGCGGCGGTGGTGGTTCGGCGGCCGCCCGCGGCAGGAACGCTCCCAGGGCGCAGGCGAAGAGCAGGCTACGGTGCATCCGGCGATTTTTAGGCGCCGGCGATCGGACTGCAAGGCCGCGGCGGCGCTCGCTGTGTCCTCGAGGCGGCAGCTGCCGACCGCGCTCGACAGCTGCGGCGCGGTTCGCATCGCGCGCACCCCGGGTGGCAAGCTGCCGACCTGCTTTTGCAGGTCGCCGGCACGCGCGCGCGGCAAGCGCCCGGAATCCCCGGGGCCGGCGAGCGGCACGCGATGTGCTCGCTGGCCGGATCGCGCGGCGCCGACGCCGCCCAAACCAGGAGCGCAGACACATGAACACCTCGATCGACTTTTCTCCCGCATTCGCGACCCTCGACCTCGACACCCTCGGCCTCATCAACGGCGGCGACGCCTGGCAGGACTACAAGGACACGCTGTCCAAGGACTGGGGCGACACCAAGACCCGGTGGAACGCGGCGGTCGAGCACAACCTCGTCAACGGCAAGTGGGACGCCGGCAAGTGGGCCGACAACTTTGGCGGCGCGGTGTTCAACGGCGGCAAGACGGCGTGGGACGCCACCGGCGGGCTGATCGGCAAGGCGTTCGGCAAGTAGCCGCGGATGCGGCTCACGCGCGCGCGACGATGATCGCGGCGAGCGCGATGCCGGCGAGCGCCTCGCCGACGATCAGGCCGGATGCGAGCGCGGGGCCGCGGCGGGCGTGCCACGCCGGCGCGCAGCGCGCGACGGCCGCGAAGCCGAGCGCGCCGAGCGCGAGCGCGGCGCCGATCGACGCGGGCACGATGAACCCGACGCCGAGCGCGACCGGCGACGGCGCGAACCGGCGGGCGCGGGTGCGCGCGGCGACGGCGAGCGCGATGCCGGCGAGCGCGCCGGCGAGCGCGGCGAGCGGGGCACCGGCCGGCATGTGCGCGGTGCCGCCGGCGACGGCCTCCGCCGTGGCCTTCCACGACAGCGCGCCCGGCGCCGGCAGCGCCGCGCTGCCCAGGCCGTGGGCCTCGCGGACCAGCCAGTACGCGATCGCGCCGGCGACGGCGCCGCCGGCGATCCCGGCGAGCTGCGCGACGACCAGCCGCGCCGGCGAGCCACCGACCATCGCGCCGGTCTTCCAGGCGTTGAGCATGGCCGACGCGTGGACCGCGACGCCGTTGACCGTCCCACCGGCGGCGAGCGGCGCGGCCGTGCCGCCGGGGCCGATCGCGCCGACGGCGATCTGGGCGAGGCCGCCGAGCGGACCGGCCGGCGTGTTGTCGGTCTCGCCGGTCGCGTGCATCGCGGCGACCGCGAACACGGCGGCCAGCGCGACGGACAGCGCGGCGTATCCGGGGGCGATGCCGAGGCCGCGCCAGGCGATCGCGACCACCGCGGCCGCCGCGATCGCGACCGCGATCCGCAGTCAGCGCGCGGCCGTCGAGCGCCAGCTGGGTCAGCGAGCCGGCGACCATCGCGGCGGCGCCCGGCCACAGCGTCCAGGCGACCACGGCCGGGTAGCTCGGCGCGGCGACCCCGCGGCCGACCAGCGCGGGGGCGATGGCGAGCCACGCGATCGCGGTGCCGAGCAGCATGCTGGCGCCGACGCGCGCGCCGACGAGCAGGCCGACACCGGCGAGCAGCGGGCTGGCGGCGACCCCGATCGAGAGCTGCGCGGCGGGCAGGCCGGCGATCGCGATCGGCAGCATCCAGGCCCCGGGCACGGCGTGCAGGCCGTCGCGCGCGATGACGGCGGCGGCGGCCAGCCCCGCGGCGGCGGCGAGCAGGCCGGCACCGCTGCCGGCCCCGGCGTACAGGCCGCGGATCAGCTCGCCGGCGGCGCGCGCGCTCGGAAACGCGAGCCGCTGCACCGCGATCAGGCTGTCGCGGAACGGGATCGCGACGAGCGTGCCGAGCACGGCGAGCGCGCAGCCCCACAGCGCGACGATCGCGGGCGCGACGTCGTGGCCGGTCATCGCCAGCGCCGGCACCGGCCCGATCAGGCCGGCGGTGACCGCCATCGCGCCCGCCGAGCTGCCCGCGACCTGCGCGACGTTGACCTCGCCGGCGGTGAGCCGCCGCCCGCCGAACGCGGCGAACGCGACCAGGATGATCGCCATCGCGCCGGCATCGACGAAGCCGAGCACGAGGCCGGCGTAGACGTTGGCCGCGGCGACCGGCGCGCCGAGCGCGAGGCCGATCGCGATCGCACGCGGCGTCAGCTCGGCGCTACTTGAGGCCATGCTTCCACAGCAGGCGATAGAGGTGGGCGCGGTCGACGCCGGCGGCGCGGGCGGCCGCCGCGAGGTTGTCGCCGTGGTGGCGCAGCAGGTCGTCGAGGTAGGCGCGCTCGAACCGCCGGGTCGCCTCATCGCGCGCGCGCGGCAGCGGACACGACGCGTCGACGACCGCGGTCATCGCGGTGGCGGCGTCACCGCCGTCGTCGGGCACCGGGGCCAGCGCGACGCCGAGCACCAGGCAGCGCTCGAGGTAGTTGCGCAGCTCGCGCACGTTGCCCGACCAGCGGTGCGCGGCGAGCTCGCCGAGGAACCTGGCCGAGGTCAGCTCGGCGCGCCGGGCCGGCGTCGCGCTGCCGAGCAGGTCCTCGACGATCAGCGGCAGGTCGTCGAGCCGCTCGCGCAGCGGCGGGAGGTGGAGCTCGACCACGGCGAGCCGGTAGTACAGGTCGGAGCGGAACCGCCGCGCGTTGATCTCGGCGCGCAGGTCGCGGTGGGTCGCCGCGACGACGCGGACATCGACCGGCGCGTAGTGATTGGCGCCGAGCCGCTTGATCTCGCGGCGCTCGAGCACGCGCAGGAGCTTGGGCTGGAGCTCGACGGCGAGCTCGCCGATCTCGTCGAGGAACACCGTGCCGCCGCCGGCGGCCTCGAACGCGCCGATCCGGCTGGCGGCGGCGCCGGTGAACGCGCCGCGGTCGTGGCCGAACAGCTCGGCCTCGAGCAAGGTGGGCGGGATCGAGCCGCAGTCGACGACGAGGAACGGCCGGTCGCGCCGCGAGCTCGCCATGTGCAGCGACTCGGCGGCCGCCTCCTTGCCGGTGCCGGTCTCGCCGGTCAGCAGCACGGTGGCGTCGGTCGCGGCGGCGCGCTCGAGGATCTCGAACGCCGCGCGGATCGCCGCGGAGCTGCCGACCATGGTGCCGAACCGCGACCGCGGCGACAGCGGGATCCGCACGTGATCGGGGCCGGCGCGGAACCGGATCAGGTTGCGGCCGACGCCGAGCACTGCGCCGGGGTGGAGGATCGCGTCGACCACCGCGACGCCGTCGACCGACGTGCCGTTGCGGCTGCCGAGATCGCGGACGTGGATCCGGCCGCCCTCGGCCACGACCTCGCAGTGGAACCGCGACACCGCGCTGTCGTCGAGCTGGAGCTCGGCGCCGGCCTCCGAGCCGATCACCAGGCGCGCCCCGCGCGACGCCGCGCTGCGTCCGGTATCCGGACCGGCCTCGACCCCGAGCTCGAAGCGCTGGATCAGGGTGTGGCGGCCCGAATCGGACAGGAGCTCGGTGCGTGCGGGATCTATCGTCGCGGCCATGTGTGAACCTCCAGCAGCGGGCCGCCGACGAACGCGCCGGTGTCCTCGGCGAGCTCGACCGGACCGGAATGGACGACGACGCGCGCGACCACGTCGGGACGCGCGCGGGGCCGGCTCGCGAGCGCGCGCTCGACCGCCGCGGCGACGGCGCGGGCGCGGTCGCGGTCGGCGGGCGCGGCGACCACGCGCGCGGCGAGCGCCGAGGTCTGGGTGACCAGGACCGGCGTGAACCCGCCGCCGTCGAGCAGCGCGACCGCGCGATCGGTGGACGCGGCCGCGTCGTCGAGATCGTCGTCGGCGGGTGGATCGGGCACGTCGAGCACCACGCGGATCGCGACCGCGTCGCGGCGCACCGGCGCGGCGGGGGCGGCGGCGGCCAGGAGCTCGAGCAGCTCGCGCACCGACGCCGGGCGCGCGGCGGGCGTCTTGGCCAGCGCGCGCGTCACCAGGGCATCGAGCGCGGGAGGCACCGGGGCGAGCCGGCTCGGCGCGGGCGGCGGCGCCTCGAGGTGGAGCCGCTCGATCTCGGCCGGGTCGTCGGCCTCGAACGGGTAGCGCCCGGTCAGGAGGTGGTGGAGCAGCACGCCGAGCGCGTAGATGTCGGTGCGCGCGTCGATCCGCTCGCCGCGGATCTGCTCGGGCGACATGCAGTGCGGCGTGCCGACGCGGATCGTGCCGGTCGCGCCGTGCCCGTCCTCGAGCAGCTTGGCGATCCCGAAGTCGAGGAGCTTGGGCACCTCGGCACCATCGCGGCCGACCGCGAAGCCGATGTTGCGGGCCTTGAGATCGCGGTGGATGTAGCCGGCGCGGTGGGCGGCGTCGAGCGCGCGGCAGATCGGCGCGAGGATCGCGAGGACCTCGGCGACGACGAGCCGGCCGCTCGCGGCGACCCGGCGCTCGAGGTCGTCGGGCGCCAGCAGCTCCATCACGAAGAACGGCCGGCCGTCGGCGAGCGCGCCGAAGTCGAAGATGTCGATGATGTTGGGGTGGCGGATCCGGTTGACCGCCTGGGCCTCGCGCACGAAGCGATCGACCATGCCCGGCGACGCGGCGAGCGCCGCGTGCAGCACCTTGACCGCCGCGGGCCGGTCGAGCACCGGGTGGCGCGCCGCGTAGACCGTGCCGCAGCCGCCGCGGTCGCGGTGGGCGCGGCCAGGACGTCCGTCCGCCGGTCGGCGGTATCGAGGGCTCGGGTCATGCGGATGCGCTCGCTCCGGCGATGAAGCGCGGCAGGTGGGCCGGCAGGGTGCGCGCGGCGCGGTGCGCGGCGGCGGCGGCGAACGGGTCGCCGCGGCGCGCGGCGGTGCGCGCGGTCAGCTCGAGCAGCTGGAACGCCGCCTCGTGCTCGGCGACGGCGATCGCGCGGTGCGCCAGCGCGGTCGCGGCCGACAGGGTAAGCCGGCCGGCGAGCCACGCGGTCAGCCCGTCGAGCATCACCAGGTCGATCGCGGCGGCGGTGTCGGCGGCGGCGCCGGGCCGCGCCAGGTGGCACCACGCCGCGGCGTCGGGTGCGTCGTCGCGGCGCGCGGCGAGCTCGGCGAGCACGAGCGCGGCGCGCGGCCGCGGGAACAGCGCGGGATCGGCGGCCTCGACGCGGCGCGCGGCGCGGGCGTGGACCAGCGCGCCGGCGTCGTCGTCGCACCACAGCCCGACCAGCGCCTGGTAGAGCTCGCCGCGGTACTCGGTGACCGCGACGCCGAGCTCGCGTCCGGCGGCCGCTAACGCCGCGAGGTCGGCGCGCAGGCCGGCGGCGTCGCCGCGCGCGGCGTGCACCGGGTAGCGGTTGCAGCGCGCGGCGGCGATGTGCAGGAGGTCGCCGCGTGCGGTGGCCTCGGCGAGCGCCTCGTCGAGGATCGCCGCGGCCGCCTCGGTGTCGCCGCGCCCGCCGAGGATGAACCCGAGCATCAGCCGGCACGCGATCGCGGTCGCGTAGCCGTCGGCGCCGACCGCGTCGGCCAGCGCGATCGCCGCGCGGCACGGCGCGATCGCGCGCTCGCCGTCGCCCGCGCGCCACATCGTGCGCGCCGCGGCCATCGCCAGCCGGGCGCGGCGCAGCGGTGGCTCGTCGCCGTGCGCGAGCGCGGCGGCCTCGCCGGCCCGGGCCGCGGACACCTGGTAGTGCAGCGCCCAGTCGAGCGCGGTCGCCTCGTCGAGCAGGACGTCGATCGCCGCGCTGTGATCGCCGGCGGCGCACGCGAGCTCGCGGGCCGCGGCGAAGTCGCGGGCGGCGGCGTCGTGGCGGCCGAGCCGGGCACGCGCTCCGCCGCGCTGGCGCAGCACCGCCCCGCGCGCTGCATCCCGGGCCTCGCTGCAGGCCAGCGCGCGGCCGAGCGCGGTCTCGGCGGCGAGGTCGTCGTGGCGCGCCAGCGCCGCGCGCGCGGCGTCGTGCCACGCGATCGCGGCGGTCGCGCGGTCGCCGGCGCCCTCGGCGTGGCGCGCGCGCTCGTCGGGCGTGGTCGCGAGCCCGAGCATCGCGCGGTGGATCGCGCCGCGGCGCGCCGGGTCGACGCGCTGGGCGATCGCGTCGCGCACCAGGTCGTGGCGGAACCGCAGCGCCCGGTGCGCGCCGGGCGCCCCGGACACTCCGGGCGCATCGACCAGCACGCCGGCGGCGACGAGGTCGGCGATCGCGACCCCGGGATCGAGATCGATCGCGACGCCGGCCGCGTCGAGTGCGTCGAACAGCCGCGAGACCTCGGCGCGGGCCACGTCGCGCGCACCGACCGCCAGCGCCTCCGCTGCCGCCGCGGCGCCCGCCGGCAGCGCCGCGAGCTCGTCGGCGACCGCCCACGCGATCACGCCGATCTCGGCCGGCAGCTCGACGAGATCGGTCGGCAGCGCGCCGCGCGTCGCCGCGGTGGTCTCGCCGCGCGCGCGGTCGGCGCGCAGCACCGCGGCGACCAGCTCGACGAGGTGGAGCGGCACGCCTCCCGCGCGATCGACCAGGCGATCGAGCGCGGCGCGCGGCACCGCGGCGCCCGCCGGCAGGAGCGCGCGCACCAGGCGGCAGCCGGCCTCGCGATCGAGCGGCTCGAGCGCGATCGCCTCGGCGCGTGCGGCGCGCCGGCCCCAGCGCGGCCGGGTGGCCGCGAGCGCTGGCCGCGCGAGCGCGAGCACCAGCACGCCGGCGCCGGGCGCCAGGGTGGCGAGCTCGAGCGCGTCGAGCACGATCGGATCGGCGGAATGGGCGTCGTCGACCACGATCGCGCGCGGCCCGGCACCGGCCAGGATCGCGGCCAGCGCGCGCGCCGCGGCCTGGCGGAGCGCCCCGGCGGCAGCCGCGAGCTGCTCGGCGGCCGAGCCGGCGATCGCGCGCCGCCCCGCGATCGCGTCGAGCGCGGCGCGATCCACGGCGCTCGCCGCGCCGGTGCGGTCCCCACCTGCCGCCGCGAGCTCGATCATCGCCGCGAGCCCCGGCGCGCGGGTGTGGACGACGGCGAGCCCGGCATCGCGCAGCCGCGGCACCGCGGCCTCGACCAGCCGCGACTTGCCCAGGCCCGCGGCGGCCCACACCGTGACCAGCGCGCAGCCACCGGCGGCGACCGCGCGCCCGGCGGCCTCGATCGCGGCCAGCGCCGGCTCGCGCGCGATCAGCGGGGCCATCGCAGCGGGTGGCGCGGCCACCGACCCACACTCGATCCGTGGGGCCGGCGACGGGGATGGCGAGGCGCAGCGCTCCAGCGCGATGATCGCGCCGCCGCGCGGCACGCCGCTGGCGCCGACGTGGATGTCGGCCTCGACGATCTCGAGGTCGCCCGCGCTAACCTGTGCACCGCTGGGCCTGCCGAGCGCGATGATCGCGCCGCCGCGTGGCACGCCGCTGGCGCCGATGTGGAGGTCGGCCTCGATGATCTCGAGGTTGCCCGGGCCGGCCGGTGCACCGCTGCGCCGGCCGAGCGCGATGATCGCGCCGCCGCGTGGCACGCCGCTGGCGCCGACGTG
>VBLP01000453.1:5269-18618 GCA_005887925.1 Deltaproteobacteria bacterium | reverse complement strand
CGGGATCGTAGGGCGGCAGCGTCGTGGGGTTCGTCGTGGGGAAGTCGCGGTCGGGGCCGAGGGCATCGGCGCCCATGCCGCGCGTGGCGAACCCCGCCCGGCACGCCGGATAGTCATCGGCGGGATGCGTCAGGCGGATTACGCCGAGGAAGGCATTGCGCGCATCGAGCAGCGAGGGATGATCGGGAAATGCAATCAGGCCGGCCACGAGGTACTGCGCCATGCGGGCGCGCAGGCTCTCGAAGTCCGCGCCCGCGTGGGCCGCGACGATGTTGCCGAAGCACTGGAACAGCCCCTGGCTGAACACCTCGCCGGTGGTGTGCGGCTCGCTGAGCTGCGGCCCGCGGCCCTTCCAGTTGTAATACGGCATGTCGGTGGGCGGCGGCACCGCGATGTGGCGGAGGGTCAGCGGGTTCTTGCGGACATCGAGGCTGTACGGATAGCGGCGAATGCCGTAGTACATCGCATCGGCCGGCGCCTCGACCGGCGGCAGCGTGGCGCGGCGCTCGATGTAATCGAGGTTGGTATAGGTCCCGATCGGGTACGCGGCGAGCGGATCGACACCGGGGACATTCACCAGCATGCCGATGAAGTCCGCGATGCCCTCGTGCAGCGCCATGCCCTGGAGCTTGCCCAGAGCGTCGCTATCCGCGGTTCCACCGGCGAGGCGCCCGATCAGGGTGTGTCCCCACTCGTGGGCGAGCACGGTGAAGTCCATCGCGGAGTCCCGCCGCGATGCGCTCCGGCTGTTGAGGCCGATGTCGAGCACGGGAGACTGACCCTCCGCCCCCGGGAAGGTGAACGTGGTGAAGAACGCGGCGTGCACGATCACCGGATCGCACTGGGTGCCCCCGCGCCCGTAGTTCGACTGCTGCGCGGTGCCGGCGGCCTCGTTGTACCCCGCGGCGTAGAAGTAGTCGTGCAGCCAGTTCGCGTCGTAGAACGCCTGGACGATCTTGGCGTTGATCGCGATATCGCTGGCGCTGGGCGGCGACGCCGGGTCGCCGGGCGCGCCGTCCTGGAAGTACTCGCTCACCGTCTTCGTCGGATCGTAGGTGAACGCGAAGCGCTCCCCGGTGGCGGTCGCGAAGAAGTCGTGGCCGAGCGTGTCGGGCTCGGGGCCGTATTCCGGCGTGTCGTTGCCCATGTCGTCGAAGGGATCGACGAGCTTTCCGGCCGAGTTGAGGAGCGAGTCGTAGAACGCCACGACGTTGTTGCCGCGGGTCTGCTTGGCCGGCGACGGCAGCCACGGATCGGGCAAGCCGGCGATCACGCCGCTCTGCCGGCGCGACTGCTGCGGCACCGGCGACGGCACGCGGCCATCCGGCACGCCGGTCGGGTGCGGCAGCGTGTTGCCCAGCAGCGAGGGCAGCGGGCGGCCATCGTCGCGCGCGTAGACCAGGTATTCGGGGCCGCCGAGCTCGTAGAGCGTGCCGCGCCGCGCGAGCTCGGCGCCCGTCACGGCGTGGCGCACGACGATCTCGCCGACCGGTGGCTCGCCGCGCAGGTCGAGCCGCTCGGTCGTGACGGCGGGCACGACGCTGCCGTCCGCGTAGTACCAGACCGCGCGCTCGGTCGTGTGCGCGAGCGGGTCAGACCGTCCCTCGGAGCGGGGCGATGCGAATGGATGCTGCCAGGCGGCCCACGCCGCCGCGCCGCGATCATGCAGCGCGGCGAGCACCGCGCCGCCGGTGCCGGCGCGATACGCGAGCTGGCCTCGCGCGTCGTAGATCTCGACCTCGTGCCTGCCGAACACGGGGACGCCGTCGATCGCCAGCCCGTAGGTCCGGATCGTCACGCCGAGCGGGCTCTGCCAGCTCCGGGCGAGCCAGCGATACGGCTCGCCGGGCCGCGCACCGGCCGGCGGCCCCAGCGCGGCCGGCGTCGCACCCGGATCGCATTTCGGCTCCTCGGGAGGAGCGGGCGATCCGCACGCGAGCGCGGTGATGACGAGCGATGCAGGCAGCCATCGAGTGACCCAGATCGTCATGACGGCGACGCTAGCGCAAACCCGGCAAAGCCGCTGACCTGGACATCACCATGATGGCGATCGTCACAGCGCGCCGGCAGAGGTTGGCAACTTGTTCACCTGCACGGCTATAGTACATCCACGTCGATGAACAGCGCGGCCGGTCTCCGTCTCTCGATGCTGCTTGCGGCCGCCGCGGCGTGCGGCAAGGTCAATGACATGCCGCCGTCCGTCGACGGATCGATCAGCGACGGCCCGCCGATCGACGCCGTGCTCGGCAGCCAGAACAACCCGGCGCGCACGTGCGCCGAGCTCCACGTCGCCGGCCTGCCGTCGGCCGTGTACTGGCTGCACGACGCCAAGGGCGATCCGCCGTTCCAGGCCTACTGCGAGCAGGACATCAACGGCGGCGGCTGGGCGATGGTCGAGAACAGCGTGCGCCGCGCCGACGGCGCCACCGCCACGTTCTGGCAGTTCACGTACGCCGATCGACTCCGCCAGCTCGGCACGCTGGCCGTCGGCCAGAACTACTACAACGGCTCGCTCTACCTGATCGGCACCGAGTACATGGACGTGTTCGTCGATCTGCAGGACAAGACGGCGGTTGCCGCCGTGATGACGGCGACCGGGATCAATCCGTCGACGATGCAGTTCACCATGCCCAAGCTCACCGTCGGCGACACCAGCGTCTACACCAACCAGTTCGCCTCCGGGTGGTCGGCGCAGGACTTCGACGGCGATGCCGACGCGGCCGGCAACTGCTCCACCATGTTCAGCAACGTCGCACAGCACTACGGCGGGTGCTGGGCCTACAACCTCGGCTCGGACGCCGACGCCCCGGTGCTCGACGGCCTGGTGATCGAACGCGAGCGATCGATGCGGCGAAATCTGCCGTCCGGCGTGGCCATGCGCCTCACCTGACGGCGGATCGCCGCGCCGCGGGAAGATGTCGCGCGGGCGTCGTTCAGCGGGCATGAAGACACCCCCCTTGCTCAAGCTCCTCGTCGTTCTCGGCACGCTGTTCTACTCCACTCATGCATTCAAGATCGAGATACTGCCCTCGCCGCCCGCCAGGAACCCGGTCACGGCGGTCTGGACCGCATCCTCGCCGCGCGACGAGATGCGCTCCCAGGTGAAGGCATCGAGGTCGTAGGGCCGCGCCAGCGCCGACGACTTCGAGATCGCCACGCCGCGACGTCCTCCGCCCAGGTTACGGTCCGCTGCGATTCACGACGAAGAACTGCGTCATGTCGAGCGCGAAGTGGACCATCCAGAACCACCAGACGTCGCGCAGGCGCTGGAGCAAGGCCAGCGCGAGGACGCCCAGCCCCACGTCGCCGACCAGGTGCCAGAGCGCGCCTGCACCCGCGCCCGCTGCGAGCATGCCGGGCACATGGGCGGCGGCGAACAGGACCGCCACCAGCACCAGCGTCCAGCGTGGCCCCAGCGCGCCGCGGAATCGCACGAAGAGGATCGCGATGCTCACGTCCTCCAGCAGCACCTGGACGAAGCTCGAGACATGCGCGGGCGCATAGACCTCGGCCACCAGCCGCGGCCATCCGGCGATCCCCGTTCGCGCCACGGCATACGCGGCGAGCGCCAGGAACGCGAGGCCCAGCCCGACGGTCACCCTCGACAGGATGCCGCGCCTCGGCAGCCACGCCGTCTCGGCGCCCTGCCGGCGCACGACCAGCAGCAGCGGGAATGGCGCATAGATCAGGACCTGGTTGACGGCGTCGAGCGCCGGGCGGTGCCTGCTGGTCGCCGGCAGCAGCCAGCCGCGCGAGTACAGCATCCCGATCGCGACCACCGCGACGGCCGCGACCAGCGCCCACGCCAGCTCGCGCCACGGACGAGCGAACGCCGGAGACTCGGGCGCCGGCCAGAGCTGCGGCGCGCGTCGCGCAATCCCGAACATCGCGAGCAGCGCGACGGAATAGGAGAACAGCAGCGCCGCGTAGTGGCTCGTCGACATCACAGCTCACACTACACCATGGTCGTGCGCGGGCGGAGCACTGTCTCGCACAGCGATCGATGACGCGCCGTCGGCGCGGCGCGCTCGGGGCGATCCGCATGATCACATGATCCGCATGATCACATGATCACATGATCACATGATCACGCGTCGTGCTCAGATGATCGAACTGCCACGTCCAGGCCGAGCGCCGCGATGGCGCTTCCAGCCTCACGCGCTGCACGATGGGCCTCGATCCGCCGGCCAGCATCGTGGCCGCGAGCATCGCCGCCGCCGCGATCGCTGCCCATGCAGTCACTGCCGTCCGGCCGGTGTATGCTCCTCCGATGTTGCTGAATCGCTCCGCTCCGCACACGCAGGTCGTTCCGGTCCTCATCGTCGCGGATGTCCGGGCCGCCGTCGACTGGTACGGTGGCGCCTGGGGCTTCGTCGAGTACGTGCGCATCGGGGAAGGCCATCGCGCGCAGCTGGGCTTGCCGGGTGGAACCGGCGCCGAGCTCATCGTCGCGGAGGTGCGACCGGGCCGCCGCGCGCCGACCGCCGACCGCTCGCACCAGGTGCTGCTGAAGGTCGACGACGTCGCCGCCTGCGCGTCGCGCGCGCAGCAGCTCGGCGCCACGGTGATCGAGGGGCCGCGCGACTGGGAGTACGGCGAGCGACAGGCGACGATCACGGATCCGTTCGGGCACCAGTGGGTGCTGACCCAGACGCTGGCCGACACCGCCCCGGAGTCCTGGGGCGGACAGACCGTGACGCCGCGCTGATCAGTCCTCGAACGGCTCGACCTCGACCCGGTGAGCCACCAGGAACGCATCCGCGACCAGCTGGAGCGGAGCGAGGTCCACGTCGCTGCCCCCCGCGTGAATCAGCCCGGCGAAGCACTCGTACAGTCGAGGGTATTCCTGCGAGGCGGGGACGGCGACCGGCCGGCCATCGATGTGCAGCTCGGCTCCGCCCCGGCGCAGTTCGAGCTGACCCGCGTCGGTCTCGATGGCGATGTCCCACCGCGCCTCGCCCGGCTGGCGAAAATCCAGCGCCACGTCGATGGTCGCACCCGCGCCGTCCGCCAGCGCCAGCTCCGCCGCGATCGGGGCTTGCCGATGGACAGGCACATGCAGCACGGCGCGCGTCACGAACAGTGGGCGCGGCATGACAGCCGTGATGATCGAGAGTGCGTTGATGCCCGCGTCGAACGCCCCCAGCCCGCCGGGCTGCCAGATCCACGACTGGCCGGGATGCCAGATCCGGACGTCTTCTTTCCACGTCACGACGGCCTTGCGGACGCGGCGGCCGGCGATCCACGCGCGCGTCTGCTGCACTGCCGGCGCCGCGCGGGAATGCCAGCTCGCAAACAAGCTGAGGTGGCGCTCGCGCGCACGGCCGGTGATGTCCTCGACCTCGCCGACGCTCACGCCCGGAGGCTTCTCCGGCGTGGCGGCGATCATCTCGGCCAGCGTCGCATGCACCGGAATCGCCACCGGGGAGGCCCCCGACGTCGTGGCCGCGGCCACGAGCTGGAAGCGCGGGTCACCCATCAGCGACGGGATGTGCTGCTCGCGCGCGATCTTTCCCAGGCCCACGAGCCCGATGCGGATCGTTGCCAGCTCGGCGTCCTTCACAGTGTGCTCCTCGACTGCGCTCGAACCTGCGACCTGCGGTTCAGGAAGTCAAGCGGCGCGGCGATGCGGACCATGGCGCCAGCGGCGTGCCCGGGCACTCGAGCGAGGACCACGTGCGACCCAGTTCCCGAAAGAGAGCGATCGCTCCCCTCGGGGATGGGCGCTCACGGAGCCGGATCGATCAGGTACTCCGGTGGCACGGGAGGTAGCTGCTGGTACGTCGTCGGATCCGAGAGACCTGCCACGATGAACCCCGCGCGCCTGCTGATGCAGCAGCCGCATGCGCCGCAGTGATTGACGCCCGGCGGTAGCTCGCTCTCGTCCGGGCACGAGATGGTGTCCGAAATGCACGTGGGTCGCGATAGGCTTTCTCGCCGTACCATGTGGCCAGAATGCTGCGATTCTGGATCGAACCCTCTCTGCCCGTATAACCGCCCACACCCACCTTCTTCTCGCGCTCGTAGTGACGGACCTCGGGATCATCGGCGAGCTGCCACGAGTAGAACGGTGCCTCGAGCTCGCCGGTATACAGGAACGGGATGTCGAAACGATCGGCCATCGCGAGGGCGGACACGTACCCGATCGCGCGATACCCGGGCACGTATCCGCACCCCGGCGCCGTCAAGATCGCCATCAGCTCGATGATGTTCCACATCTGAACACGCATCCCGAGCCGCTCGGCGAGCATGTTGACCTGCGCCGCCTGCCGCCTGTGCCCGTGATAGAGGTAGTACAGCAGCACGCCGGGCGCTTCGCCCTTCAGCATCCAGGCGACGGTCGTACTGTCGAGCCCGCCCGAGAACACGACGAGATGCCGATAGTTTTGCTGCGACACGAGCATTCATCTCCACGACGACGAAAGACCGAACCGAGCGACCGCGCCGCCGTCGCGCGCAGTACCGGTTGAGCGACCCATCATGCCAGACGCCAGGTCCGCTCGTAGTAGCGCCCGGCCTCGCCGCCGAGCCTCGCGGCGTGGCGGCGAACGCTCTCGTCGTACGGGCCGCGAAACATGCCATCGGCGCGGGACAGGCTGCGCAGCTGGGATGAATAGGCAGAGATCGCGCGCACCCGCGCGTCGAGCACATCCGTGACGTCTGTCAGCTCGGCGATCATCGGCGGCAACTCCGCCAACCTGCGCTCGAGCTCGCCCTCGATCATGACGTACGGGAAGTCCTCGTAGAAGGTCACGGCAGCGCCTTCGCCGGCGAGCCGCGCCCCGATCTCGAAGACGAGCCGATGATCGGGATGGCGGCCGATCGCGAGAGGCAGATCCACGGGGCCGCGGGTGAGGCGCCAGTCGTCGATGATCGACTCGGCGATCGCTGCCTGGAGCGCGCGATCCTCGGGGTGCAGCTCCGCGCCCAGCGTGCAGTAGCCGCGGTAGAGCGCGTCGAGATGGCCAAGCGACTTCGCCGTGACACCGAGCAGTCGCGCTGCCTCCGCATCTTCTGCGCGGCGCATCGCCCACGCGCGATCCGGATCGACCTCGCCCCAGATCACATGGAGGCGCCGCGCGATCTCCGTGAGCGCCACCGCGTTGCCAGGCGATCCACTGAACACCGTGACCATCACCAGGCGTTCGCCGTTCGCGACCCGGCGCGCCACGCGTCCTCCACAGGACAGCGCGATGTCATCGGGATGCGGTTGCACGAGGAGCCCATCCCAGTGCCTCTCCTCGTCAGCGACCGGCATCGTCACGGGCATGCTCACTACACAATGACATCTTCGTTCGTGCAGTCAAACACATGCACAGTCAAAAGTGTGTATGCCGTCAAGAGCGTGTGTCAAAAGTGTGTGTGCGTCAAAATTGTGTATGCGCCAAAGGTGTATGCTCAACACCCGATCTAAATCGGTGAAAATAATGCGTGCAACAAAATGCATCGCATATTGATTCCTATTCTCCCGAAATAGTCATTGACACCCAACATCGGTGCACTCATCATCGCTTCGATAACTGATTGAGGAATCGGAGCAAGTGACACACAGCAATGGTGGTTGCATGAGCTCGCTGCACGACGGCTTCATCTCGGTCATCGAGGCACGTGATCCGGGCGACGATCTCGTCGCGTGGATCACACGACAGCAGCACGTGCTGGAGCCGACGCTCGTCGAGCATGGAGGAATATTGCTGCGCGGGTTCAGCTCCGATCGCGCACGGTTCGCCCGTGCCGTGGAGGTGATCTCGTCGGCGCGTGTCGATTATACCGGTGGCAACAGCCCACGAACCGAGGTCGCCGATGGGATCTTCACGGCCAGTGAGCTGCCGTCTGACTTCCGGATTGCCATGCATCATGAGATGTCGATCGCGCTGTGCATGCCGATGAAGATCTTCTTCTTCTGCGAGGTGCCGAGCAGCTCCGGCGGAGAGACTCCGCTGTGCAGCAGCCGGCGGATGTTGCGCGTGATCCCGGCGGCCATCTTCGAGACGATCGAGCGCCATGGCGGCGTGACGTACGTGCGTAACTTTCACCCCGCCTCACCGTTCAAGGACGTGGCGGCAACGTTCGGTACCACGGCGCCTCGCGAGATCGAGGCGATCTGCAGACGCGATGGTATCGAGGCGGAGTGGAAGGGCCCCGACTGGCTTCAGACCCGCCAGACCCGACCGGCGTTCTGGAGCCATCCCCGTACCGGAGAGCGCGTGTTCACCGCGACGATTCATATCTGGCACCCGTACTGCTGGCTGCGCGAGCTCCGGGCCTTCGGCGCGGTCGGTGCGACGGTGCCCGCCCACGACGATGAACCCTGGATGTACGCCCGGTACGCGAGCAGCACTGCGATCGATCACACGGTCGCGGAGGCCGTCGCCGAGGCATACGAGCGAGAGCAGGTCAGCTTCCCGTGGCGGACCGGTGACGTGCTCGTTCTCGACAACCTGCTCACCTCACACGGGCGAACCCCCTACTCGGGGACGCGCCGGATCCTGGTTGCGCTACGCGAGCCACGGCGCATGGACTCCATATGACAGAGGAGTGATGCAGATGCGAATCGAGATCAGAACCGATGGGCCCGGCACCGAGATCACCGGGGTCGATCTGCGAAAGCCACCAGCCGAGCTGGCTCGGCAGGTGCAGGAATCGCTGTATGCGCAACGGGTCGTGGTGATCCGGAACCAGGAGCTGGCGCCGAGCGACTACCTCGCGTGGTCGCGGATGCTCGGCAGACCCCAGGTCTATCCGATCGATGTCTACAATCACCCCGAGCATCCGGAGATCTATGTCTCCTCGAACCTGAAGGTGGACGGTAAGCGGTTCGGCGTCGCGCGAACCGGATATTACTGGCACACGGACTGTTCGTTCCTGACCGAGCCCGTCTCGTTCACGATGCTGTACCTGCCGGTGCAGCCGAAGAGCCGCCGCGAGACGCTGTTCGTCGACATGACCCGGGTCCTGCGCGATCTGGATCCGGCGCTCCGAGACAAGATCGCATCGCGGTGGGCGATCCACGGCCCGAACGGGCGCTACAAGATTCGCGAGCAAGACGTCGGCAAGCCGATGCACGAGCTCGTCGATGAGGTCGACGCGGCGTTTCCCAAGGTCCGGCATCCCTGCACGATCAAGCACCCGGTGACCGGCGTCGAGGCCCTCTACGTCAACGATGGGTTCACCGTGGGGGTCGAGGGCCTGTCCGACGCCGAGGCGCAGCCGGTATTGAAGGCGTTGTTCTCACGGATGCACGAGCCGGAGCGGGTCGAGGCTCATGTCTGGCGCCCCGGCGATGTCCTGATCTGGGAGAACCGACAGGTGATCCACAGGTCGGGCGCAGCGCCCCAGGACGAAGACTATGTCGTGCTCCGGATCTCGATCTTCGATGGTCTGCCATTCTACAAGACTGCGTCTAACACGTAGCATCGGCGCCGCGAGCGCCAAAGGTGAGTGACGAACATGACGATTCCACTGCCTCGGCCCCAGCCCGGGCCCCATGGCGACTTCCAGTTTCCGCCAGACGACGTGATGACCGAAGTCGATGCGAATGTCGTCAGCGGCACGCTCGCACCGTACCGCACGCATACACGCTATCTTCAAAGCGTGTCTGTCGGTGCCCATCGCTCCAGCGTGTTCGCGATCGGATCATTTTCGATCGCTGAGTCCTGTTATATCGATAGCACCGGGCACTTCAATGCTGCCGAATTTATCATGTGCGCGAATCAGATCGGCTACGTATGCATCGGTGAGGCCTTGCGCCGCGGGCTTGTCGACTTCGAGGGCTTCGATCTGGCCTGGTTCAAGGAGAAACAGCTGTCGTCGGTCCTCATCCTGAAGGCGGACACGAGCTTCCGGAAGGTGATCAATCCGCGCAGCTTTGTCGGCTGCTGCGAATGGCACTCGATGCGCATGAAGCGCGGCCTGCTCATATCCGTGCAGGCGTTCAGGTTCATGGATGACGACCACGGCCTGGCGACGGGCGAGTACCTCGTCGCGTTCCGCCTCTGAGCGTCCGGCGATGAACTGGCAACTCATCACGGCCGCCGAGCGCACGGCCTTCGAAGACAACGGCTGGCTCGCGATCACGGACGCCGTCGATCCAGCACGCGTCGACGCGCTCGTCGGCGCGATCGATCAGTGCTCGCCGACGCGACGCGAGAACCAGAACGTCGCCGACGTCCTGTGGCGTCACGACGCCTTCCTGGAGCTGATCGACAACCCCAAGGTCCTGCCGAAGGTCGCGGACCTCCTGGGCAGCCCCAACATCTGGGTCAACCATTCGCACTATAACGTCAACTACCCCGATGCCACGACCTCGCCCCCCAGGTACTACTGGCACCGGGACGGCGGCGGCATCCACACGGATATCGGCGATGTGGTGCGACCGGCCTTCGCGATCAAGATCGGCTTCTACCTCACGCCGGTGGTCACCACCGCGCACGGGCCGACGTACATCATTCCGCACAGCCATCAGAGCCGGGCACCGCTACCGCCTCCGGCTGCACCGCCGGATGAGGTCGAGGCCGTTCCGATCCTGATCCCGGCGGGAACCGCGGTGCTCTACGATGGCCGGCTCACGCATTCCGGCAAGAGCATCAACAGCTCATCATCCGTGCGGAAGGCGATCTTCATCCAGTACGCGTTTCGCTGGCGCGGGACCGGATCAGCGATCCGATCCGGCGGCAGCTGCTCGGCTTCACCGCCTCGATGCAGAACCTCGGCGGCATCGCGCCGGGGCGAAGCAGTGTCTATCATCCCGGTCCAGACGACTTGCCGCTCCGCACGGCGCTGGTGAGAGCCTACAACGAGGCTCGCATGGAGTTCCAGCCACCGACGTACGCGCACGTGTGATCGCGACCGAGTAGGAGTGGTGCATGAGAGTGCTCGGCGTTTACAACCTGCCCTACTTCCGGACCGGAGGCGGGGTCTTGACGATCCGGACGATCCACGAAGAGCTCGCACGCGGCGGGCACGAGGCCGTCTGCATCTGCACGATGCGAGCCCTCGGCCTCGACGGCCAGGAGACCGATACGGAAGACAAGTCGCGTGCAGAGCTGCGCGCGAACGGCATCGCCTGCGCATCCGATGCCCGCGAGATCACGTTCGTGCATCACGGCGTCACCGTGCATCTGGTGCGCTCGGCGTCCGACATCCCGGGCCGTCTCGCCAGCCTGCGGCGCAGCTGGGAGCCCGACTGGGTAGGGATCCTCGGGCCGAGCACGCGGACGTTGACGGCCGCCGTGATGGACCAGGTACCCGCCGAGCGGGTGATCGCGAAGTTCCTCGCGGTCATCGGGCTGCCGTTCGGCCCATCGCGGGTCGTGGACGATCCCGAGCACACGGCGCTGTTCCGCTCGGCCAGAGCGGCGCTGTGCCCGAGCGAGTACGTCCAGCGTTACCTGGCGCGCTGGGGATCGATCGAGAGCCGTGTCATGCACGTTCCGGTGTACGGCGCCATTCCACCGGCGCCGTGCAACGATCCGCAGGGCCCGATCACGATCATCAACTTGAGCCCGATCAAGGGTAGCGACATCTTCGTCCAGCTCGCGGAGCGAATGCCCGATCTACCGTTCCTGGCCATGAGTTCCTGGGCGTCGGATGCCGAAACCCAGCGGCGCCTGGCCGCGCTGCCGAACGTCAAGATCTCGCCCCCGGTCCCGCACGAGCGCATGCACGACGTCTATTGCAGCTCCCGCATCTTGCTGGCTCCCACGATCGTCCCGGAGGCGTTCGGCCTGGTCGTCGTCGAGGCCATGCTGCGGGGTGTCCCCGTCCTCGCGAGCGACTCGGGGGGCCTCCGGGAGGCCAAGCTCGGCGTGCCTCACGTCTTGCCGGTACGCGCGATCGACGGGGTTCGCGCCGCGGCGCTGCCGATGCAAGACGTGTCCCCGTGGCTCGAGGTCGTGCGCCGGCTCTGCACGCATCCCGACGAGTACGCCGCACTGTCGGAGCTCTCGCACCGGACCGCGACGGCGTTCGTGACCGGCCTCTGCGACCGCCCGTACACGAGCTTCCTCGAATCGCTGGGGCCGGTACCGAGCCGGTCTGCTGGGCATTGACCTCGTCCAGGTAGCCGGCGAGGCCGACGACAGCGATCGCAAGCATCGAAGTGGCCCGCATGTGCAGCTCCTGCTTCATCATCCAGCAAGCGACGTACCATCGCGAACGCCGAACACTGCACGCTCGTCAATGCGTCAGGTTGACAGTGCGGATCCGGTTGTACGGCAGTGGGTTGCCACGGTTGCCGTCGGCGATGTAGAGCGTCTTGCCGTCGCCGGACAGCGCAAGACCCTCGATGCCGAACAGCTCTGCTGCGAGCAGGTCGTCCGTGTCCTTGTACCCGGCGGTGCCGTCCCCGATCACTGTCGTCACGGTGTCGCCGTAGAGCTTCCGTACGCAGAAGTTGCCTGCGCGAGTGCACCGTCGGCATGACCCGGGCCCGCTCCGGCCAGCGTCGTCACCGAGCCGTCGAGCCCGACCAATCGCAACCGGTCGTTTCCCTGGTCGACGACCACGAGCCCGCCGTCGTGGCGCACCGCGATCCCGTACGGCGTCGAGAACCGGGCCGCAGCGCCGGCGCCGTCGGCGTAACCCGTTGCATCCCATGCGCCCGCGAGATCGGCGATCACGCCGGTGCGGGGATCGAGGACACGCACCACGTGGTGCAGGTCGTCCGAGAGCGCGAGCCGGCCGTCGCCGAGCACCGCGATCCCGCGCGGGCGCCCGATCGCGTTCGCGACGATGGTCGCGGTTCCGCTGTGGAGATCGACGCGCCACACGCTGCCCGACATCAGATTGTGCGCACCGTTCTTGTCGTTGTCGGTCGAGACGAACAGGGTTCCGTCGGGCGCGAACGCGAGCCCGAACGGTCGCATGAAGCCATTCTGCGCGACGATCGTCGTGACGTTGCCGCTGGCGCCGACCGCGCGGATCTTGTTGTTGTCGAAGTCGGCGACGTAGACCCGACCGTCGGAGCCGTACGCGACGTTGACCGGGTTATTGAACCTCGCCACGTTTCGATCGCCGTCGGTGAAACCGGCCTCGCCGGCGCCTGCGAGGGTCGACACGCCGCGCGTGAACGGAGGGGCGTCCACGATCGGAGGACCACCGTCCACGATCGGAAGACCACCGTCGACGATCGGAGGACCACCGTCCGCGATCGCAGGACCACCGTCCTCCTTCGCCGATGGCTGGCTCGTGCCGCAGGCGGCGAGCGCTCCGACCACGGCAGCCGCGATCAGGATCTGGTTTGTCGTGTGCATTGGATACCTATCCGTTCGTCGAGTTGTTGATCCGGATACTGCTTTGACTGGGAATCTCCGTGCGTCGATATCGGCCGGCCGTGCTCGCCACGCGGT
>VBLP01000453.1:0-5217 GCA_005887925.1 Deltaproteobacteria bacterium | reverse complement strand
GACGTTGTCATGCGACAGCTGTCGGGCGGCGGTGCCTTGCTCGAGGAGACGCGTGACCATTCCGGGATCCACCACCAGATCCGGATGCAGCATCTTCACTGCGACCCGCGTCTTGCCGGGGTCCTCGGCGGTGTACACGTGGGCCGTACCACCCACGCCGATCAGTTCGCCGAGCATGTACTCGTGGTCGACGATGTTGACGGCGCGCATGACCGCGACAAGGGAGCACGCCGCGTGCCAGAGTTCTCCCGTCAGCTTTCTGCGTACTACTACGTACGACGCGTCTCACGAGAGTGCAGCCGCCACGTCCGTCGCTCGCGGCACACCCGCCCGAGCCGTGCGCGAGCACCGATCTCACCGGACGTGCGTGAAGCTACGTACGACCAAGTTGCGCGCGCATGCGCTGGAAGCGCTCGCGCGGCGCACATCACCCGAATCAGCGGGCCGCGATGCTGGTCGCGCGCGACGATCCGTGGACGGTGTACTTCCCCTGGGTGCGAGTCTCGGTCGTGATCGCGATCTGGTCGATCGCCTTCCACGCGAACAGGTCGATCACGACCGATCTGTGTGTGCGATCGAGCGTGCGCCGGAGTTGCACGGTCTGGACGGTGCCGTCGTGGTCGAACACCTGGAGCCGGAGCAAGATCACCGTGCCGGCGTACGCGTCGATGCGCAGCTGAGACAGCCGCCCGGCTCCTGCACCGATGATGATGAACTCGGTGCCGTTCTTGACCGATGTCGGGTACGATAGCTCGATCCAGTGAACCTCCGACCGCGGCCCGGGTTTGCGCTCGGGCATGACGTAGCTGACGCGGCCGCTCGTGTCTTCTCGCCTGGGTTGTGCTGTCGCGGTCGTCGCAGCCATCGCGATCGCGCTCACGAGCGGTAGGACCCTCATTGGTTAGCTCCTCTCGGCGCACGTATCGATGCATCTACCGCGCCACGCCGTGATGCAGGATCGGCCGGTCGCGGCGGCGATGGCGTGGGTGGGCCGCACGCGCGTGGGTGAGCCGCACGGTCGATATCACCTCCCGCAACCCGATCGTACGTAGAACTACGTACGATCGGCTTGCCGTTCGGCAACGTCAGACCTCCGGATGGCCGAAACCCTCTACGAGATTCTTGGTGTGCCGCAGACTGCGAGCGCCGACACGATTCGCAAGGCGTATCGCAAGCTCGCGCGGCGTCACCATCCTGACGTCAATCCCGGGGACACCAAGGCCGAAGAAACGTTCAAGCGTGTCTCCGCGGCGTACGAGGTGCTGTCGGACGAGAAGAAATGCTCCGCCTACGACGAGTTCGGGGACGCCTCGCTGGCCGGAGGCTTCGACGCCGACAAGGCGCGCGCGTACATGCAGTGGCAAGACACCCGACAACGACGTGCGAGCCAGTTCGACGATGGACCGATCGAGTTCGATTTCTCGGATCTGTTCGGTCGGGGAGCTATGGGTGTCGCGTCTACGATCGTGGTTTGGGAGAGGACGCATACGTAATACCACGTAGTCCGCGGCGTGCTCCGCCGAGCATCCAGCTCCGTAGAGCACCGGGCCGACACCACGGGGCGCGGCACGATGTCTGCACTGCGTCCGAATCACTCGGAAGGAGATCTCATATGGATAACAACGAAAACACCACCGATGCGACGCGAGGCTCGAGCCTCCGGGTCCGTGTCGAGACGCGCAAACAAGAGCTCGAGCTTGCGCTCGCGAAGCTCGGTTCCGAGGATCGAGCGCGCGGCGACATCGAGCAGGCACTCAACGAGGTCACCAGCTTGCTGACGGGCGACCTCGATCAGATTCCCCGCGTCGTCGCTGCCATGCTCAGCCACGTGGCTGGAGTCGAACAAGCACGTCAACGAGTGGCACCGCTCCCGGGATCAAGAAGGAGCCCCCGAGCAGGAAGGCCGCGGTCAAGCGTGACACTGTGCGGATGCGACCACCGTGGCATGGGTGCGAGGCGTCCCGGCCGACGGTTCAGCCAGCGTGCGATCACGGCGCCGAGAGACGCGCAGAATCTGCGCACGTCCCCATGAACGCACGTGCTGTGCGGGACAGCTGCAACGAGCGGCTGCCCCAGGTGGACGACCCACACATCGTCACCGATGAAAGGCAGATTCGATGAAGGGAACCGTCCTGATCGTCGACGACGAAGACGACACCGCCGTGCTGCTCCGCGATCTCCTGCGCAAGCGTGGCTTCGACGTCACCGCGGTGAGCTCGGGACAACAGTGTCTCGAGCAACTACGTGGCTGTCCGATCGATGTGGTGGTGGCCGATGTCCAGATGCCCGGCATGTCCGGGATCGAGCTGTGCGCGACACTGCGCGAGCGACACCCGGATCTCCTGCCGATCATCGTCACGGGCCAGCACGACCTCGAGACTGCGATCGCCGCGATCCGTGCGGGCGCCTTCGACTTCATCACCAAGCCCCTGGAGAGCCAGGCCGTCGAGATCGCCGTCTCGCGTGCGCTCGAGTACCTGGCCCTCAAACGCGAGGTCAAGCGACTGCGGGCCGAGGTCCACTGCGACGAGACGATCGACGGGATCGCCGGGAACAGCCAGGCGATTCGCAAGATGGTCGAGATGATCCAGCGCGTCGCCGGTAGCGATGCGAGCGTGCTGGTCACCGGAGAATCTGGAACCGGCAAGGAGCTCGTGGCGCGCGCACTCCACCACCTGTCGCGGCGCCGCGATCGACCGTTCGTCGCGGTGAACTGTGCCGCGATGCCGGCGTCGCTGCTCGAGAGCGAGCTATTCGGTCACGTGCGTGGTGCGTTCACCGACGCGATGCACGATCGCAAGGGCCTGTTCGTGAGCGCCGAGGGCGGCACGATCCTGCTCGACGAGATCGGTGATATGCCGCTCGCGATGCAGGTCAAGCTGCTGCGCGTCCTCCAGGAGCGCACGATCCGCCCCGTCGGCGGCGACCATGAAGTCCCGTTCGACGTGCGCGTCCTCACCTCGACCAATTGCGATCTGGAGACCGAAGTCCACGAGAAGCGATTCCGCGAGGATCTGTTCTATCGGATCAACGTCGTCCAGATCGCGGTGCCATCGCTGCGCGACCGCGCCGGCGACGTCCTCGCGCTTGCCCAGCACTTCATCAACCAGATCGTGGCTCGCACCAAGAAGCCGGTGCGAGGGATCTCCGTCAAGGCGGCTCGGCTGCTCGTGGATTACAGCTGGCCGGGCAATATCCGCGAGCTGGAGAACTGCATGGAGCGCGCGGTCGCGCTGTGCCGCTTCGACGAAGTCACGACCGGCGACCTGCCCGCCAAGGTGCAGGAGTACAAGAGCTCGAGGATCATCCTGGCGGCCGATGCGCCCGGCAGGCTGCTCACGATGGACGAGATGGAGTGGCGTTACATCCGCCAGGTGCTCCAGGCCGTGGGAGGCAACAAGACCCGCGCTGCGCGGGCGCTCGGGATCGATCGCCGTTCCCTGTATCGCCGGCTCGAGGAGCAGTACCCGCTCGCGGCCCGCAGTCCAGTGCCTGAATGGATCGGTGCCGAAAGTGCAAGTGAGACACCATGAGTTTCATATTCTCCAGCGGTTGCCACGAGCCGATCACCGCCCAGGCGCTCTGCACGGGCTGATCCGGCTGGGTGCGCGTGCGTGCCCTCGATTGCCTCGGGTGCATGCCCGGCGGATCTGACGAGGACCGATCCGCCTTGGTCTCCAAGATGCATTCCTCGGATGCCGAGCAACGAATCAACGGAGGAATTATGTCATTTATGTCATTCACGAGGACCACCACATCGATTGCCCTGTTCGTGGCAGGATGCGCAATTTGTGCGGGATGTGCGACTGCGCCGTCCACGAGGGCCGAGCGACACAGCTTGCGGCAGAACGCCGATGCCACGCTCGGCGAGATGATCGCCCGCAAACCGGCACTCCGCGACGTCACCCAAGGAGCACTCGCCTACGCGGTATTTCCGTCCGTTGGCAAGGGCGGCATGATCGTCGGTGGCGCGTACGGAAGGGGCGTTCTCTACGAAGGCGGATCGGCCACCGGATACGTGTCGCTGGAGCAGGCCTCGCTCGGGGCTCAGCTCGGCGGAGAGAGCTTCTCCGAGCTGCTCGTGCTGCGGCGTACCGCCGATGTCGATGCGCTGAAGGCCGGGGACTACACCATCGGTGCCGACGTGGGCGTGGTGATATTGAGTGCTGGGGCGGCGGCGCATGCGACCTTCGATCCGAACGCGAGCGTGTTCGTGCTGTCGCGTGGAGGCCTCATGGTCGACATCTCGATCAGCGGGCAGCAGCTCAAGTATCAACCCTTCAGTGCATGAAGGCGGCGATCGCGAGCAAGAGACGAGCCTGGTGTCGGCAACGCTGACTCCTCGCACGCCCATTGCAAAGCAGGCTTGTCATGAGAACTACACGCTTGCTCCTCGTATCCGCTCTGGCGGTCTCCCTCGCGGGATGCTTCATACGATCCAGACCCTACACGACGGCGGCGAGTGAAACTCGCCATTGCCGGCCGTCGCAGCACTGGGAGCGGGACCGCTGCGTCGACAGCCGCCGCGATGACCACGATCGGGGACGCGACAGGGACCACGACAGAGACCACGATCACCAGTGATCCTCGAGCGACATCGGTGAACAGCTTGCGACAGCCGGCGCGCTTGAGCTCGTCGCGTTGGAGGTCGAGCTTCTGGTCAGCGGTCGAGACGCGCGCGTAGCCGGTCGAGCCTCCAACAAGCCCCACTCCCGCTGGTTCCCGGCCGGATGCGCAGGCTAGCCAGCACGCGTGCAGTGGAGTGTGCGGTGGGCGACCTCGGCTTTGCATCGGTAGGGTTCGAGCCCCCATTCACACACGTCCCAGGAGTTCGGTTCAGGCAATTTCCAGTGGCGTTGAACGCTTCACCGCAGCGAAGTACGAGTGGGTCTATACAGTCTAAGTTGTAAATGCTCCAAGGTGTCAGCGACCGTTGTGTCTGATAGTGTCCATGCCATGCTAACGACCCAAGATCCAAGCCCCTCCACCGACGGCTCCGTTGCTACAGAACGGCCGGCAACGCCTTCCTCTTTCACTTACTCCTATGTCATGGGCACCGGAGACAAGAGCACGATCGATCCCCACGATAACAATCAATACAAGCAGGTCTTTGCCTGTGATTGCGGTTTCATCACGGACTCTGGATTCATGGGAAATGTGTGCTCGTTTACCGATGATCCCTGCAGCGATGGCGGCATCTACTACTACGACATGAGT
>VBLP01000456.1:5411-15338 GCA_005887925.1 Deltaproteobacteria bacterium | reverse complement strand
AGCGCCAACTGGACCGGCGCCGGCCTGGGCGCCAGGGGCCCCGGCCGCCGCAACTTCGAGCTCGGCATCGTCACCGACGACGCGCCGCTGCTCGATCAGGTCCAGTCGATGTACGACCGGATCTGGACCGGCGGCGAGTGCGCGGGCTGCAGGCTCCGCGGCGAGTGCCCCGGCCCGCTGGCCGACCTACCCCGCGGATAACGCGCAGGTAATCGCGGACTTACAGTGGAATAGTAACCGCGGCCCCGGCGTCATGCACCATGAGAGGTACGTGACCGCGGTGCTCTACGTCGAAGACGTGTTGCTGGTCGACCGCTGCTTGACGGGCGAGCCCGCGGCCACGCGCGAGCTGTTTCGCCGCCACAAGAACCGCGTGCACGCCTGCCTGTTCCGCGTGCTCGGCTCCAACCGCGACATGGACGACCTGCTGCAGGAGGCGTTCCTCGCTGCGCCTATCGCTACCTGTCGCAGAAGCAGCGCCGGGTCGCGACCGATCCGCTCGACGACGAGGCGGCGGTCGAGCTCGCCGCCCCCGAGACCGGCCCCGGTGCGCGCCGCTAGCTCGCCCGCGATGGCGTGCTGCGGCTCTACGCCGTGCTCGACGAGCTGTCGCCCGCGGCGCGGCTGGCGTTCACGCTGCACGAGATCGACGGCCGCTCGCTCGCCGACACCGCGGAGCTGGTCGGCTCGTCGGTGACGGCGACCAAGCTGCGGGTGTGGCGGGCGCGCAAGCGGATCGAGGCGGCGGCCGCCGCCGATCCGGTGCTGAGCGAGTTCCTCGCGCCGGCCGGCCAGGTCATCCCGTTCGACGGCCGGGAGGCGCCGTGAGGCTCGCCGGTCGGATCCCGGTCGAGCCGCTCGACGAGGAGCGGCTGAGCCGCGGTGGTCGCCGCCGGCGCGATCGGCTGGGCGCTGCACGTCGCGCCCGACAGGCCGCCGGTGATCGCCGAGCCGGTGCCGGTCCGCGTGCAGACCTCGCCCGCGCGCTCGATGCTCGACATCGGCGACGCCCGGATCGAGAGCGATCCGGACACCGCGTTCACCGTGACCCGGCCCGACGGCGGCGTCGTGATCGCGATGGCGCGCGGCAAGCTCGCGCTCGAGGTCGGCAAGCGAGGCGCGCGGCCGCCGCTGATCGTGCGCGCGGGCGACACCGACGTGGTCGTCGTCGGCACGCGCTTCACGGTCGACTACGGCGACGGCCGCGGCGAGGTCGCGGTCCACGTCACCGAGGGCGCGGTGCGCGTCGTGCACCTCCAGGAGCAGACCCGGATCGCGGCCGGCCAGGCGTGGCGCACCGGCGTGGGCCTGGTCGCAGCCGCGGACGCGCGTCCCCAGCCGCCGGCGCCGATGCCGAACGAATCGAGCACGCCGCCCACGCCGACCACGCCGACCACGCCGACCACGCCGACCACGATCGCCGCGGCGCCGGAGGTGCTCCGCGACCACCGCGCCGCCGCGCCCGACGTGCTCCACGACCGCAAGCCGGCCGTGCCGGAGGCCCCGGTCCCGGCGCCGTCTCCGCCCCGGGTCGCTGCCGCGCCGGCGCGGCAGACCGGCGACGCGGCTCGCCCGCGCATCGTCGCCCCGCCCGATCCGCACGTCGATCTGCGGGCCGCGATCCGCGCCCAGCCTGTCGAGCCGGCGCTCGACGTCGGTGTCCGCAACGCCGCCGGCGCGGTGACCAGGTACTACGAGATCGCCGCGCACCACTCGGGCGATGAAGCGTCCCAGGCGTTTTACAGCATCGCGGTGATCCGGCACTTCAAGCTGGGCGACAGTACCGATGCGCTGCAGGCGCTCGACCAGTACGTCCGCCGGTTCCCGGGCGGCAAGGAGTACCGCGCCGCGCTCTGGCTCCGGGTCCGGATCCTGTGCCTCGACAAGCTCGATGACCGATGTCGCGCGGCCGCCTATACGTACCTCCATCAGGCTCCGGACACGCCGGCCGCGCACATCGCGGAGCTGATCACACAGGCGGAGTGACGCCGCGATGCGCGGCAGCGCGCGCCGCGAGCGCCACGGGAAATCGCCTGTCCGCGAGGCGACGGCGTAGAATCCCCGCGTGCGGCGATCGACGGTCCTGATCGAGCTGGCGAGAGATGCGGCGCTGTCTCGCGATCTCGCTGCCGGTGGCGTCTTCGTGCCAGGCTGCACGCTGCGGATGGCCGAGGAGTGCGAGCTGGTGGTGTGCGGCGCCCACCGCCGCGTGTCGCTGCCCGCGCGCGTGGTCTGGGTCGACGAGCAGCGCGGCGCCGGCCTCGAGCTGATCGGGTTCTCGACCGCGATGCGCGCGCAGATCGCGGAGCTCGCGGCGCCCGGCGATGATGACCTCGCCGTTCCAGTCGCCTACGAGCCCGATGACGACCACCGCACCGTCCCGGTCGCGACGCGGTCGGGGGCCGGGCCGCGTGCCTCGTACGGGGTCGAGGCCGACGACAGCACCGCATCGCCGGCGACACTGGACGCGCCCGGCGAAGACCTCGCCGTTCCGGTCGCCTACGAGTCCGACGAGGACCATCGCACCGTCCCGGTGTTCGCACCTGGCGCGGCCACCGGCGATGCGACCGGCCTGCTCGGATCCGATCCGGCGCCGGCGATCTCGGAGGCCGATGCCGCGTTCTTCGACGTTGCGTATCCCGAGGTGGTGGATGCGGACGAGCCCGCCGGATCCCTCGAGACCACGGAGGACGACGGCGCGCCCCTCGCGGCCGGTGAGGGCGCTACCGAGGACGAGGGTGCCCCGCTCGCGAGCGACGAGCCGGGCGCCGGCGAGCCCTCCACCGATCCGGATCTCGACGGCGACGCCTCCGGTGATCCCGGGGCCGAGCCGCGGAGCTCGCGCAACCTCCACGAGCGGCTGCGCGGCATGACGCTCGCGGCACAGATCAAGCTCGCGACCAGCGGCGATCTGCACGAGCGGATCGTGCTCGAGCGGCTGTACGGCAAGAACGTCTGGGACACCTTGCTGCGCAACCCGCGGCTGACCGCGCCCGAGGTGTCGCGGATCGCGCGCTACGGCACGCTGCCGCGCGTGCTGCTCGAGATCATCCTCGGCAACGGCGCGTGGCTCGCCGTCCCCGAGGTCCGCCGCGCGCTGCTGGCGAATCCGCGGCTGGGCACCGACCAGATCCTGAAGGTGCTGCGGCTCGTCCCCAAGCACGAGCTGCGACTCGCCGCGGTCCAGACCGCCTATCCCCACGCCGTGCGCAACGCCGCCAAGCTGCTGCTGCGCGGCGAGTGACGTTCGCGACCGCGGCGTGGCTCGCGGTGCTCCGGGGAATCCCGCGGGCTCGCTTTGCGGTACCTTGCGCGATCATGCGCGCCGATGGCAGACGCCCCGATCAGCTCCGCCCGCTCGAGATCATCCCGCACTACCAGAAGCACGCGGAGGGCTCGGCGCTGATCAAGCTCGGCGACACCTGGGTCGTGTGCTCGGCCAGCGTCGAGGATGGCGTGCCGGCGTTCCTGGTCGGCAAGGGCAAGGGCTGGCTCACGGCCGAGTACGCGATGCTGCCGCGCTCGACCCACACCCGGACCAAGCGCGATCCGGGTGGCCGCGGCAAGGAGATCCAGCGGCTGATCGGCCGCTCGCTGCGCGCCGCGGTCGACCTCGGCCAGCTCGGCGAGCGCACGATCGCGGTCGACTGCGACGTGATCTCGGCCGACGGCGGGACCCGCGTGGCCTCGATCACCGGGGCGTGGATCGCGCTGGCGTTCGCGATCCAGAAGCTGGTCGCCGCCGGCAAGCTCGCCGATACGCGCGCGCTGCGCCCGCCGGTCGCGGCGGTGTCGGTCGGCATCGTCGGTGGCGAGGTCGTGCTCGACCTGCCCTACGCCGAGGATTCCCGGGCCGAGGTCGACATGAACGTGGTCGGCGGCGACGGCGGCGCGCTGATCGAGGTCCAGGGTACCGCCGAGCGCGGCACGTTCGATCGCGCGCAGCTCGACGCGATGCTCGACCTCGCCGGCGAGGGGATCCGCCAGCTCGTGGCGGTGCAGCGCCGGGTCGTGGCGTGACCCGCCCGCTGGTGTTCGCGACCCGCAACCCGGGCAAGCTGGTCGAGCTGCGGCAGCTCCTGCCCCGCAGCTCGACCAGCTTGCCCGGGTTGCGGGTCGCGAACACCAGCGGGCGGGTCACGCCACGACCCGGCGCTGCACCGCCACGAGCTGGCGGATCCCCTCGCCGGCGAGGTCGAGCATCGCGTCGAGCTGCGCGCGATCGAACGTGCCGCGCTCGGCGGTGCGCCCGGCGTGTGGAGCGCGCGCTACGCCGGGCCGGGCGCCGGCGACGCCGCCAACAACGCCAAGCTGCTCACCGCGCTCGACGGCGTGCCGGCCGACCGCCGCACCGCGCGGTTCCGCTCGGTCCTCGCGCTCGCCGATGTCGCCGGCCCGCTCGGCGACGCTGTGATCACCGCGGACGGCGCCTGCGAGGGCGTCGTGCTCGACGCGCCGCGCGGCACGGGCGGCTTCGGCTACGACCCCTTGTTCCTGGTCCCCGAGCTCGGGCAGACCTTCGCCGAGCTCGGCGTCGGCCCCAAGGGCGAACGGTCGCACCGCGCCCGCGCGATGCAGGCGATCCGGCCGCGCCTGCTCGCTTACCTGGCGCGGGCCGGCTGAGCGCCCGGCCTGGCCGCTGCCGGACCGGTAGTGCGGACGCGTTGGGGAGAATGACGGGGATCGAACCCGCGACACCCAGGGCCACAACCTGGTGCTCTACCAAACTGAGCTACATCCTCCGCAGATCCTTGTGTCTACATGAGTCGCGCCGCCGGTGCAACCGGGGACGAGCCCCCGGGTGAAGTGCTGTGGCAGCGACCACTTGCGGCGGACCGGCGCGATCAGGGCTTGGCGCGGCGGGCCGCCATGATCTTGACGAACGACTTGCTGCGGATCTCGTCGAGCGAGAGTCCGGTCGCCAGCGCCTCCTGCTCGGTGACCGCGCCGCACGCGATGCCGCGCAGGAAGTAGTTGAGCAGGCCCTGGCCGGTGGCGGCGTCGTCGAACACATCGCCGACCAGCGTCGCCTGCGCGGCCTTGTCGACGAAGTTGCGCAGCCGCTCGGACGCCGGGGCGAGGCCCTCGAGGAAGAACGCGTAGACCGCGCCGTAGCGGATCGGCAGCTGCGCGGGGTGGAGGTCCCAGCCCTGGTAGAAGCCGTGGATCAGCGAGTGCCGGATGTCGTCGGCGCCGAGCCGCCACGCCGCGAACACCGCCGCGCGGTTGGCGCGCTGCTGCTCGTCGGTGAGCTCCGGCCCGCGGTGCGGGGCGACCGGCATGATGTTGGTGGCGCCGTCGGACAGCATCACGCCGGTGCCGGCGAACGCGATCTTCATCATGTGCTTGGCGAAGTCGCACGCCGGATGGCGCATGCGCTGCTGCGCAGCGGTGATGTCGCAGTTGGCGGTGTAGTCGTAGGTCCCGAAGTGCGCCCCGGTCAGCCGGCTGCCGGCGGCGCGGTGCAGGCGAGGCAAGACCGAGCGGCCCTGCGGGTCGAAGATGCTCTGCGTGGTCTCGACCATGAACTCGACGCGCAGCGCGCCGACCTCGATGTCGAGCCGGTCCTCGAGCTGCTCGAAGGTCTCGACCAGCACGTCGACGTCGGTGCGGCTCTGGATCTTGGGCAGCGTGACCACGAAGTTCGGCGGCAGCGTGCCGTTGGTGGTGGTGAGCAGCTCGGTCAGGAACACGTCGAGCGTGCGCAGCGAGCGCATCGCCAGCTCGCCGCTCAGCGGCTTTACCCGGATGCCGAGGAACGACGGCAGCGTGCCCGCGACGATGCCGGCGGCGACCTGCTTGGCCGCGGCGACGGCGTGGCCGTCCTCCTCGTCGTCGGGGCGGTTGCCGTAGCCGTCCTCGAAGTCGATGCGGAAGTCCTCGACCGGCTCGCGGCGCAGCTTGTCGCGCACGCGGTCGTAGACCTTGGGCGCGAGCTCGCGCGGTACGCCGATCGCCTCGGCGAACGCCGCCGCGTCGGGCGCGTAGGCCTCGAGCGCGCGCAGCGCGAGATCGCCGAGCTTGCGCGCGGTGTCCGAGGCGAACAGATGGGCGCCGCCGTACACGGTGTGCACCGGCTGGCGGGCGCCCGAGTCGCCGGGATAGCGCTCGGTGAACCGCGCCTGCGCGCGCCGCACGCGACCCACTGCCTTCTGGAGCTTCTTCTCGGAGAGAGATGTACGCACGGACATGGCGCGGTTTGTATCACCGACCGGGGGTTGCCACGGTGTCGGTTTGTCGCCGCGACGGTGCGTGCACTGCAGAATCCCGGAAGGAACCCGCTTCAGCTCGGGCGCCCCGTCACCGGGACAGGTTGACGACGAAGGCCGGCAGGGCGCCCACGAAGTTCTGGTCGCCGACGAAGGAATGGCCCTGCGCATCGGACGGCGACACCGTGATCAGGTAGTCGCCGGTGTTGTTATCGCCCAGCACGAGGATGTGGCATTGAATGAAGTCATTGACGTTGGTCTGGCTGGCGATCTGCACCACGTCGCCGAGCGCCATCGGCGCGGTGCCGTTGATCGGGCGGGTCACGACGCACTGGCCGTTGGGCAAGCCCGATCGCGCGACGAGCGCGGGGCCATCGCAGGTCGCGGCGCCGAGCAGCATGAATAGACCGGCGCCCAGCGCCAGACCCGAGAGCGTCTTCTTGACGGAGATGGCAGTCATGGTTGTCTCCTTCTGTAGGTGTGTCCGGATCGATGAGCAGTCGACGTCGATGCGGCGACCAACGCGGTGGTGATCGATCTGGTGACAGCGGCCGCCGGCATTCTTGCGACACCTGGCAAGATCGGCCGCGCGCGCAGTCCCCCGCAGACAACGCTGCGTCGATCGATCTGGTGACAGGCCTTCTGCGCCGTGGTGAACTCGTCGATCCCGAAATGCGATGGTTGGCGGTGTCCTGGATCCTCCTGTGCAGTGCGGCGGCGCGGGCAGAGCACTGGCCGGTCCACGGCTACACGACGGCCGACGGGCTCGCCAACGACCGCGTCGACCGCGGCGCGCGCGATGGCCTCGGCTACCTGTGGTTCGCCACGCTCGACGGCGTCAGCCGGTTCGACGGCCACCGCTTCGAGAGCTTCGGCGTGCACGACGGCCTGCCGAGCTCGGTCACGCACGACGTGCTCACCGCGCGCGACGGGACGATCTGGGTCGCGACCGACGGCGGGCTCGCCTGGCTCGATCCGCGGGCGCGCGGCACCCGGCTCCGGTTCCACGCGGTCGCGACCGCCGCGGCGATCGCGCTGGCCGAGGACGGCGACGGCCGGCTGTGGGTGGGGACGGTGCGCGGGCTCGTCGAGATCGTGGGCGGCGCCGCGATCGCGCGGCCGGTCGGCGTCGCGCTCGGCAGGGCCACGATCCTCGCGATCGCGCCCGATCCGGTGGACCGCTCGCTGTGGCTGGGGACCTGGCACGGGCTGGTCCACCGCCGCGGCGATGGCTCGGCCGCGCTGTATCCGTTCGCCGGCGACGGCGTGTTCGACGATCGCGTGTTCGCGCTGTGCCTCGACCGCGAGCGCCGGCTGTGGCTCGGCCACGTCGACCGGCGGGTGCTCGCGATCCCGCTCGGCGAGCGCTTCCCGGTCGCGCCGGGCGGCGCGCTGTGGCCGGCCGATGGCCCGGGCTGGCTGCACCACGTGCCGAACGGCTGGGGCCGGCGCGCGATCCTCGAGGACTCGCACGGCGCGATCTGGATCGGCACGACCGGCGAGCTGTCGCGCTACGACGGCGGCTTCCACGGCCTGGCGGCGGCCGGCGTGTCCGACCGCGCCGCGACGCCGCTGGTCGAGGACGTCGACGGCAACCTGTGGATCGGCAGCGACGCGCGCGGGCTGCAGCGGATCGCGAGCCGGGGCCTGGTCGCCTACGATCACGGCGACGGGCTCGACGACACCGCGGTGCGCGGGTTCGCCGAGGCGCACGGCCAGCTCCACGTGCTCACCGAAGGCGCGCCCCGGCCGCTGCACCGCCTCGACGGCAAGCGGTTCGCCGGCGTGACACCGCGGCTGCCGGACGATGTCGCGATGCAGGCCTGGACCCAGGGCCAGACGATCGCGATCGATCGCGATGACCGCTGGTGGTATCCGACCGCCGAGGGTATCGCGCACTACCCCCGGGTCGCGCGGATCGAGGACCTCGCGACCACGCTGCCGGACTTCTTCCGGATCCGCGATGGCCGGCCACAGCTACCTGAACGCCGCCGGCCAGCTCGACATCAGCATCAACACCGTGCGCAACCACGTGCGCAGCATCTACGACAAGCTGCACGTCCACACCAAGTCCGAGGCCGTGGCCAAGGCGCTCAAGGCCGGCATCCTGCGCTGATGGGCCGTCGGTCAGCTGCCGCGGTACGTCGAGTAGCCGAACGGCGATAGCAGCAGCGGGACGTGGTAGTGCTGGCCGCCGTCGTCGACGAGGAACTCGATCTCGACGACGGGGAAGAAGCCGACCTGCTGGTGCGCCGCGAAGTACGCGCCGGTGTGGAACCGGAGGCGATAGATGCCGGGGCTGACCGGGCCCGGCGCGGTCAGCGTGCGGAGCCGGCCGTCGTCGTCGGTGACGCCGGCGCCGATCCGGTGCCAGCTGCCGCCGTCGTTGCGCTCGAGCTCGATCGCGATCGCCCTGCCGGGGCGGCCGGCCGCGGTGTCGAGGACGTGGGTGGTGATCATGCGAGCTCTCCGAGCAGCTTGCCGAGCCGCAGCCGCGCGATCTTGATCTGCTCCTCGGCCGCGGTGCGCAGCTCGTCGGCGAGCGAGCTCGGCAGCCGGGCGCGCAGGTCGGCGAGCATCGACGCGGCGGACCGGCCGGTCGCGCAGACGATGAACAGGAAGCCGTGGCGCTCGACGTACGCGCGGTTGGCCTCGGCGAGCTCGGCGAGCAGCTCGGCATCGGCGGACTGCGCCGCGCGCTGCTCGCCGGCCGACCAGGCGGTGTCGCCGCCGGCGGGCGCACGGGTCTCGCCGATGCGGGGGTGCGCGGCGAACGCCTCGCGGTGTGCCGCCTCGTCGAGCGACCACCAGGTGCGCTCTGCGATGCGCAGCAGCGCCGCGGCGTCCTCGAACGGCCGCGCCGCCGCCATCGCCTCGACCCAGCGCGCCGCGCCGCAGCACCGGCGCAGGGCAGCGCGCGCCTCGTCGGCGGACAGCGCGTTGAGCCGGGCCAGCCCGGCGCCGGGATCGCCCGCGAGCTCGCCGTACGCGCGCAGCCGGGCCACGCCGCCGTCGGGGAACACCGACAGCTTGAGGTGGGTCACCGCACCGATCCGGCGCAGCTCGTCGTCGAACACCTGGCGGGTGTGAGGCTGGAGCGGCGACGCGAGCAAGAGGCGCCAGCCGGTGAGCTGCTCTGCGCTTCCGGGCGCATTGCCGGGCGCGTCGATGCCCTCGACGGTGCACCGGCCGGGCGCGTTGCCCCGGAAGTGCGTGGTGTCGATCGCGAGCCGCTCGATCGTGCCGGCCGCGGCGAGCCGGACGATCGCCCAGTCGTTGCCAGGGCCGCGGCGCCGCCGGGTCTCCCAGCCGTCGGCCATGCTGCGCGACTGCCCGGGCTTGATGAGGTTATTGCGCGAGCCGAAGAACATGTCGCTGCAGGTCTCGACCACCGCGCCGTGCTCGAGCGCGGCGAGGTCGATCGGGCCGCCGAGCGCGCGCAGCCGCGACCACCGCGGCACGACCTCGCCGTGGATCCGCAGCCGCGCGACGCCGCCGTCGGGGAAGATCGCGAGCCGCACGTGGGTGAAGCGCTGGGGCGCGTCGATCGCGAACGTGTTGCGGGTGTCGCCGGCGAGCTGGCTGCGCGGCAGGATCTCGGTCCAGGTCGCGGCGTCGAGCCCGCGCAGGTCGAGCGCGTCGTCGATCTCGGTGGCGTGCAGCGCGCACGACTCGGGGAAGTTGCCGCGGAAGTACGCAGTGTCGACGACCGCGCCGC
>VBLP01000456.1:0-5399 GCA_005887925.1 Deltaproteobacteria bacterium | reverse complement strand
CAGTCGTGATCGCCGTCCGTCGCCGGGTGCCCGATCGACTCCGGCGGCCGCCGCCGGCGCGTCTCCCAGCCGTCCATCCACTTGCCGCGATCGGTATAGATGTGGTCCTTCCACACCGCCGCGTGCTCGCGGAGCAGGTTGTCCTTCTCGGCGAAGAACTCGTCGTTGCACGCCAGCGCCGCGCCGCCGACGGCCTCGCACGCGAGATCAGGCAGGTCGAGGAAGTCGGTCATAGCAGGGTGCCCAGATCGCCGGCGAGCGCGCGGCCGGCCTCGGCGATGCGCTGGCCGCGCAGGTAGGTCGCCGCAACCTGCCCGCGCAGCGTCTCGCCCGCGTACGGCGTCACGCGGTGGCGATGGTGGATCGACGCAGCCGTGACCGTGGCCGTCGCGGCATCGTCGAACACGACCAGATCGGCGTCGCGGCCCGCGGCGATCGCGCCCTTGGCGCCCAGCCCGGCGAGCCGCGCCGGCCCCGCCGACATCCAGCGCGCGACATCGACCAGCGAGTGGCCGCGCGCGCAGGCCTCGGTCCACACCACCGACAGCGCGAGCTGCAGCCCCGCCACACCGCCCCACGCGGCGACGAAGTCACCGGCCTCGATCGCCTTGAGCCCCGGGCTGCACGGCGAGTGGTCCGACGCGACCAGATCCAGCACGCCCTCGGCGAGCGCGCGCCACAGCGCCTCGCGGTTCGCCGCATCGCGGATCGGCGGCGCGCACTTGAACGGCGTCGCACCGTCGGGGATCGCCTCGGCCGTGAAGTGCAGGTAATGCGGGCAGGTCTCGGCGGTGAGCGGCAGTCCGTCGGCGCGCGCCGCGCGCAGCTGGTCGAGCGCGCTGGCTGCCGAGTGATGCACGATGTGGGTCCGCGCCCCCGTCGCGCGGCACAGCCGGGTCACCAGCGCGATCGCCTGCTCCTCGGCCGCCGGCGGCCGCGATGCCAGGTACGTCGCGTAGCGCCGCGGGTCGGCGCCGGCCAGCCCCGCCGCGGCCGCGTCGATCGGCCCGGCGACCTCCGCGTGGACCAGCAGCGGCGCGCCCAGCCCCGCGAGGATCGCCATCGCCGGCGCGAGCTCGGCCTCGCCCACCCAGCCGAACTCCTCGACGCCCGAATCGACCAGGAAGCACTTGAAGCCACGCACGCCGTCCGCCACCAGCCCCGCCAGCTCGCCCGCGTTGCCCGGCACCACCCCGCCCCAGAACCCGACGTCGACGGCGCACTGCCCCGCGGCGGCGGCGCGCTTGGCCGACAGCGCCTCGCACGTCGTGGTCGGCGGGATCGAGTTGAGCGGCATGTCGACCAGCGTGGTCACGCCACCGATCGCCGCGGCACGCGTCGCCGTCGCGAAGCCCTCCCACTCGGTGCGCCCGGGCTCGTTCAGGTGGACATGGGTATCGACGATGCCCGGCAGCACCGCGAGCTCGCCCGCGTCGTCGAGCCGCGCCCCCGCCGGCACGTCGTCCCACGCCGCGACCCGCTCGATCCGGCCGGCGCGCACGTGGATCGCGGCGGGCGCGACGATATCGGTCACGACGCGGCGCGAGCGTACGACCAGGAGCGGTTCGGCCATCGCCGCAGAAGTATAGACGGTCCCGGCCGCGGTTTCCCCGCGCCAGGTGGGCTGCATGCAACCAGACCGGTCTACAGCCGCGCCTGGGAGTCGACGAGGACGCCTCGGTCACGAAGAAACGTCGTGATCGCCTCGAGCGCTTCGGTGTGAATCTGCTCGCGTGTCGTGCCGACCTGTTCCTGACACAGCCCCTCCTCGGGCGTCCCGGCCAGGAGCTCGTTTGCGTTCGGGCGACACAGCGGCAAGAAGCTGTAGTGCTTCGCCGACGCGATCTCGTGGTAGCCGCTCGGTGGACGGAGGTGCACGAGCATCGGCCGCACGCGGGTCTCCGGAGGGAGCTGCTGATCGTGTCCACCGGCGATGATGAGGGTGGGAGCGAGGGCCTGTAACGATGCCGCGGTCATTGCCTCGGTGAAGCCCGGGGCGATCGCGACGGCGGCTCGGATGCGGTGGTCGGCGTGATCAGCGTTCGCCCGCGCGAGGAAGGCGTCGTCGAACGAGCCGAAGTAGGGCTGGAGCGCCTCGCAGGCGCCGTCGCGATGAGTCTTGCAGAACTCCTGGACCCGCGCGAACTCGAACCGCGCACCGGCGAGCAGCATCGCGGACTGTCCGCCCAGGGAGAACCCGACGACCGCGATGCGGTCTCGATCGATGCGTGCCGACCAGTCGGAGCTCTCGAGCTGATCGATCATGGCGCGTACGTCGTCGGGTTGCTCCCAGACATCGAGGATGCTTCTTTGCCTGCCGTCGCCGGAGGCACTGGCGGGGTGATCGGCCGCCACGGCGATCGCGCCATGGGCAACGAGCTCGAGCGCGATCCACGCCATGCCTTCAGCGCCGCCGCCGGAGCCGTGAAGCAGGATGACGAGCGGAGCTGGTGATTTCACAGCAACCGCGCCGTCGGGAACCGCCTGGTAACCGGGCAAGACGGCGTTGGCTCTGAAGGTCTTCGGTTCTCCACCCGAGGTGGGGTACCAGACGCGTGCGCTGAACGTGGCCCGGCCGGCGGCGACGATCTCGATGGTCCGGACGCCGACGAGTGCATCACGAACGCCGCCCGCTCCGACGTCTTCCCGCGCTCGCGGTCTGGCCCGGGCCGCCGTGCAGGCCACGCCGGTCCCGGCGCCGATCGCCGCGATGACCAATCCACAAACAGCGGACGCGCAGTGTCGTCTGGTCCGGATCATGATCGTTCAGCTCCAGTCCTCGGGACAGCCTAGCGAACCTGGTTGAAAAAACCATCTGATTTTCACCAGCGAGCGAATGAAGGACGCGAACACGGAGGTTGCGTCGCCGGCCGCAGCCGGAACCTAGCCTGGGTTCGCGATCGCCAGGGCGGCCGCGAACGCCTTCGGATCGTCGATCGTGAGCGCGATCCGGTCGGCCCGCCGCCGCCGGCCGAGCAGACCGCGGACCTCGACCGGCGCGCGCAGCGTGACCAGCGCATCCGTCCCGCGGATCCGCGGATTCCTTCGGCGAGTGGCGTCCGCCGCGTCGCCCTCGGGCAGGAAGGTGACCGCGGCGTATCGACGCAGCGTGCGTGTGGCAAGCGTTGCCGGGTCATCGCCGCGGAGGACCGTCCGCGGCGTTCCGCGGCATCACTCGGCAGATTCCTCGGCGGGTGCGCTCGGCGCGCCGGCCCCGTCGCCGCGCCGGTCGCGCAGGCGGTCACGGACGTAGTTGCGGGCGGTGCGCGCGGCGTTCTCGAGCGCGAAGCGCAGCCGGGGCTGCTGCAGCCGGATCCAGACCAGCTCGCGCGCTCCGGTGGCCAGGCTCTGCTTGTAGCGCGACTGGCCTGCGAGGAAGTCGTACCAGTCGTGGCCGGCCCGCGCGGCATGCTCGACCGCGAGCGCGTGGCAGACCAGGCCGGGCTTGAGCTTGCTGTTGGACTCGTAGGCCAGGCCGCTCTGGTAGAACAGCACGGTGCCCTGCCACACGAAGTTGTAGAGGCAGCCGACGGTGGTGTCGCCGGCGCGCACCCGGATGAGCTGGATCTCGCCCGCCGCGAGCCGGCGCTCGATCAGGCGCCGGTGGAACGCGTGGACGAACGGCAGGAACGCGCCCGGCCCGCCGCGATCGCCCCACGCGCGGCGATGCAGCTCGACCAGCTCGTCGAAGATCGCGACCGCCTGCGCCGGCGACGTCGCGACCTCGAGCGCGAGCTTGCCGCGCGCGCCGTAGAGCTTCTGCGACCGGCGGATCTGCGACCGCGTGCTGCCGCCGAGGATCTTGAGGTAGTCGCCGGCGCCGCGCACCTTGGCGAGCTCGACGACCGGACACGGCACGCGATCGATCCGCGTCCACAGCGGCATCGGCTGCTCGAGGATCCGGCGCGCGATCGGCCCCTCGACGTCGAGCGCCGCGAGGTAGAGCTCATCCCATCCGCCGGGCAGCTGCGCGAGGATCTCGGTGAACGGCGGCGGCGCGCCGTCGTGGACCATGCCGTTGTATTCGATGCAGATCTCGTCGAAGTCGACGTGGCCGGTCTGGTTCCAGTGCAGCGCGCGGCTCTTCAGCACGCGGTGGCGCCACACCGTGCGCTCGCCGACGAAGAACGCGGCGACCGGCGCGCCTGCGCGCCGCACGACCTGGAGCGCGATCGGCGCCGACGGCGGCAGCGCGTCGAGCCAGGTCTCGACCCACGGCCACGCCAGGAAGTACGCCGGCCGCGACGTGGTCTCGAGCCCACACCAGATCTCGCGGATCCGGCTCCGCTCGGACAGTCCGATCGTGACCAGGTCGACCATCGCGCTCAGTCGGTCGCCTGGTCGAAGCCACCCACCAGCCAGCCGCCCGCGAACAGCATCCTGCCGACCACCCCGCCGCGGATCGCGCCAGCCTTGCGCACCGCGCGCGCGATCCGGCGCCGCGTCGCGCCACGGCCCAGCGTGCGCTCGAGCAGCGCGCGATGCCGGATCGCCACCGCCGCCTTGCCGCGGACGATGCGCCGCCAGTTGCTGAACAGGTGGTCGTAGTTGCCGCGCCGCATCTCGGTGAGCGACTCGTCGATGAAGTCGATCCGGTAGCCTCGGGCGGCGAGCCGGATGCCGAGGTCGTCGTCCTCGCAGCACCGCAGGGTCTCGTCGAAGCCGCCGATCGCGCGCAGCACGTCGGTCTTGATCATCAGGCTCTGCATCCGGATCATGTTGTCGTGGAGTGCGTCTTCGAGGGTGAGCTGCGGCGCGATCGCCGCCGATACCGAGGCGCGGCCGTCCTCGTAGAACGCGCGGATCGCGCTGTGTACGCCGTCGCAGCCGGGGTGGCCGGCGAGGTAGTCTACCTGGCGCGCACACCGGCGTTGCGCGCCGCAGACACACCGAGGTTGCGCGGCTGGTCGACGATCCGGACGCGGGGCAGGAAGCGGTCGAGGTAGCGGCGCTCGGCGCGGTCGGAGGCGTCGTCGACCACGATGATCTCGTCGGGGGCCCAGCTCTGGGCGAACACCGATGCGAGGCAATCATCGATGAAGCGCGCCCGGTTGTAGTATGGGATGATGACCGAGATCCGCCCAACCACCGACCCACGGTAACACGGCGGCTCCGCCCGAGGCAGCAGTTGACGGACGTTTCGGGCCCGCCTAGCTTACTCGGTGACATGAGAGACGGTCTCCACGAGAGGCTCGCAGCGCTGCTGGCCGACGTGTGCGGCGCCCCGGCGAGCTCGCTCGGACCCGACGCCGCCCCCGGCGTGACTCCCGGATGGGACTCGGTCGCGACCCTGGGCTTCATCAACGCGATCGAGGACGAGCTCGGCATCTCGATCACCACGGCGGAGGCGATGACGATCAAGACGCTCGGCGACATGGCGCGGCTGGTGGCGGCCAAGT
>VBLP01000084.1:19693-48977 GCA_005887925.1 Deltaproteobacteria bacterium | reverse complement strand
ACCAGCTCGATATAACGCTCCCTTGCGCCGATCATGGCTGACAACCTCACCATCCACCTGGCAATTGTACCGCGCAGTGCGCGAGGAGGCAGGGGGTACCGCTGGCTGACGATCGATCCACCGCGAAAATGTCGAGCGGTCATGGCAGGCTAGCGGTGGGTCGCGCCGCCGGCGCCGTCTCACGCGATGGATCACGAAGCTCTCGCCGCTGTCCGCGTCATCGTCACCCACGATGAGTGCGCCGATGGAACCGCCTCGGCGATCCTGCTGCACGATGCATTGCCGGACGCCGAGGTGGTATTCATCGACTACGGGCGCTCGGCCGATCAGCTGGTCGCGCGACCCGGGATGCTGTTCTGTGACTTCTCACCACCCGCCCGCCGGGTCGACGAGTTCGTTACCGCCGGGGCGATCGTGCTCGATCATCATCGGTCTGCGCGACCCGTCGTCGATCGCTTCGGCGCCCGTGGCGTGTTCGGAGACGAGCGCGTCGATGCGGGCGTGTCCGGTGCGGTCCTCGCGTATCGCCATGTCTGGCTGCCGCTGCGAGCAGGCGCGCCGGAGCAGCCGTTCGCGGCGTGGTTTGCGGCGGCGGCCGGCGCGCGGGACACCTGGCAGACGGCCAGCCCGATCTGGCGCGACGGCTGTGTTCAGCACGCGCTGTTGATGGCCTTCGCGCACGGGTTCTGGCTCGCGACCCCGCTGTCGGTGCTGACGCGCGACTGGGCGGATCGCTATGCGTGGATCGGCGAACAGCTGATCCTCAGGGAGCGAGGTCGCCTCGAGCGAGCGATCACGGTGGCGCATCGCTTCACGACCGCTGGCGGTCTGCGCGGTATCGCGATCGAAGGTCTATCGCACGCCAGCGATGCGGGGGAGCAGCTCGCATCGCAGGTGGACATTGTGATCGCGTTCGGGTTCGGGGAAGAAGCCGGCGCGCCGATCATGCACATCTCGCTGCGCTCGCATGCTGGATTTGATTGCGCGATGTTCGCGCAGCGCTTCGGCGGTGGCGGCCATACACGAGCTGCCGGCTTCGCGGTCCGGCTCGCGGAGTCGCATCCGTTTCAGGTGATCGAGCAGCTGTTCGAGGACGCGTCTATCCAGTAGGTCCGGTCGCTGTGCCGCTGCTCGCGCCGCTGGTGGTTGCTCCGCCGCTGGTGGTTGTTCCGCCGCCTGTTGCGTCGCTGGTGGTTGCTCCGCCGCCGGTGGTTGTTCCGCCGCCGGTGGTTGTTCCGCCGCCGGTGGTGGCTCCGCCGCCGGTGGTGGCTCCGCCGCCGGTGGTTGCTCCGCCGCCGGTGGTTGCTCCGCCGCCGGTGGTTCCGCCGCCGGTGGTTCCGCCGCCAGTCGTTCCGCCGCCGGTGGTTCCGCCGCCGGCTGCTCCGCCGGTGCCTCCTGGTGGCACTTGCGCCGGAGGGGAGCTCCGGTTGAAGCGCGCCTCGGTCAGCCCGACGACCTGCAGGAACCAGCGCTCGGTGAACCCGGCCAGGAATGCCAGCGCGTAGTACCCCCAGGCGACGCTGGATACCTGGATCTGGATCGGCGCCGCGTGCTGCGGGTTCGCCTTGGTCACCAGCTCGAAGGCGATCTGCGATCGACCCAGGACATACATCACGACCGCCATCGCGGCGCCCACGACCGGTCGCAGCCGCAGCTTGATGGCCTCCACCTCGATCGGCTTCCGCTCCTCCGCGTCGATCAAGTTGGTGCTGCGCAGCGCGCTGATCGATCCACCGAGCAACCCGAGGAGTGCGATGATCCAGGGGTCGACGTTGTCCGTCGCATCGAGCCCGGTGAGCATGATCGCCGCGGTGATCGTCCCGGCGAGCACGAGGAACCAGGTGAGCGACATGATCGTCGTGTTCTTCGCGACGCGAACCCGCCAGTAGCCGCGTCCGAAATCCACCTCGCGCCACAGCTCCTGCAGGGCTTGTGGAATCGCCGGGGAGCCCGGATCCTTGGCGATCAGCGCCTCGACCTCTGCAACGTGGGCATGCCACTGCGCGCGCGAGCCGGTGAGCACGACCGGCTCCATGCGCTTCAACTCGGCGAGCGCGGCCGGCCGCGCCAGCGCGGGCAGCGCGGCGAGCAAGGCGACGCGGATCCCGCCATAGTTAGTCCAGCCGCTCGGCACGTGCCAGGGAGACTTGACCTGCGGGAATGCCGAGGCGGTACCGGCTGGTACTTGGCCGGTCCGTCCGAGGAGCGCCGCCAGATCGATCGCGACCTGCTGGAGCGCCGGCGTGTGGTTCGCCGGATCGCTGATCAGGGTGTTCACCCATTCGAGGTCCCTGAGGATCGATTCCCGCAGGTACTCGAGATCCGCGCGATCCACCGTGCCGACGAACGGAGTCAACCACGCGATTCCCGTTCCATACAGTACCCACCGAAGACCGTCTGTAAATGTCGCCCAACGTTCCCCCACACCTTCACTGTACTCGAAGCCGATCGCGATGACCACGGTGCAGGCAAAGCCGGGAGTTCGCTGTGCCCCACCGCCGTCACGGCCGCTCAGAAGATGTGGTTGAAGTTGACGTAGAACCCGGTGTCCTCGGACGACCGGCCGTAGTCGACGGTGCCGATCGTCGCGAGGTTCCACGACACCCGGAACGCGCCGCCGTACGACGTCCGCCAGTTGCGCGGCGACAGCTCGCCGAGCGAGTCGTAGGGGCGCCCGGCGTCGACGAACGGCGTGACCATGAAGCCGAACCGCTGGCCCAGCAGCCGGGCGTGGCCGAACGTCCAGCGCAGCTCGGCGTTGGCGGCGGTCATCACGCTGCCGACGAAGCGGTCCTGGCGAAACCCGCGTATCGTGCGGTGGCCGCCGAGGCCCTGGCGCGGGTCCTCGGTGAACGGCAGCGAGTCCATGCTGAAGAACGGCGCGCCGTTGCTCTGCGCCTCGAACAGCACGCGGCCGGCGAGCACCAGGTCGGCGAGCTCGGGGGCCGGGCTCCAGTAGCCGCGCGCGGCGACCATGAGCCGCACGTAGTCGTACTGCGAGCCGAGCGCGACGGTGCCGGCGTCGATCGCGAGATCGAGGAACTCGCCGGTGTTGGGATCGGGCTCGAAGTCGCGGGTGTCATAGGAGATGCCCAGGCGCAGGAAGTCGTCGCGGCCGCCGCCGCAGCCGACCAGGCGGCCGGCGTCGCAGTCGGTGCGCAGCCGGGTCGGCGCCTCGATCGCGCGGGTGTCGCCGGTAGCGTCGATCGCGTCGACCTGCACGCCGGTGTAGTCGCGGATCTGCGCGTACGTGATGCCGAGGCCGGCGAGCACGCGGACGCGGTCGCCGTCGAACAGCCGCTCGACGCTGGCGAGCCAGGACGGCCGCAGCAGGTCGTACTGATCGTACTTGGTGAACGCCTGGCCGCCGGCGACCAGCGACTGATCGTGGGTGTAGTCGGTGTACGAGCCGTAGGTCCTGGACGAGCCGGGGAACGCCAGCGGCGCCAGCGCGCGCCCGCCGTGGCCGAAGTAGTTGCTATTGATGTTGCGGCCGTAGACCAGCTGGCTGCGGATGCGATACGGCGTGTCGAAGATCCGCGGCGCGTCGAGGTCGAGCCAGTGGAACTGGATGCCGCGGGTCGACGCGAACGCCTGGAGGAACAGCCGGTAGAGGTAGGGCGTCTCGGCGAACCGCCGGTCGTCGCGGTGGCCGTCCCAGTAGTAGTACACGCGCGCCCCGAGGCCGAGCCCGATGTCGGTGCCGTACGCGAACAGCGGCAGTCCGGTGACATAGCCGCCGTCGTTCTTGTTGGCGAGGTCGTCGGGGGCCAGCTTGTCGGCGCGGCTGGACCGCGGGCCGAGGGCGACCGCCGCGATCGCCGCGAGCGCGGCTGGGATCCGCACATGCCGACCATGCCGCGGCCGGGCGGCGCCGTCCACGCGCCGCCGCCCAGATCGCCGGCCCGCCCGCGCGATCCTGGCGTGCTACGATCCGTGCGGTGTCTGCGCACGAGCGACTGGTCGCGCTCGCCGCGGCGATCGAAGCGGATCCCGCGGCGCTGGCCGGCGTGCGCCAGGACGGCGACGCGCTGGCCGAGCGGATCGACGACGATGCCGCGCTGCGCTGGCGGATCGCGGTGGTGCGCGCGGTGATGGCGGCGCCGCCCGACGGCGACGCGGTGCGCGAGCTGTACGGCGAGCTGGTCGACCGCTACCGCGAGCAGCCGGCGCGGCTGGCCCAGCTCCGGCCGCTCGGCGAGGAGATCCGCCGCCGCGAGGCCGATGGCACCCTGCCGCGGGCCCTGGTCGCGCGTAGCGACCGGCGCAGCCGGCCTGCGATCGGGGGCGCGCCCGGTGGCGGGGCGGACGACGGCCCGGGGAAATCCCGGGGGCCTCAGCGCCGCTGATCGTGCTATCTAACGCGCCGTCATGAGCCTGGTGGTCCTCGACGAAGTGACCCTGTTCTTCGCCGACCGGATGATCTTCGACGCCGCGTCGCTGCGCCTGGGCCACGGCGACCGGATCGGCCTGATCGGGCCCAACGGCTCGGGCAAGACCACGCTGCTCAAGATCATCGCCGGCGAGCAGGACATCGACGACGGCCACGTCACGCGCGCCAACGGCGTCCGGATCGGCTGGCTGCCGCAGGACCTCGCGGTCGCCGGCGGCCGCGCGCTGATCGACATGATCCTGTCGAGCGTGCCGGGGCGCGCCGAGCTCGATCGCCGGCTCGCCGGCGCCGAGGCCGAGCTCGAGGAGCTGTCGCGGTCGGGCGCCGACGAGCCCGCGCTGCTCGACGCCGCCGCCGACATCGCCGAGCTCCACGACCGGATCGACCACTTCGAGCGGTTCTTCGGCGAGCACGAGGCCCTCGCGATCCTCGCCGGCCTGGGGTTCGCCCCCGGCGACGAGGCCCGCGATATCGGCGAGCTGTCGGGCGGCTGGAAGATGCGCGGCGTGCTGGCGGGCCTGCTGTTCCAGCGGCCCGACGTGCTCTTGCTCGACGAGCCGACCAACCACCTCGACCTGCCGTCGGTCGCGTGGTTCAGCGAGTTCTTGAAGCGCTGGAACCGCTGCTTCCTCCTGATCAGCCACGATCGCGAGTTCCTCAACGAGCAGATCTCGCGGGTCGTGTCGCTCGAGCTCGAGGGCCTACGCAGCTACCCCGGCAACTACGAGAAGTACATCGAGCAGCGCGCCGAGGAGGAGACCATCCTCGCCGGCAAGGCCAAGAACCTGGCGCGCGAGCGCGAGCGGCTGACCCGGTTCGTCGACCGCTTCCGCGCCCAGGCCAACAAGGCGCGCGCCGTGCAGTCGCGGATCAAGGCGCTCGAGCGCATGGAGTCAGTCGAGACCTACCAGAAGCGCGGCGTGATGCGGTTCTCGTTCCCGCCGACCGCGCGCACCGTCGCCGAGGTCGTCCGCGTCGAGGGCCTGCGCAAGGCGTACGGCGACCACGTCGTGTTCCCCGGCGTCGACCTCACCATCCGCCGCGGCGAGAAGATCGGCATCATCGGCGTCAACGGCGCCGGCAAGACCACGCTCTTGCGCATGCTCGCCGGCGAGCTGCCCCACGACGCCGGCGCGATCCGGATCGGCAACGGCGTCGAGGTCGGCTACTACGCGCAGCACCACGCCGACACCCTCGACCTCGGTGCCACCGTCGTCGACGTCGTGCAGCGCGCGGCGCCCCAGACCCCGCCGGCGCGCGTGCGCTCCATCCTCGGCGCGTTCATGTTCTCCGGCGACGACATCGACAAGCCGATCAAGGTGCTGTCCGGCGGCGAGAAGGCGCGCGTCGCGCTCGCCCGCCTGCTGATCGCCCCCGGCAACCTGCTGCTCATGGACGAGCCGACCAACCACCTCGACCTCGCCTCGTCGGAGAGCCTCGCCGCGTCGCTGGGCACATTCGACGGCACCCTGGTGTTCGTCAGCCACAACCGGAGCCTGATCCGCACGCTCGCCACCGGGATCTGGAACGTCGAGGACCAGCGCGTCGAGGTCTACCCCGGCACGCTCGACGAGTACATGTACTCCATGGCGCAGCGCCGGCTCGCCGTCGCCGCCGCCGAGACCGAGCCCCGCCGCGATCCGCGCGGCGCCCTGCCGGCCCCGCCGTCCGCCAAGTCGCGCGACGACGACAAGGCGCGCAAGCGCCGCGAGGCCGAGGCCCGCCACAAGCGCGGCGTCAAGCTCGGCCCGCTCGAGAAGACCGTGGCGCAGCTCGAGGAGCGGATCGCGGTGCTCGAGGCCGAGCAGAAGACGCGCGCGGTCGAGCTGTCCGACCCCACCGTCTACGACGAGGCGTCCCGCCGCAACAAGCTGCTGTCCGACTACCAGACCGCGGCCGACAAGCTCGACGAGCTCACCGCGCGCTGGGAGGCTGCGATGGCCGCGCTCGAGGCCGCCAAGGCCGCGCTCGGGCCCGCCACGTGACGGTGCGACGCATGAGACCGGCGCGCGGCGGTTCAGGTAATCCCCTGTAATGTTGCAGCCTCGTCGCGCCCGACGAAAGTCGTTGTAAGATCACCGCGTGGATCTCGGCAGCCGCCTGATCGACGGCAAGTACCAGCTCGTGGCGCTCGCCGGCGAAGGCGGGATGGCCTCGGTCTACAAGGCCGTCGTGCGCGGCGCCGCCGGGTTCCAGCGCACCGTCGCCGTCAAGCACATCAAGCCCGAGTTCCGTGCGCTCAAGAACTACATCGACATGTTCATCGAGGAGGCGCGCGTCGGCAGCGAGCTCGCCCACCCCAACATCGTCCAGGTCCACGACTTCTGCAGCGAGGGCGGCTCCTACTACCTGATCATGGAATGGGTCGAGGGCATCGACCTCGGGGCCCTGATCAAGGTCAACCGCGACGCAGTCCGCGACATCCCCTGGCCCGTCGCCGCCAGCATCGCGATCGGCACCCTGCGCGGCCTCGGCGCCGCCCACGATCGCGTCGGCCTCGACGGCCGGCCCGCCCCCGTCATCCACCGCGACGTCTCGCCCCACAACGTCCTGCTCGGCCTCAACGGCGCCGTCAAGCTGTCCGACTTCGGCCTCGCCCGGGCCCGCGACCGCGCCGCCAGCCTCACCGCCCCCGGCACCGTCAAGGGCAAGCTGTCCTACCTCGCCCCCGAGGTCACCTTCGGCAAGCCCAACACCGTCCAGTCCGACCTGTTCGGCGTCGGCAGCGTGCTCTGGGAGACCCTCACCGGCGACCGCCTGTTCGACGGCAAGAACGACATCGAGATCTTCAAGAAGATCCGCGCCTGCCAGATCCCGTCGATCCAGGCCCGCCGCAAGGACATCCCCGCCGCGCTCGCCGCCATCCTCGAGGTCGCCCTGTCCGCCGATCCCACCCACCGCTACGCCACCGCCGACGAGTTCGCCCACGCCCTCGACCAGGTCGTCAAGCAAGCCGTCGGCGTCAACACCGCCGCCGCCCTCGGCGCCGCCGTCGCCGAGGCCCGCGCCCAGCTCCGGGTCGTCGACGGCGACACCGACGATCTTCCCACCACCGAGCACCGCACCGACGAGATGGCCGCCGTCGAACCCGACCCCGACATCGACGAACCCATCGAGCCCGCCGACACCATCGAGCCCGTCGCCACCGTCGACCTCCACCAGCTCCACAAGCGCCACCAGCTGTTCGGTGGCGACCTCGCCGCCCCCACCACCGTCCCCGGCACCCGCCGCCGCCTGACCCCGGGCCCCGACCACGACTGACGACTGCCGTGCGATGTCACGTCGTCCGGGGCTTCCTCCCCAGGCGAAGACTCACAGGTTTCGCAGATACCTTCGTACCTCGTCGTGATCGGCCGCTCGTACGAGCGTCAGCACGCCATCGGCGAACGTGAAGACCAGGCGCAACCCCAGGCCCACACGAACCTCCCAGATGCCAGTTCGATGAATTTTGCGCATTCCGAGTCCCGCATGGAGGTGGGGGCTCCCCAGGGCCTTGGGAAGCGCGAGCAGCACCTCGAAGACCGCCGCCCGTTGCTCGACGGAAAGCCCTCGCACATCGCCCTGAAAATGCTCGGTCAGTGCTATCTTCATGTCGAGCGTCGTGTACGGGTGCGCGGCCCGCCCGGAGAGCCAGGCTTACTCGCCGCAGGTCTTCCTCCTTTGGCGAGGACAGCGACCGCTCTCTCCATCGAATCGACCTCGATCATCTTACCGGTAGCTCGCTCCGCCGCGAGTGTCTTCCAGATCTTCGTTGCCTGCTCGTCGGTGAGGCGTGGAGCGATCTGAAGGTCGTCTTCGCCGAGCGGAACGATGGCAGCGACGTGCTTGGAACCACGCATCAAAACGACATCCTCGCCTCCCAGGGCAGCTTCGACCAGCTCGTTGAGATGCGCCTTCGCTTCCTTGATCGTCATGGCTCGCATGGCAATATGGTGACCCTATCTGGAGACCTTCGCAAGGGTCTGCTCTTGCACCTCGGTGCGATCATCGACGCGCTCGCGCGTCAGTAGTCGCGTCGATCGTCGCGTCGATCGTCGCGTCGATCGTCGCTCCAGGCGGGGCGGAACATGACGGCGATGCGCGGGCCGGCGGCGTGGGCGACCTTGGGGATCGCGTGGCGCCAGGTGCGCTGGCACGTGCCGCCCATGACGATGAGGTCGCCGCGGCCGAGCTGGTAGCTGAGCGAGGCCCCGCCGGCGGCCGGGCGGAGCAGGAACTTGCGCGGCTGGCCGAGCGAAACGGTGGCGACGACGGCGCGCTCCATGTCGCGGGCAGTGGTGTCGCCATGCCAGGCGACGCTGTCGTTGCCGTCGCGGTAGAGGGCTGCGGTCGTGCGGACGAAGTCCTCGCCGTAGTGCTCGGACAGGACGCGACGCATATCGTCGATGACGCCGCCGCAGACCTCGCGCGCGGCGATCGTGGCGAGTAGACGCGGCGTGGCGACGACGTGGTCGTACATCCGGCGGGTCTCGGTGCACCAGGTGAGCGAGCGCTCGAGCTGCTCGAACAGGAGGTCGTGACCGGTGACCCAGCCCGGAGCGTGGTCGACCCACGCGCCGTCGGCGAGCTCGGCGCGGCGCAGATCGGCGAAGCTCGCGTCGAAGCCGACGCGCGGCGCGGCGAGCAGATCGAGCTGGCGGCGCATGACGGACGCTAGCATCGCGCGGTGTCAGCTGGCCGACTCGACGGCCTCGACCTGGAACACCATGCGGTCGTCGAGCCGGATATCACCGCGCGAGCAGGGCCGCCTGGTGGTGCTTGCGCCTCCGCAGTCACGGCAGCTGATGGCGGCGGCGACGGTCAGGGCTGGGGAGGGGCGTCGTCCTTGCGCTCGTCGAGCACGCGGCGCAGCTTGCCGGTGCGGGGGTTGATCGCGACGCCGGTCGCGGATACCCAGTCGATCCGGGTCGCGTGGATCTTTTCGGTGCGCTCGCAGTCGCGAAGCATCGGGCGCTGCGCGTGGAGCTCGGCGAGCACCTCGCGCGATGCTGGCTCGGGGATCGCGGCGGGGTCGGACACGGCGATCACGACCGAGAGTCGATCTCGGCGCTGCTCGTGGGTGATTCGCAGCTGGTAGTTGACGATGCCGAGCCGCGATGCAAAGGGCGCGAGGATGGGCTTGAGGTCCTCGTAGTAGACAGCTTCAGCCCGGCGCTGCAGCTGATGCTGTCCGGCCGTCGTGCGGCCGGTGCTTGAAGTCCGAAAATCGGACATGTCGACCGGATTTCGGACGCAATAGACTTGGATCGGTCCCGGTTGCCTGATACGTAGTCCGGCGATGGGCGAGGCTGACGTCACCTTTCGATATCTGCTCCGCGGACTGCCGCGACCGATCCTGCGCCTGGCGTTTCCGCACCACCAGCTCGAGTCGCTCGGCCCGCTGGATCCGAGCGTGGATCGCACGCGGCAGCGCACGACCGACAACCTGTTTCGCGTTCGCGACGGTACCGTCGAGGCGGCCGTACATGTCGAGATCGAGCGCGGATGGCGGATCGACATCCCACCCCGCCTGTTCGACTACGCGAGTGCCGCGGTGGCAGCGACGCGGCTGCCGGTGGGATCCGTCGTGGTGCTGCTCAAGCGCGGCGGGCATCCCCCGGAAGGTGACGGCGTATATCGCGTCCCCGGCATCGCAGGCGACGCGTTCGTCTTCCGCTACCAGGTCGTGCCGCTGTGGGAGCTCGATGCGCGAAGCATGAGGGCATCGCTCGGTCTCGAAGCTGCACCGTTCTGCGTCGCGATGCAGGGCGCCGACGAGGAGTTCGTCCGCGCGCTCGCCGTTGAGGTCGTCACCGATCGCAGCCTGCCGGAACACGATCGGCAGAGCGCGATCCAGTTGCTGTACATCGTTTCGACCGTTATTCTTGGTGTTGATATTGCCCGGAGGATCTTCCACGTGGAATCGATCATTCAAGATCCGAACGTTCAGGCGCTGATCAGCGAGTGGGAAGACAAGGGCCGTGCGGAAGGTCGCGTCGAGGGCCGTGTCGAGGGCCGCGTCGAAGGTCAGGTCGAAGGCCGTGTCCTGGAGGCCCGGCGCGTGCTGTACCGGTTGCTCGCAGCACGTTCGTTTTCGGTGAAGCCGGATGTGCGCGCGCGCATCGATGGCGAGCCCGACCTGGCCCGTCTCGAGTCGTGGCTCGATGCCGCCATGGTCGCCGGTACGATCGGCGACGTGTTTCGAGACGGATGACGGGTTGTTTCGGCGGCGCCGCCGATCTGGCCGAGGGTCAGCTGGCGGACTCGACGGCCTTGACCTGGAACACCATGCGGTCGTCGAGCCGGATCGCGGTGAGGGATTTGCCCCAGACGCAGCCGGTATCGAGGCCGACGTGGTGCGGGCCGATGTCGAGGCCGAGGGCCGCCCAGTGGCCGAAGATGACGGTGTGGCTGACCCACGCGGGAGTCTTGAACGCGAACCACGGGACGCAGCCGGTGGGCGCGTCGGCGGGGCGGCCGTCGAAGTCGGGCTCGACGCGGCCGTCGGCGCGCAGCGTGCGGGCGCGGATCAGGTAGGCGAGGATGGCGCGCCAGCGGTCGCCGCCGCCGAGCCGGTCGTTCCAGCGCGGCGGCGGGCCGTTGATCTGGGTGAGGAACGCGCGCCAGCTCGGCCCGCGCAGCTCGCGCTCGATCTCGGCGGCGCGCGCCTCGGCGTCGGCGACGGTCCATCGCGGGTGGAGGCCGGCGTGAACCAGGACGTGGGTCTTGTCGACGTGGATCAGCGGGCGGTGGCGCAGCCAGTCGATCAGGCGGTCGCAGTCGGGGGCTGCGAGGATCTCGTCGAGGGTGTCGAGCCGCTTGGGGCCGGCGGCGCCGGCGGCGCGGGCGAGCAGGTGGAAGTCGTGGTTGCCGAGCACGCAGGTGACGTTGCTGCCGAGGTCGCGCGCCCAGCGCAGGACGTCGAGCGAGCGCGGCCCGCGATTGACGAGGTCACCGACGAGCCAGAGCTGATCGCCGTGGACGCGGAAATCGATCAGGCCGAGCAGGCGGTCCAGGCTCGCCATGCAGCCCTGGATATCGCCGATCGCGTAGCGCGCCACGTTCTCTAGGTATCATACGCGCACGCGAGCTCACACCGCGATGCGTGCGGTGACAAAGCCGGCGCGACATGAGCCGATCCGGACATCGAGTGCGCCTGTGCCACGCACGAGGTAGGTGGCCCATGCGGCGTGCGTCGTGCCGCGGCTGCCGGGGTAGGCGGGCAGGTTGGCGCCGGTGTGCAGGCCGCGCCCCCAGCCGTCGAGGTGGCCGAGGATCTGGTGGGCGGTGCCGGGGTCGACCAGCTCGCAGCCGTCGGCCCGCGCGATCGCGTAGATCGGCTCGTTGAAGTCGAGCTTCCTGGCGGACGGCAGGCCGTAGCTGCCGAGATAGCCGTCGTTCTTGACCTCGACGTCGACGCGGGTGATGCCGCCGGGCAGGGGCCGGCGGCGGATGTCGGTGATGCCGAGCCGCGGGGCGAGCGCCGCGACCTGGAGGAACGCGCGGGCCTGCGCGATGCAGACCGCGTCGAGCTCGTGCAGCGGCGGGTTCCAGATCCCGACGCGGGGATCGATGCCGCCGATCTCGACCGGGCCGAGCTGGGGGTGGTCGAACGGCCGCCACGGCGGGAACGACCGGCCGCTGTTCTCGTCGCGGTCCCACCACGCGAGCTTGACGAGGTCGGCGCGCGATACCCGGTCGTAGTACTGGACGAACTTGGCCGGCCGCACCATGCCGAGGCGCTGGAACAGGTCCCAGAGCTCGATGACATAGCCGAGCGCGCCGCGCTGGTTGTAGGCGTAGTCGGAGAGGTCGCCGTGCAGCGGCTTGTCGGCCTCGTAGAGGAACTCCTCGTAGCCCGACACGGTGGGATAGCCGGTGTGCTCGAACATCCACGCCTCGAGCTGGCGGAAGATCGCGAGGTCCTCGGGGTCCATCTTGGCGTCGGGCGCATGGCCGAGCGGGCGGATCACGACGCCGCCGAAGGTGTGGAGATCGAGCCAGGCGAAGATCTCGGGGTGCGCGGTGGCGAACTCGACGATGCCGCGCACCTCGGGCTCGCTCACCGCGTAGGGTCCGGCGCCGATCTGCTCGTGCGCCGGTGCCCACGTCCACGGGAAGTTGCGGTTGAGATCGATCGGGTTATCGCCGAGGAAGTACGGCGACGGCACGTGCTTGCCGTCGAAGTACTCGATGCGGCCCTCGGGGTAGAGCTTGTAGAACGGGCCCTCGTCCTCGAGGGTGCGCTCGACCAGCAGGCCGGGGAACTCGGCGGCCTCGACGAGCTCGCCGCCGGGATCGCGGACGCGCATGGCGCGCGCCTGGCCGTCGCCGTCGATGTCTCCCGGGATCCAGCGGGGCTGGCCGCGATCGACGCGCGCGTCGCGCGGCACCGAGCGGAGGGTGCGGCCGACCCGCAGCACGCAGTCGGCGCCGTCGGGCGTGATCCGCGGCACGACGAAGAACACCACCTGGCGCAGCCGGTCCATGATCGGCGGCGGGAGGTCGAGCGCCTCGGGCTCGAGGTGGAGCTGCAGCGCGGCCTCGGCGATCGCGAGGGCGACGCTCGAGCCGGCGAGCTCGGCGGCGTGGATGTTGCCGCCGACCCAGACGGCGGGCCGGATGCGGTCGGGATCGGGGCCGATCGTCGCCAACCAGACGTCGCGGCCCTCGGGGGTGCGCGCGATCGAGGTCAGCCGGCACAGCGACGGGAACGCCTCGGTCCACGCGCGGAGCTGTGCGGTCAGCCGGTCGTGGTCGAGGTAGGAGTTGCGGAACCCCAGCGACAGGTCGGCAAGCAACGGCATCGGGCGGCGACCTTACAACGGCGCGGTCCGGTAATCGCGAGCAGATCCAGAACGATACTGGGCGCGGCGACAATCCGGACCCGGCGAGCGCCGGCTGCCGCATTTCGCTTGAAACAAGCGCGCAGCGCCGGGTGTCTGTATCGGTATCCTCCCGGAGGCGACATGCCGAGCTTCGACCCGATCCCGCAGGTGCGCATCGTCCGTCACGGCGGCCGGCTCGTGGTGCCGCCGCGCCCCCCTCGCACGGTGGACCCCGTCGACGCCTACGCCCGCACCGCGCTGGCCTACGTCTTCGGGCTGTGGCCGCTGACCTGCGTGGTGGTGCTGCTCGCCGGCCTGGTCGTGCTGGCCGCCAACATGGGCTCGCCGCTCCGCTGATCACGCGTCGGGGAGCGTGGAATCGGGGCCCGGGGGCGCCGGGGCGTCCGGCGCGCTCGGAGCCGGGTCGATCTCGGGGCCTTCGGGGCCGCTGTCGATGGGCATCGCCTTGAGCATGCGCGGCAGCTCGAGCAGGCTCGGGATCGACGAGCCGACCAGGGTCGCCGGGCTCATGTTGGTCAGCCCCCACGACTCGATGGTGCCGACGGTGACGGCGAACGCACCGTTGTCGATCCGGCCGACCACGCCGAACCCCGAGCGCATCGGCACCCGGGCGGTCTCGATCACCAGGTCGGGGAGGTGGCTGATGTCGATCTCGAGCAGGCCGCGCTCGCAGGTCAGCGCGAGCCGGTAGTGCAGCACGCGGCGCTCGACGAGCAGGATGTTGCCGAGGTCGCTGGTGAACACCTCGGTCCAGCCGGTGGTGGGGTTGCCGTTCTGGGCCAGCGTCGAGAACCCGAGCAGGAACAGCCGCGGGTCGTCGATCTTGCGCGCGAGGATGCCGTGCGCGTCGACGACACAGTCGAGGAAGCCCAGGGCGTGGAGATCGGCGACCGGCGAGCGCTCGTTGATCGTCCACCACGAGCCCGGCACGTGCGGCGTGCAGCCGAGGAACACGTTCTTGGCCGAGCTGCCCTTGAGCCAGGCGCTGATCGCGACGGCGACCTCGGGCGCGCTGCCGGTGTCGCCGAGCCGGCGATCGCCGTTCCACAGCACCTGGTCGCCGGGCAGGCGGTGGACCGCGTCGAAGTGGAAGAACCGGCCCTCGAGCGGTGATACCAGCGACAGCTTGTCGCCGACGCGGACCGAGTCGACGGCGTCGAGGTCCTCGGGGACGACAAGGTGGATCTCGCCGCGCGGGTCGAGCGCGACGAACAAGAGGCCGCGCGGGGTCAGCCCCTGCTTGCGCAGCTCCTTGAGCCCGATGATGACCGCCGCGGGCTGCCGGTAGTGGTACACGCGGGTCGCGAACACGCACAGACCTTACAGCAGGATCCCGGTCAGCACGACATTGGCGACCGTCAGGTAGATCGCGATGCCGCTGACATCGACGATCGTCGCGACCAGCGGGGCCGACGCGCTCGCCGGGTCGGCGCCGATCTTCTTGAGCACGAACGGCAGCATCGATCCCGAGAGCGTGCCCCACGCCACGCAGCCGACGACGGCGACCGCGACCGTGACCCCGACCATGACGTAGTGCGCGCCGGCGGCGTCCTCGTTGTAGGCGCCGGCGGCGCCCCACACCATCACGCGCACCGCGGTGATCGAGCCGAGCAACAGGCCGAGGGCGAGCCCCATCAGCAGCTCGCGGCGCAGCACGAGCCACCAGTCCGCGGTGCGGATCTGGCCGAGCGCCATCGCGCGGATGATCAGCGTCGAGGCCTGCGAGCCGGAGTTGCCGCCGCCCGAGGTGATCAGCGGCAGGAACAGCGCGAGCACCGTGACCGCGTGGAGCTGGGCCTCGAAGAAGCCGAGCGGGATCGTCGTGAGCATCTCGCCGACGAGCAAGAGCGCGAGCCACTTGCCGCGCTTCAGGAACATCTCGCGCCGGCTCGACTGCAGGTACGGCAGATCGAGGGCTTCCATACCGCCGAACTTCTGGATGTCCTCGGTCGCCTCTTCCTGGACGACGTCGACGATGTCGTCGACCGTCACGATACCCTTCATCCTGCCTTCCTTGTCGACGACGGGGATCACGGTGAGGTCGTGCTCGGCGAAGATCCGCGACACGGTCTCCTGGTCCATCTCGTCGGTGACGCGGACGACGTCGGTCTCCATGACCTCGGCGACGATCTTCCTGGGATCGGCGGCGAACAGGTCGCGGAACGACACCACGCCGAGCAGGCGGTGGTCGGGGTCGAGCACGTAGGCGTAGTAGATCGTCTCGATCTTGTCGCGGGCCTGGCGTCGCAGGTAGCTGATCGCCTCGTCGGCCGTCATCTGCGGGCGGAGCCGCGCATAGCGGGTCGACATCAGGCCGCCGGCCTCGTCCTCGGCATAGGCCAGGAGCGCGGTGACCTCCTTGCGGGTCGGGGCGTCGAGCAGGCCGAGCAGCGTGTCGCGGTGGTCCTCGCCGGCGTGCTGGATCACGTCGGCGACGTCGTCCGGCTCGAGCAGCCTCATCCACTGGCGGCGCTGGCCGGACCGGAAGTGGAGCAGCAGGGCCGCCTGATCGCTGGCGGACAGGGAGATGAAGAAGTCCTCGGCGTCCTCGCGCGGCAGGACCCGGAGACCGTCGCCGCGCTCCTCGAGGTCGAGCAGCGGCCACGCGTCGCGCAGCTCGTCGCTCGACAGCGCGTCGTCGTCGTCCCTGGCGATCGGGAGCGGCCCGGTCTTCTGGAGCTCGACCAGCTCGGCGACATCGGCGTCGACGCCGCGGGTCTCGGCGACCGCGCGGATCTCGGCCGCGACCTTGCTGGCCTCCTCGGGCGGAAGCGCCGAGATCTCGCCGGTCAGCTCGGCCGGCTTGTCGGCGATCGGCTCGGGGACACTGTCCCCGGGCACGAGCCGCTCTATCGGATCGCTTCCGTCAGGGCACATCGAGCACACCCTGCCCAATCATGGCGGCTTCGTCCAGCGGGCTAGCGTGAGATCAACGCGTCGGCGATCGCGGTCAGCGCCGCGGCGGCCGGGCCCCGGATCACCCCGCCCGAGCGCGCGGCGATGTCGCCGAACGGATTGTCCTCGACATTGACGTCGACGATGGTCGCGCCGACGGCGGCGGCGAGCCGCACGACCTGCCACGGCAGGTTGGTCTGCGCCGAGGTCCCGGCGACCACGACCAGGGTGGCGCGCCCGGCGAGCCGGCGCACGGTGTCCAGGAAGAACCGCGGCTCGTCGTAGCTCTCATCGAACCACAGCACGTGGGGGCGAGCCATTTCGCCACACCGCGGGCACACCAGCAGGGCGCGGACCTCGGCGGCCACGGCCTCGCCCCTGGCGATGTCGGGCACGGCGTCCGGGATCGGCCAGCGATCGAGGGCGCAATCGGCTGCGCACCGCATCAGCGAGAGTTCGCCGTGGATCGGGAAGGTCTGCGCCGCGGGGCTGCCGGCGCGGCGGTGCAGGCCGTCGACGTTCTGGGTCACCAGCGCGAAGCGATCGGGGAGCGCGGTGGCGAGCTGGGCGAGCGCATGGTGACCGGGATTGGGCGCGGCGCGCCGGCACACGGTCCGGCGATAGAGGTACCAGGCCCACACCTCCCACGGCATCGCCTCGAACGCCGCGAGGGTGGCGAGCTCCTGCGGGTGATACTCGCGCGCGCCGACCGTCCAGTAGCCCTCCTTGCCGCGAAACGTCGGGATCCCGCTCTCGGCCGACACGCCGGCCCCGGTCAGCGCGATCACGGAGCCGGGTCGGGCGAGCGCGGCGCGGCAGGCATCGAGCACGGCTTGCATGCGGGGATGCTACGGGATGGAGCGCGGGGTCGCCACGCCGGGAGTCGCGTGGGCCGGCGGGCGCGCCGCGGCGTGCACATCAGGTACACCAGGCCGTGACGCGGTCGTCGCCGGGCGCGATCAGCACGGTCGCGCCGGGCGGCGGCGCGTCGAAGCCCAGGCGGCGGATGCCGAGCCGGCGCGCCAGACCGTGGGCGATCCAGCCGAAGCTGTGGCGCGCGTTGAGCTCGCACAGCGGGTGCAAGTGGTGCGCGCCGCGGTCGCGGTAGACGAAGCCATCGACGGCGAACGGCCCGCGGTAGCCGGTCTCGACGGCGAGGCGGGACGCAGCCGCGCGCGCCACCGCGGCGAAGGGCTCGGCGATCGCGGGCTCGATCGGCGCCAGCTCGATGCCGAGGAAGCCGCCGCGCGGGTCGGTGATCAGGCGGTGCGGTTCGCGCAGGGCGACCTCGCCGCCGCCGATCGCGCCGCACACGCCGAGGTCGGCGACGCGGTCGAGCCATGGCTCGAACACCAGCGGGCCGAGCCGGGCGAGCATCCGTCCGATCCGCGCGCGGAGCTCGCCGTCGAGCACGCTGCCCGCGCCGCGCGCGCGATCGCGGCCGGCGGCGGTCCACCGCGCCTTGCAGATCCACGGCCGGCCGGCGAAGCCGCCGAGCTGCTCGTCGAGCTCGGCGAGCGAGGCGACCACGCGCGCGCCGGGCAGCGCGACCCCGAGCGCCTGTGCGATCGCCAGCGTGCGGCTGCGATCGTTGGCCGCCCTGGCCGCCGGATCCGCCCAGGCGAGGCCGAACCGGCCGGGCGCGTCCGCCGGCGATCGGTCCGGTGCGCTGGCTTGTGGGCCGGATGGGCCGGCCACGCGCATGATCGGCGGCGTCCAGCCCGGGTGTGCGATCAGCCGCGCCGGATCGACGGGCGCCGGCGCCCACAGCTGGTGCGGTTCGCCGCCGCCACCGTTGCCATCGCCCTCGCTATCGCCCTCTCCGTCGCCATCGCCCTCGCTGTCGGGCGGCACACAGGCGGCGAACAGCGCCGCATACAGGCTGATCCGCCGTCGCACCCCCTCGGGCAGCGCTGCACCGGACCAGCCGGCCTCGCAGTCGAGGTTGCCGAGCAGATTCACGGCGGCACGCAGGGCACGCCGACCTGGCCCTGACTGTGGCCCTCGGTCATCGCGGCTGTCCGCTCGGCCGCGTCGGCGCGACTGCCTCGAGCGCGGCGATGAACGCCTCGTCGAACCCCGCCCGTCGGCGGGCCTCGCGGTCGAACCGGGCGCCGCGCGCGCGCGCCGGGCCCAGCGGCGGTCGCACGTGATCGAGGTAGGCCTGCCAGGGGTCGCGATCGCCGGTGAGCCGGCGCAGCCATACCCAGCCGAAGTGGACGTGGCCGATCTCGTCGGCGTGGACCTGGTCGAGCACCGCTGCGGTCGCGTCATCGCCGGCCGCGCGCGCTGCAACCGCGTAGTCGCCGGCGAAGTCGAGATTGGCATTCTCGAACGTCAGGTTCATCGCGCACACGAACTCGCACGGCCCGGTCAGGTGATCGAGCTTGTTCCAGAAGTGGCCGGTGACCGGGTGGTCGCCGAAGCCGACGCCGTGCGCGGCCAGGCGGCCGCAGTACAGCGCGAGGTGGCGCTGCTCGTCGGCGAGGATCGCGACGAGGCCGCGGCGAAACGCGGCCGGCGCCTCCGGGAACGCCAGCACCGCCCACGCGAACAGCTCGATCGCCTGGAGCTCGTGGTTGGCGAGCGCGTGCAGGATCCGCGCGCGCTGCCCCGGGTCGCGCATGCCGGCCAGCGGCGGCACCCGCGCCTGGCGGCCCGGGACGATCGCCAGGTTCGCGGGGCGGCCCGGCGCGGTGATCCGCAGCGGCGGCCCCGGCGTCGCGAGCGCCGCGTCCAGCTCGGCCGGCCCCGGCGGCGGTGCGAGCTTGTCGGTGAGCGAGGTGCTCGCCACGATCCGCTCGGCATGGTCGCGCACGTCCACGGTGCACCCGGCGTAGCACGATCGGGATCACCGCGGGGCGGGAACCGCGCTACGGCTTGCGGTAGCAGCGCACCTCACCGCTGCCGTGCTCACCGGGCGCCGCGAGGGCGCCGGCGCAGCATCAGCAGTGCGAGCCCGAGCGCCGCCGGGCCGATCGGCGCGCCGCCGCCGGCCACGCAGCCACCGGAGTGCTCGTCGAAGCCGGGCCAGCACACGCCGCCGCCCATGCCGTCGTCGCGGCAGCCGAAGCCGCTCGGGCACTGGCCCGGCTGGCAGGCCTCGACGCAGTAGCGGCTGCCGTTGTCGGCGGCGCAGATCCACGACGCGCAATCGGTTTGCATGTTGCAGGTCTGGCCGAGCCCGCCGGTGACCTCCGGGCCGGCGACGCAGCGGCCGCCGACGCAGACGTCGGTCGCGGTGGGGCAGTCGGAGGGCGCCTTGCAGCCGGGGCCCACGATCACCTGGATCCGCGCGCGCCCCGGCGCGCCGAGGTTGTCGTAGCCGGTGACCTCGAGCGTGTGCGTGCCGTCGGCGAGCGGCGCCGGTCCGGTGAAGCTGTACGGCGCCGCCGTGCGCTCGCCGATCAGCGCGCCGTCGACCCGCAGCTCCGCCGACGACACCGCGACGTCGTCGCTGATCTCGGCGGTGACCGAGAAGCCGGGCTCGACGGTGTCGCCGATCTTCGGCGAGACGATCTTGACCGTGGGCGGCGTGGCGCCGCCGCCGCCGAACAGCGCCGAGATCACCTGGACGTCGTTCTGGGTCTGCGCGCCGCCGCCGCACGCGCACGGGTGCTCCTGGAAGCTGGCGCCGGTGCACGCGACGCCGAGCGGCGAGCGGTGGTTCTGGTCGCAATCGCTGCCGCACTGGATCTGCGCGTTGACGTAGTGCCGCCGGCCCTTGTAGTCGAAGTACGTCATCGGGTCGCTCGGCTCGATGCAGTGGTCGAGCGAGAACGAGTGCGCGACCTCCTGCGCCGCCGTCGCGCAGATCTCCTCGGGCTTGTTGCCCCACACGTCGAACACGAACACGACCGAGTTCGGGATGTACGGCATGCAGCTGAACGGCGAGATCCCGCCGATGCCGGCCGACAGCCCGATCTCCTCCGGCCGGCCGCCGATCAGGATCTCGAAGTGCGGCGCGGTGCCGGGCGACACCTCGGTGATCTGGACGTTGAACGGCGCGTAGACCTCCTGCATGCACGCGACCACCGTCTGCCACGTCGCGTCGCCCTGCGAGAACGGGCTGAGCACGCCGTGGCCCAGGCTCGAGTGCACCGGATCCGTCGTCGAGTTGGTCGTGCCCTGGACGACCGTGCAATCCGAGTCGACGCAGCGGTGGACATAGATCGTGTGGCTGTTGACCTCGTTCGTTGCCGCGGCCGGGTCGAACGTCTCCCACTGCAGCGCCGTGTACGGCCGGACCAGCGGCGACGGCAGCGCGGGCGCGACGCTGTAGGGCTGCGGTCCCGCGGCCGCGAGGCTCGGGGCGGCCAGCGCGGCGGCACCGGCGAGTCGCGCACATGCCGCTGGACAGGTCATCGGCACGTTCGCGGCGTTGTTGATGCCTCGCAGCGCGGCACGGCCACCCCGACCGCGCGCAACACCACGAGATCTCAGAGTAACGCCGCGGTGGTGATGAACGCGATGTAGGCCAGCACCAGCACGAAGCCCTCGACGCGCGAGATCTTGCGCGATCCTCGCAGCATGAGGATGCCGAGCGCGGTGATTCCCACCAGGCCGATCAGATCCGACACGTGCAACAGCTCGCCGGCATGGATCGGGCGCAGGTAGGCGGTCACGCCGAGCACGAGGAACACGTTGAGCACGTTCGAGCCGATCACCGAGCCGATCGCCAGGGCCGCATTACCGCGCGACGCCGCGACGATCGATCCGATCAGCTCGGGCAGCGCCGTGCCGAGCGAGATCACGGTCAGGCCGAGCATGCGCTCCGAGATCCCGATCTCCTTGCCCACGCCGCGCGCGCCGTCGAGGAACAGCCGGGCGCCGGCGACCAGCAGGATCAGGCCGATCGCCGTCTGCAGCGCCGCGGTGCCGCGCGATCCGCGCGGATGGCCCTTGCCGGCGAGCGTGGCCGCGTTGTCCTCGGTGCGGCGCGCCTCGATCTCGAGCGGATCGTCGGGCTCGAGCCGCGACGACACCGCGAGCGTCGCGATCGTGAACACCACCGCACACATCACCAGCACCGCGCCCTCGAGCCGCGACAGCACGCCGTTGCGGAACAGGATCGGCACCGCGATCACCGAGCCGAGCAGCACCGGGACCTCGCGGCGGATGATCCGGCCGTCGATCGTCGGCGGCGAGATCAGCGCCGTCAGCCCGAGGATCAGGCTGATGTTGGCGGCGCACGAGCCGATCACGACGCCGAGCGCGATCCGCTCGTGATGGGTGAGCGCCGCCTGCGTCGCGACCGTGAGCTCCGGGGCCGACGCGCCGTACGCGACCACCGTCAGCCCGACGACCAGCGGCTTGACCCCGAACGCCCGCGCGACCTGCGCCGAGCCGCGGATCAACCAATTCGCGCCCCAGTAGAGGATCGCGATCCCGGCGAGCAGGGCCAGCGTATCGAACGTCGTGCGCAACGCCGGTAGTGTCGCACGACTCGCGCGTCCCCACACGAAGTGCGGTCAGGTCGACCGCCGCCGGCGCCGGGTTCCGGCGCGCGAGCGATCGTTCACGGTCATCGCAAGCCCGGGACCATCCAGGGTCACCACGGCCTGGTTCAGCACGTCGCGGCCCAGGATCGCTTCCTCGACGAACGCTGCGACCTTCGCGACCACGCGAAGCCGTCCGAGCTCGATCACCGCGACGTGCGTCGTGGCGCTCCGCGCAACGTCCCCGACACCGATGATCCGGAGCGTATCGACCTGCGGCAAGCCGAGCTGGCGGACGATCGATACCGGCAGCAGCGTACAGTCGGCGCCGGTATCGACGAGCATCGGCAGCATCATCGCCGCGTCCCCGGTCGGTCCCGACACCCGGACCGGGATCACCGGGGCCGGCGGATCGAGCTCCGTGTCGTACGCAAACCGGGCCTTCACCGCCGCGATATCCTCGGCGAGCGCAGCCGCACCACGGGGTCATCGCTCGCTACCCGGGGCATGAAGATGTTCCGGTTCCCGAAGCGCGAGAACACGCGCAGCGCCAGCGCGGCAAAGTCGCGGTCGTGATCGACCACGCTCGCATCCACGATCGCCACGTACTCCCCACGGTACCTGCGCAGCAAGCTCGGTCGATGCTTCCGGTACCACATCATGTCGTCCTGCAGATCGTTGGCAGGCGCGGCCCTCTCGCCCGCCGCGCCGAGCGATCGGGCCAGCGCCTCGGCGACGAACTTCGTCAACGTCTCTCCCCGACGCGCCGCCGCGGCCTTTGCCTCCCGCACCAGCTCCGTCGGCAGGTTGCGGAGAAACAGCGCCTTGCCCTCGGCCTTCATGACAACAAAGCTAACAACTGTTAGCTCTGTTGTCTACGTGCACGGACAGCGCGGCCGGGGCGGGCGGCTCACCGCCCGGTGCGCGCCAGGTAGCGCGCGTCGCGGATCAGCTCGTCGAGCCGCTGGACATCTCCGGAGTCGTAGATGCCGCGGACGTGGGCGTTGCCGTCGACCAGCAAGAAGTAGCCGTTGTGGGCGATCCTGGGGGCGCCCGACTCGGTCACGCCCTCGCGCGCCATGGAGTTCATGAACGGCCCCTCGATCAGCCGGCGCACGTCGTCGACCGGGCCGGTGACGAACCGCCAGCGCGCGGGGTCTGCGTGGTAGCGCTGCGCGTACTCGGCCAGCCGCGCCGGGGTGTCGTACGCCGGATCGACCGAGAACGACGCGAGCTTGACCTTCGCTCCGACATCGAACGTCTTGTCCTGCAGCCGCGCCATCTTCATCGTGGTCACCGGGCAGATCGAGTCGCAGCGCGTGAACAGAAAGCTCACGATCGTGACGTGGCCGCACAGCGCCGCGTCGCTGAACGGCTGGCCGCGCTCGTCGGTCAGCGTGAAGCCGCCCACCGGGCCGTCATCATCGAGCCGCGGATCGACGCGCCGGCACATCAGCGTCGGCATGAACACCGCCGGCACCACCGCGGCGAGGAGGATGACCAGGAGCGCGACCAGCAGCCGGCGCCCCGGAATGGGCGCAGTGAATCTGAGGAGCGGCACGCTCGGACCGTGTCAGATCCTCGGGCGAAATGCACCCGCCGGCGGTGCGACACCGGTTCGCAGGCACCGGCGGGTTCGCCGCCGGGCGGCCGCCGTGGCCCCGGCGCCTCGCGTGCTACCGTTACCCCGTGGCGACCAACCAGATCCGCGCCGTGACGTTTCGCCCCGTGGCCGCCGGCGAGGCCGCGGAGGGCGGCCACGCGCTGGTCATGTCGCTCGACCTCGGCGAGCCGTCCCGCCTGGTGGGCTTCCTCGAGGACGTCGTGGCCCGCTTCAAGAAGGAGCGGATGTCGGGACCGCCCGACGCCCGGTTCATGCTGATCACCGTGATCGGCGATGTCTCGGCCCCCGACTTTGCCGCGGCGTGGCACGCATCGACCGCCAACGACGCGCCGGCGCGCGCGCTGCTCGGCACGATGCACCAGGCCGACGTCATGCAAGGCGACGCTCACGGTGGGGTGATCGGCCAGGTCTCCCTGCTCGCGACCTGACCGCCGGCGGTTCAAGCGGCGGGCCGCACATCAGCTCGTCCGCGGCCATGGCATGCGCGATGCCGCTTCTTCCGCGGATCCGCCGGCCGCAGCGCGGTGCGGCATCGACCCTGATGGTTCCGTGATCGCGGAGCTCGGCAGGGATTGCCTGGCGGCCCCCCCTGGCGCCACGCGCGGCGAATGGTAATTCATCTATATCAGGCGCCCATGGCGGCGCAGGGAGCGGGACATGGTGGCGGCGGCGGATCGGGTGGACCAGAAGCTGGTGGCGGTGGAGCGTGCGCGCGGCGCGTGCGTGCCCCGGGGGCGCGCCAATCTCACGATCGCGCTGGTCGTGCTGCTCGGCGTCGTCGAGATCGTGCTCGGCATCGTCGCCTACGGCAACTTTCGCGAGGTCGACTTCGCGATCGCGCTGGCGTGCCTGGGTGTCGTGGGCTTCGCCGTCATCGACTGTTGCATCCGGCCGCGCTTCGATCGCCAGGGCGCCGAGCACCTGCGCCGCTACATGCCGTTCTGGTCGCTCTTGCCATTCCTGTGCGCGCTCGCGTCCTCCTCCTGGGTGCACTACCAGCAGTGGGAGAGCAGCCTCGCGGATATCCGCGAGCTCGCCAGGGAGCTCAACGATACGCCGACGATCCACGACGCGCAGGGCAAGATCACGGCCGATACCGTCGAGGCCACGCTGACCGCTGGTCTCGCCAGGCGGTTCCCCGGTGAGCTCGCCGGTACCGACGAGAAGCGTCAGTTCCACGAGCTCGCGCGCGTCATCGGCCACGACCTCAAGCGCGCCCACGGCGACCCCCGTGAGGTCGTACGCCGGGCGCGCCGGGACACCCTGCTCGACTTCGTCCTCGCGCTCGGCGTCCAGGCGCTGTTCGTGCTGTGGATCCCGTTCCTGCTGATGATCTCGATCGCCCGCGCGGGACACAAGCTCGCCACCCGCGCCTCGGTCGATTGCGAGCTCGGCCGCAGCGCGCCCGATCTGCTGCCGGCCACCGCGCGCCCGCTGCGCAGGTCGATCGATCTGCGCGACCGCCGCATCCTCGCCGAGGACCGCCTGTTCTTCGTGCCGCGGCTGTGCTTCGGCGCGCTCCTGGTCCTCGGCACGACCTACGTGTTCTCGCCGTTCGGGCTCAAGGCGTCCTACACCATGTCGCTGGTCAATGACCACGCCCTGCCGGGCCACACCTCGTTCGCGCTGTGGAGCAACAACTTCGCCGCCACGCCGGTGACCGTCGTCGGTTTCGTCGGCTTCCTGATCTACGCCCTGATCACCGCGACCCAGCGCTTCGCGCAGGACGACCTCGATGATCAGGCGCTGCTGGCGCTCCTCGCTCGCGGCCTGATCGTCATCCTGCTCAGCTTCGCGCTGTCGTCCTCGCCGATCAACGACGAGGCCGCCCGCCTGTTCGTGTTCATCGCCGGCGTGTTCCCGCTGCGCGCCCTCGAGGCGATCGCCAAGCGCGCCAACGTCAAGATCGACCCCGACTTCCCGTCCGACGGCCCGGGCAGCTTCGACGGCATCCCCAGCCTCGATCCCAGCAAGATCTTCGCGCTGCGCGCCGCCGGCATCCAGTCGACCTACGACCTCGCGGCCATGCCGATCGAGGAGATCGTCGGCCGCGTCCGCATCGATCCCCGCCTGCTCGGCCGCGCCGTCGACCGCGCCATCCTGATCGACGCGATCGGCGCCAAGCTCACCTCCGAGCTCGAGGCATTCGCGATCACCTCGGCGACGGAGCTGGTCGCCCAGCAGCCCATGCCCGCCGCCGTGACCGATAAGCTCGGCGACGCCCCGCAGCGCGCCGCCGAGCGCCTGGCCAGGGACCTCCGCGTCGACGCCGTCCGCCGCTGGCTGGCCTCGACGCAGGCCTGAGCCGCCTCCCTCGTCCTCGCTTCGTGCCGCCATGGTATTGCGGCGTCGTCGCGTGCGTCCGCCCGGGCGTCCGGTCAGCAAGATCCGGTGCGAGACGACCGAATTTGCGGCATGCCGCAGAATGCATGAGTGACTATCCAGAGATTGATACATTGTTGGATGAACGGCTCTCATTTCTTCCAGTGTCGCCCATCAATCTGGAATCGCGAAACTCTTTCGCTACAGCACGCCGCACGGTCGCGACTCGTCCCCGGTCCAGTACGTGATCAGTTACAGCTGGACTGGAGGTGCACGATCAATGCGTTTTCTGCAGGACGTCAGTTGCCGGATTAGATGCATCGGAGATATAACGGTCAGAATCACAACGAGCCCTGTATCTGAGAATCGGTGCACTCCTGAACATTGGGGATATGGGTCAGGATGTACAGGCTCATTGTCGCGATTGATGTCATGGCGTCGGGCAACGCAAGGAGGGAGACACTCATGTCGGTGAGAACGTCTGTTGTGTCGGTTGCTGTCATCACACTACTCGCCGCATTGGCGGCCGCTGAGATCGTCTCGACCTCCTCGGATCCGGCAACCGAGCCAGGCGGCATGACGCTCGCTCAGCCACAGGGACCGAGCACCGCCGTGTCCTCGGGGGTACCGGATCCCAACCAGTCACTCCGCGACATGCCCGGGGACGTGGCGCATCAGGCGGCGATCCGAGCGAACACCCCCGGACCGTCCTGTCCCAGCTCGCCCTTCGCTTCTCCCGAAGCCAACGACTCCACCTTTGTCACGGACTGTGGCCCCGGGCTCGATACCGGTTGCACGTTCCGGGACGGCAGCCCTCTGCTCTTCACGGTCAAGATCGGCCGGGTTGTGGGAGACGTGCAGAAGCTGAAGGCGGCCGGCCTGATCGCCGATACGGTCACCGTGCAGATGCCCGCCTTCGATGTCGACTTCTTCGGCGGCGGCGGCATCTTCAATCCCGAGCGCGATCGGGTCAGCTTCAACGGCAACGTCGTTCCAGGCGAGTTCCTGCACGGCGACAACAACGTGTGGCGGCTCAACGAGTTCAGCGTTCCGGTCGAGTGGGTGAACTTTCCGTCCGATCCTGGGCCCGGCAACGCGGTCACGCCGGCCGACAACACGATCCGCATCGACATCGATACGGCGAACACCGACCTGGTATGGTGCACCTCCATCGACTGGGCGACGATCAAGATCGAGGTGCCTCGGCCGGTGGTGTTCGCGCACGGCATCCTGTCCAGCGGCGCGGCCTGGGACAAGTCGAACTTCAGCTGGATCGAGCGGCTCGATTCGCTAGGCATCCCCAACAGCAACCGCCTCAACATGGGGAATCTCGACAGCATTCAGAGCAACGCCGCGAAGATCGCCGCCGAGGTTGCAGATGCCAAGCAGAGATGGGGCGTCGACAAGGTCAATCTGGTCTGTCACAGCAAGGGCGGGCTCGATTCGCGCCACTTCGCGGAGAACAGTGATTCCGTCGAGCGGCTGGTCCAGCTCGGTACCCCGAATGCTGGAAGCCCGCTCGCCGATGTCGCGCAAGGGCTCGTCGTCTTGACCATCGGGCTGCCTGCGACGGTGCTGGTCGACCTCCTCGGCACGCCAGCCGGCTATCAATTGACCCGGCCGTACATGGCGCTGTACAACGCGACACACGGCTTCAATCCGAACGTGAGATATACTGCATTGGCCGGGAACTACGATCCCAACTGCCGGGGGCTCAACCGGATCAACCCATTCTGCCACCCGCTGGAGCGGCTGCTGCTCCTGATCGCCGGGCCGGGAGACACGATCGTCCCCGTCACCTCCGTCCATGCACTGCCCTACACGGAGAATCGCACGTTCCGATCTTTGGGCGACAACAAGGAAGCGACACATACGAACTTGAATGACTCCCCCGGCGTGCACGCCGCCGTGCAGGATCGCGTCGAGGTCATCAGCACGAACGCCGCGACCGCACAGGACGCAGTGCCGCCGTCCGCCCGGACGGCGACGACGGTCGCAACGATCCGGCAGGGCCAGGTGGTGGTCCGCACGATCGCGATCGACCAGGCGACCCCGGCGTACTTCTCGCTGATGTATCCGTCAGGCGATCTCGACCTGGCGCTGGTATCGCCGTCGGGTGTGCGCTACACCGCGGCAAGCGTCGCCGGCAACCCCGACATCGGACACGAGGAGGGCCAGGCACTCGGCGCCACCTTCGACGTGTTCAACTTCGCCTCGCCCGAGGTCGGCGTGTGGACGGCCGAGATCTCTGCGCCGTCGGTGACCGATCCTTCGGGCGTCGTCGGGTTCGGTGTGACCGCATGGATCGAGAGCCCTGCCATCACGCTGACCGGCGCGATCGAACGACCGAACGTCCATATCGGAGACAGCTTGCGGTTGCTCGCCACGCTGCAGAACAGCGGTGCGCCGGTCACCGGAGCCGTGGTGTCCGCCCGGATCGCGCTGCCCGATAACACGGCCGTCGACGTGGCGCTCCACGATGATGGAGCGGCCGGAGATGCGGTGTTGGGCGATGGCATCTACACCGCCGATTTCGGCACGCTGCAGGCAGGAAACTATCGCATCGTGTTCCAGGCGGGATCCGGTTCTTCGGCATTCAGCCGCGAGGACTTCGCCGTCGCGACGGTCAGCCGGAGCACCTCGACGATCACCGGCCCATTCACGGACAGCGGCATCGATACGGATGGCGATGGCCTGTTCAACCAGCTGCGGGTGCAGGTCCCCGTGACCATCGCCGTGGCGAGCAACTATCGCCTCGTGGGTGTGCTCACCGATTCCGCCGGCAACCAGCTCACCGCGAGCGTGAGCCGGGCGCTCGCAGCCGGCGCGAGCACGCTGGCCCTGGACTTCGACGGTCAGACCTTGTTCCGGAACGCCGTGGACGGTCCGTACGCGATCTCGTTCCGCCTCGTCGAGGACAGCGACCTCGAGATCTTGCCGGTCGATGCGCGCAGCGATGCACACCACACCGCAGCCTATAGCTTCCGTGCCTTCCAGCACGGTGCACTCGGTCTCAGCGGTCGTGGCTCGTCTCTTGGCGTGGACCTCGACGGCAACGGGCGGTTCGATCTGCTGAATGTCGCGATCGGCGTGGAGGTGCTGAGGGCCGGCTTCTACGAGTGGTCGGCTCGGCTGACCGACCGCAATGGCACCGAGATCGGGTTCGATTCGCAGTTCGGCTTCTTCAGCTCGGGAAGCAACTCGCTGAGCTTCACGTTCGATGGCCGCGCGATCGGTGCGAACGGTGTCGATGGCCCCTATTTCATTCGCGGACTGCTGGTGTTCGGCGCCGGCGCCTCCCTCGTCGTCTCGAACGCATTCACGACCGACGCGTTCCGGGCCAGCCAGTTCGAGGGGTTCGTCGCCGACACCACGCCTCCGTCGCTCCAGGTGTCGCTGTCACCGTCTGTCCTGTGGCCGGCCAACCACCGGATGAGCCCGATCACCGCCTCGATCACGGTGAGCGACGACAAGGACCCGAATCCCAAGGTCGAGCTGGTGTCGATCACGGCGAACGAGCCGGTGAATGGCACCGGCGACGGCAACACCGCCGATGATATCCAGGGTGCAGCGTTCGGCAGCGATGACCGCCAGTTCTCGCTGCGAGCCGAGCGCAGCGGCAACGGCAGCGGCCGGATCTACACCGTGACCTATCTGGCCCGGGACGCTGCAGGCAACACGACGACGGCCACGGCGACCGTCACGGTCCCGCACGATCAGCGATAGCCCTCGCCGCTGCAGCACCGAGTGCCGGACGGATCGAGGCTTGGTACCGAGCTTCGAT
>VBLP01000084.1:8894-19671 GCA_005887925.1 Deltaproteobacteria bacterium | reverse complement strand
GGGTCGCGGAGCTTTTGGGCCTTGGCGGCGATCTCGGCGTCGGCGCGATCGAGGGCGGCGCGGGCGGCGTCGACCTCGCCGGCGGCGGCCAGGACCTCGGCGCGCCAGCGGTGGACGTGCTCGGCGCCGTCGGGGCGGGCGCCCTCGAGGCGGTGCACGGCGTCGTCGACGCAGACGATCGCCTCGTCGTGGCGGCCCAGGCGCGACAGGGCGAGGCCCTGGAACGCCAGGCCATAGATGATGCCGACGAGCATGGGCATCTTGCGCGCCCACTCGGTGGCGGACCGGGCGATCTCGAGCGCGGCCTCGGGCGGATTGCCGACGGCGAGGTGGGCGAGCGCGATGTACTGCAGCGCGCGGACCTCCTGGTAGCGATCGCGGTTCTCGGTCGCGAGGGCGAGGCCGCGCTCGAACAGCTCGAGGGCGGCCTTGCCGTGGCCGCGGTGGAGCTTTGCCTGGCCCCACGACACGGCGGCGGCGGCGGCGGCCGATAGATCGCCGGTCTGCTCGGCGAGCCGCATCGCCTTGCCGAGGTAGCTCTCGGCGCGGTCGGTGTCGCCGAGATCGGAGTAGCACTGTCCGATGTTGGCGAGCTTCTGGGCGATGTGGGAGCGATCGCCGAGCGCCTGGTCGAGCTTGAGCGCGCTCTTGTAGTGGGCGAGGGCCTCCTCGTACTCGCCGAGCGCGGCGAACACCATGCCCATGTTGTTGAGCGCGCGCGCCTCCTGGCGGCCCTTGCCGAGCGCGCGGTAGATGACGAGCGCCTCGGCGTAGCTCTCGATCGCGGCCTCGAGGCGGCCCATGTTCCACAGCGTGGCGCCGCGCTGGGTGAGGATGGTGGCGCGCGCGGTCAGGACGGACGGATCGGGCCGGCCGTCGCCGGGGCGGTCGCACAGGCCGAGCGCCTGCTCGGCGAGCCGCAGCGATTCCTCGGCGTTGCCGACCAGGCGGGCGATCGCGGCGCGCAGGCGGAGGACCTCGGCCTCGAGCAGCGCGTCGCCGGCGTCGCGCGCGTACTGCAGGGCGGGCGCGGCCGCGCGCAGCGCCGCCGGGGCCTTGCCGACGTCGATGTAGAACTGGGCGAGCGCGCAGTGCGCGGTGGCGAGCCGGGCCGGATCGCCGAGCTGCTCGGCCGCCTTGCGAAGCGCGTGGAGCTCGCGCAGCTGCTGGGGCCGGCGGGCGAGCCGGCGCAGGATCTCCTCGCGCAGCCGGTGGGTGGTGAACCGGCGCTCGTGGTCGTCGGCAGGCAGGAGCTTCACCGCGCGCGACAGCTGGCGGAACGCGTCGGCGTTGCTGCCGAGCTCGACGGCGTGGCCGGCGGCGCGCAGGTAGCGCTCGGCGGCGGCGATCTCGTCGCCTGCGAGCTCGAGGTGGCGGGCGATCAGCGCGTCGTCCTGGCCGGCGCGGTAGCCGGGCGCGCCGGCGATCCGGGCCGCGACGGAGCGGTGCATCTGGGTGCGGGTCTCGGGCGAGATCAGGCCGTACGCGACCGTCATGGTCATGTCGTTCTTGAAGCGGTACTCGTCGACCTCGGGGCGCGGCGACAGCAGGCCGCGGCGCACGAGGTCGTCGAGCTCGAGGCGCACCGGGCGGCCGAGCAGGTGCGACAGCGCCGACGCCGAGACGTGGCGGCCGAGCACGGCGGCGTGGATGATCGCGTCGCGCTCGGGGCCGGGCAGCGCGTCGATCCGCGACAGGATCAGGTCCTCGACGGTCGAGGGCACCTGGATCGGCGCATCGCGCTTGACCCAGCGGAGCAGCGTCGGGCGGCCCAGGCCGTCGCGGTCGTGGCGGTCGAGCGCGTCGTGGCCGCGGCCCTCGCGGTCGGGCACCAGGACGCCGCGCTCGACGAGGGCATCGAGCAGCTCCTGGATGAAGAACGCGTTGCCGCCGCAGCGCGCGGCGATCTGCTCGACCAGCTCGTCGACGTCGGGCCCGGGGACCAGGCGCTCGGCGACCATCTCGCGGCGCGCGGCGTCGGTCAGCTCGTCGAGCAGCACGGTCTCGATGCCGAGGTCCTTGGCGAGCTTGTGGATCCGCGGGTCCGGCCGGCTCGTCATCAGGCCGAGGATCGGCCGCGGCGTCGGGATCTCGAGCAGCGCGGCGAACAGCTCCTGGCTGTCCTGATCGGCCCAGTGAACGTCCTCGGCGAACATCACGAGCGGCTTGTCGGACTCGAGCCGCTGCTCGACGCGCGCGAGCAGCTGGATCAGCGCCTGGCGCCGCGTGCCGGCGTCGACCTCGGCGGCGGGGGTGGGGCGGGCGCCGAGCAGCATGCTGAGGATCTGCAGCGCCGTGCGCGCCTCGCGCGAGCTCTCGTCGCCGGGGTAGATCAGCGGCAGCGCGCGGAGCAGGCGGCGCTCGACCTCGTGCGGCTCGGCGTCCTCGGCGAGGCCGAGCACGTCGCGCGCGAGATCGGTGAGCACGCCGTACGGCGTCATCGCGGCGCCGACCCGCGCCGAGGTCCGGATCACGACGGCCTCGGCGGGGCTGATGCCCTCGAGGAACTTGCGGGCCAGCATGCGCTTGCCGACGCCGGCGTCGCCGATGATCACGATCTGGCGCTTGCGGCGGGTGACCAGGACGTCGCGCCAGGCGTCGCGCAGCGCCTTGAGCTCGAGGTCGCGGCCGTACAGCCGGCCCGCGTCGCGGCGCTCGCGCAGCCGCTGGGCGCGCTCCTTGGGGCCGCGCAGCCGGTAGACCCGCGCGCGCTTGACGCCGGGGTTGGTCTCGTCGGGGACGCCCGACGTGCCGCCCGGCGCATCGTCGGGCAGGTCGATCGCGGCGAGCGGCTCGAACGTCCAGTCGCCGCGCGCGGCGCGAAACACCCGGCCGCCGACGAGGATCTCGGCGCCGCGGGCCTGGCGCGCGAGCTTGTGGGCGAACGCGGCGGTCGCGTCCTCGATCTCGTACGCGGGCTCGCCGGGCCGGCCGGGCTGGGTGCGGCGGACCAGCGCGACGCCGCGCTGCACCGCGAGCGCGAGCCGGATCGCGCGGCCGGCATCGTCCTCGGACGTCACCGGCAGGCCGACGACCACGCGCAGCATGGTGTCGTGGCCGCCGGGGGCGGTCGTCGGCGAACCGATGCCGGCGCCGAGCACCGCGGCGAGGCCGGCGTCGCCCACGTCCTTGCCGGTGTCCTTGCCGTCCGGCAGCCGCGGCAGGTCGAGCAGCGCGTCGTGCTTGTACGCGATGTCGCGCGCCACCTTGTAGAACTCGTCGACCAGGCGCGCCGCGCCGGCGCTGCCGAGCCTGCGCTCGAGCGCGCTCAGGCCGCGCAGCACGCCGTCGAGCACGTAGACGAACTTGCGATCGCGCGGATCGCGCCGAGGGTCTGGGCGCGCCGCCGGGGTCTGGGCGCGGCGCGACGGCTCCGCCGCGTCGGCTGTGCCCGCCGGAGCGCGCCGGACACGCGCCTGCGGGGTGTGGAACCCGCTCGGCTCACCGGCGCCGGCATCGCTGACCGCCGCCCCGGTCGCGTCGAGCTCCTCCAGCCCGCCCGGCCGCGCGCGCGGCGCAGCGTCACCCTCGGCGGGCGGCCGCGGCGCGATCGCGCGCTCGGCGGGGACCAGCTGCGCGAGGCTCTGCGCGAGCACGCCGGAGTCGATCAGCGAACCGATCTTGTGGCCCCACTCGAGCTGGAACCTGCCGAGCTCGTGCTGGAGGTCGCGCGCGGTGGCGAACCGCTCGGCGCGGTGGAACGCGAGCGCCCGCAGGATGATGCGCTCGAGCGACTCGGGCAGGTCGGGCGCGAAGTCGCGCGGCGCGGGGATCGTGCCCGACTTGACCTGCTCGAGCACCGCCTTGCCCTTGCCGTGGAACAGCGGCCGCGCGCACACCAGCTCGAACAGCACGATGCCGGCGGCGAACACGTCGCTGCGGCAGTCGACCGGCTCGCCGCGCGCCTGCTCGGGCGACATGTACGCGTACTTGCCCTTGATCACGCCCTCTTCCTCCTCGATGTCGCGGGCGCGCGCGATGCCGAAGTCGACGATCTTCACGCTGCCGTCCCACGACAGGAGGATGTTCTGGGGCGATACGTCGCGGTGCACGATGCCGAGCGGCTGGCCGAACTCGTCGGTCTTGCGGTGCGCGTAGTCCAGGCCCTTGGCGAGCTGCTGCACGATGTACGCCGACACGCCGTAGGGCAGGCGCTGGCGCGCCCGGGCCGCCTCCTGCAGCAGGCGCAAGAGGTCGATGCCGTCGACGTGCTCCATCGCGAGGAAGTAGCTGTCGGCGACCGCGCCGAAGTCGAAGACCTGCGCGATGTTGGGGTGGTTCAAGCTGAGCGCGATCTTGGCCTCGTCGACGAACATCGCGACGAACTGGCGGCTGCGCGCGTACGCGGTGTGGATCTTCTTGATCACCAGGGTCTTGTTGAGGCCCTGCGCGACCGGGGTGCGCGCGAGGAACACCTCGGCCATGCCGCCGGTGCCGATCTTGCGCATCAGGGAGTATTTGCCGAACTGCTCCATGCCGGGGACTGCGACGGACCAGCGCCGCTCACAGCGGCGTGATCACGAGGTTGTCGAACCAGGTATCGGCCTCCCAGTTGTTGAAGCCGAAGTATTCGTGGCCGGCGCCGTCGAGCGGGTGCGGATCGTCGTAGCTGAGGAACGGCGCGGCGAGGTAGTCGATGAACCACGCGATCGTGCGGCCGCGCCGCTCGATCCGCCAGTGGTAGTGTCGGCCGGCGATCACCTTGGGCTCCGTGCGCTGGACCACGTCGCTGCCGTGCTCGTCGAGCCGCGCGATGATCGAGCGGGTGTTGTACCAGCCGCCGAAGATCACCTCGTAGCCGGTCGCGGTGTAGCGGCCGCCGTCGGGGTCGTAGGAGTGGCCGTCGCCGAACACCTCGACCTTGATGTCGCCGCGCGGCTCGGTCGACCATGCGTCGACCTCGATCCGGACGTCGCGCGGCAGCTTCCGGCGCAGCCACAGCGGGTGGTTGTGGGCGCCGCGCGCCGACAGCGCGCCGTGCTCGACGTGATAGCCGTCGCCGGTGGCGTGGAACGCGTCGCGGAGCCCGGCGTCGAAGTCCAGCGTCGTCGGCTGGGTGATCGGCGGCGCCTCGCGGACCTTGCAGGCAGCGAGCACGAGCGGGATCGCGAGCCAGGCGCGCATGTCGCTGCATCGTACGATCTCGGCGAACCCCAAGGTATTCGATCGCTTGCGATCTTGGCCGGTCGCCGGCCGCGACTGGCTGTCAGACCGTTGCCCTAGGGTCGGGGAGTGGAAGGTACGCTGTCGCTGTTCGATTGGCGCCCGGCATCGGCGCCGGACCCCGCGGCGCGCGCGTCGGGGCTTGCCGAGGGGAGCGGACCCTGCGTGATCGAGCATCCCAGCTCGCTGGCCGAGTCGCTGGCCGACTCGCTGGCCGGCGCGCGCATCGTGATCTTCGACTGCGAGACCACCGGGACCGACCGGCAGACCGATCAGGTGATCGAGCTGTGCATCCAGCGCGGCCTCGGCGACGGCGCGCCGAGCCAGACCTGGCGGATCAAGCCGGCGGCGCCGATCCATCCCGGCGCCCAGGCGGTCCACGGCATCACGCCCGCCGACCTCGAGGGCTGCCCGCCGTTCGCCGAGGTCGCCGGCGACATCGCCGCGGTGTTCGCCGAGACCGACGTGATCGTCGGCTACAACATCGCGTTCGACATCGACATGCTGCAGGCCGAGTACACCCGGATCGGCAAGCCGATGCTCGATTTCACCGGCAAGAAGGTGGTCGACGCATTCCGGCTGTGGCAGCAGTGCGAGCCGCGAAGCCTGCAGCACGCGCACCAGCGCTTCGTCGGCAACGGCTTCGCGGCCGCGCACAGCGCCAGCGCCGATGTCGCCGCGACCGCCCGCGTGCTCGCCGGCATGCTGCGCGAGTTCCAGCTCGCCGATCACGACTGGGACGCGATCGCGACCCGGTGCGATCCACAGCGCACGTCGCCGTGGGCCGTGCGCGCGAGCTGGGTGGGGCCTTCGCGCCACCTGCAGTGGAACGGCGATGTCGTGGTGCTCGGCTTCGGCAAGTACGCCAGCGCAGCGCTCCACGAGCTCGCGGCCGGCCCCGATCGCAGCTTCCTGCGCTGGGTGATCGAGCGCGACTTTCCGGTCCACGTCGCCGAGGTCTGTCGCGCGGCCCTCGAGCTGCCGGGCGACGAGTTCCTCGCGTGGGTGCGCCGCCGCTATCCATGTCCCCCGGTCGCGGCGCCGGCGAGCGGGGTCGCGCCGGGCGAGCCGGGCGAGGCGCTGCAGAGGTGATCGCGCCGGCCGAGCTTCGACGCGGCAGGTGAGACGCGGTCCGCGATCGTCACATCCGGCGGCGCCGCGCGTCGAGCGAGTACGGGCCGGCGCCCGCGATGGCGAACATCAGGAAGATGAAACAGTACAGCACCGCCGTCTCGCCCTTGTTGACGATCGGCAGGAACTTCCAGTTCGCCAGCGCCCCGGCCTCGTGCACCTGCCACTGGAACTGGAAGTAGGCCACCGCCATCGTGCCCGACGCCAGCAGCGCGGCGAGCCGGGTGAACAGCCCGAGCGCGATCAGCGCGCCGCACACGATCTCGATCAGCCCGCCGATCCACAGCTGGCTCCCCGTGTCCACGATGTGGGCCGGTGGCGGCCAGCCCAGCAGCTTCTGGGCGCCGTGACACACGAACATGGCGCCGGACACGATCCGTAGCGCGGCACTCGCGGCGCCTGCGCCGCCTGCAGACGGTTGCAAACTGGGCATGGCTTGCTCCTATTGCGCGGCAGCTTCGCACGCGCCGGGGCCCGGCAGCAGTTTTCTTCCAGGCGGTCGTCCGATCTACCTCGTTATCTATTCGATATCCTGGAGTTATCGACCAACGGTCGCCTGGCGTCACCGCCGGATTCCGATTCGACCCACGGCAGATGGAACCGCGGCCGGATGTCCCAGGTCTCGCCTCCGTCCATCGACCGCAGCAGCAGGTCACGCCCGACGAGTCGTATTCCGGGACGGCATACACGCCGCCGCCGAACGCCGGATCGTTGATGTCGAATACCTTCTTGAGCGAACAGGTAGTGCCGCAGTCATCGCTCTTGGTGACTGCGAGCGACACCGCGATCGGCGGCGCCGACTCGCGCCTACCCACACCCACGCGTGGCTGCATCACGTCGAGCTTGACGCGACGCTGTCAGAATAAGTCGGAGTCACCGCCATGGCGGCGGCTTCCCGGCGAGAACCAGATGCTGGCCTCACGCAAAGCATCACTCGCTGATCGAGAATCCAGTCTCCATGTATACGAGCATTGTGATGGAATGGTCTTGTGGGGGATCTCAAGACGACGCGTTCGGGCACGACAACGCTTTCGGGGATCGAGCCGCACGGATCGGCTCCCGCCGAGATCGCGTCGTGGGGGCAGCCCCGCAGCGCTGCAGCGGGCGATCGAAGGGAGGTCGACACATCCCAGTTCGTCCTCATCGTCGATGACGATCCCGATCTGCTCGACGTGACGAGCTTCGTGATCGAGGGCGAGGGAATGGTCGTGAAGACTGCGAAGAACGGCGAGGAAGCGCTCGCGCTGCTGCGCGCCGGCCGGCTGCCGACGCTCGTGCTCCTCGACCTGATGATGCCCGTGATGAGCGGCTGGGAGTTCCTCGATGAGGTCGCGAAGGACCCCTTGTTCAAGGCGATCCCGATCGTGGTGCTGACGGCGGGCGATCATACGCAGATCCCCGGCGCGATGGACGTCCTGATCAAGCCGATGGATCTCACGGTACTGCTCCGGGTCGTCGAGCGTTACGTGCGCGGAGACCGATGATGCAGGTGCCCGAGCGGAAGCAGCCAGGCTCGAACTGATGCGCAGCCGACATGGTTGTAGGACAATGCGGCCATGAAGAGCACACTCCAGGCCGGTCTCGCCTCGACCGAGCGCATCACGGTGGACGAGGACCGCTGCATCGGCTTCATGGGCAAGGAAGGCATGGTGTACGCGACGCCGCGGATGGTGAGCGACGTCGAGTACGCGTGCCGCAACTTCCTGCTCGAGCACCTCGACGAGGGTGAGGACTCGGTCGGCGCCCACGTCTCGATCGACCACCTCGCCGCCACGCCGCTCGGGCTCGAGGTCGCGATCGACGTCAAGATCGTCGAGATCGAGAAGCGCAGGGTGACGTTCGAGTTCTCGGTCCGCGATCCCATCGAGGAATGCGGGCGCGGCAAGCACGTGCGCTTCGTCGCCGACAAGGCCAAGAGCTTCGAGCGCATCAAGGCCAAGCGCGCGAAGGCCGGGCTCTGAGGTTAGGCAATCGCGCCAGACTTCCCGCCCGATCGGCCGCGCAGCGGGCGGCCTGGGCCGCGCGCGGTTCGGCGTTCGACATGCGCGTGGCAGGCCACGAGCTCGACCACCGCAGCGACACACAACATCACCTGGCTGCCCATCGTCATCGCAACGGCGATCCGGGAAGACGACCTGTACGGCATCGCCGCCGGATCATGGCTCCCTGGCGTTGCGCAGCCAGTAGGTGGCGCGCTTTCCGTGCTCGTGGGGCACCTGGTCGCCGATCCCGTAGGCCCCGGTATAGGTCCCCAGGAGATTGAGCTCGTTGTGAACCGGGCCGGGTGGGGCGTGGCACAGCTTGGTCTGGCCATTGCCGTCGAGGCAGTCGACGATCCCGGCGCCCGCGTCGCGATAACCGAACAGCCACAGGGTGGCTCCCGCGCTCTGGTAGGGCCCCAGCGGCAGCCACGTCGTGTTGCTGGACCAGCTGGTGTGGTTGCCGGTCCTGTGTTCGAGCAGCGATGGCGTGGTGGTCCCCAGCCAGTTGGTGCCGGCGGTACCCGGTAAGCACTTCATGCCACCCCTCGGGCGATAGTAGGCATATTGATGGATCGTCCCCGTGCCAGACGGCAACGGCACGCCCGAGTCGACCTTCACGCGCACCGCCCAGGTGGAGCCGTAGCTGTTGAAGCGGTTCAAGTCCCAGTGCGCATACTGCGTGCTCGTGGGTTCATCTCCGTCGAGGAGCTGCGAGGCATTGAGATCGACGTCGAACAACGTGCTGAAGTAGTGGGACAGCTGATCCCCGAGCTTACCGACCAGCATCCAGCCGCCGCCCTGCGTCGTCATGTCGCAGTACACAGGGAAGGCCGCGCTCGCCCCGTTGCCGTCGGGGTCGATCAGGAACACCCCGTCCCTGGATCCAGGGGATGCCGCCAGGATCGCCGAGCAGCTCGCGGCGTGCCGGCATGATCTGTTCGCTCCGCAACCGAACTGGCAATCACCGTCCCGGTCACAGCTACCCTCCGGAGCGCACGGGGCACAGCTGCCACCGCAGTCGATGTCGGTCTCGCTGCCGTTCTTGATGCCGTCACTGCAGCTGGCAGCCGAGCAGACGTCTCCCGTGCAGACACCGCTCTGGCAGTCGGCGGGCGTCACGCAGCGCTGCCCCTGCGCACAGCGATCCGGGCAGCTCGCGCCGCAATCGACATCGCTCTCCTGTCCATTGCGGATGGCATCGCCGCAGGTTGCGGTGCCGTCGGATGAGCGACCGACGGCACCGCAGCCGAGTGTGGTTGAACAGACGCATAGAAGAATCGTAAATGCCCGCGTTCCCATGGTGCCATTACCCCTTGTTCGGTGGAGAATGTGGCGATTGCCTGGTGAGGCGACGGACCTGCGGTTTCACGACTCGCAAAAGCTCGTCGCACGGGCTGGCGCGCATCGACTGCTAGATCGCCGCGAAATCACAGAGGAAATCGCAGCGCCGAGGTCTCGATCCCGAGCAGCCGTGGTCGATGCCCTGGTCACGGTCCGAGGCTCGCATCGCACTGTGGATCGGCCAGCATGATGAGCCGCGCCGAGACGGGCCGCTACGGACACTTCGTCGCGGGCGGTACCAGCGTGCACGTGGCGCTGCAGCATGCCCCGGACTGACCATTCTGCGCGCCGAGATCGCACTGCTCACCGCGGACCGCGTTGAGCTTTGCGTGGCCGCAGGACGCCCGTGTGCAGTCCTTGTTGCAGGCGAGTGATTCTCCGGCATCATCGCAGAGCTCGCCGGCGGCGGCGTTGGTGAAGCCGTCGCCGCTCACCGGCCTGCTACAGTCGGGGTTGCAGGCCGCCGTCGCGTCACCGCTCGCGTCGCACTCCTCGTACGCCATGTCGACCATGCCGTTGCCACACGACGCGGCGAACAGGAGGCGCGCGATCGCCGCCTCGCGCTGCAGGTCGGGGTACCCGAGGCGACGCAGGACACCGCCTGCGTAGTCGGTGGAGGCATCGACGATGGCGGTCACGGTCACCGAGGGCGCTCGACGCGCGGACGTGCTCGACGACGACGCGCGGTGGCGGCGCTCGAGCTCGAGAAGGTGTCACCCAGCGCCTCGTGCTCGCGACCGGCGTGTTGTTCCATCTACCGATGGGACGTCACGGCGCGTTCGGGTTGATCTGCGCGACCACGTCGATCGAGTTCACGATCGAGACCGACAGCTGGGAGCCACCAGCCGCACCCACCGGCGTCACACGGTTCGTGCGCGTCAGTCGGATCGTGTTTGTCTGCGCGCGATCCTTCGAGGAGCTCAGTGATGCCGACGCCATCATGTAGCTGCCGGTATCGGCGATCGTGATGCCGTCGCCGCCACGCCCGTCACCGACGCGCAGCACCGCGGCATCCGCCGGCGAGCGCCTCTTCCACGCCAGCGGGAGTGCGACCGTCGAATCGACAACGGCGCCGGCCAGCGGCGCGGAGAACGTGTGGATGTCTGGGCCGTCGACGCGTACGCCGCGGACGGTGTCGGGACCGCTGATCACGTCAAGCT
>VBLP01000084.1:0-8791 GCA_005887925.1 Deltaproteobacteria bacterium | reverse complement strand
GATCACGACGTTGTTCAGCGTCATCTGAACGCCGAAGTCGGTGACGAAGTCGGAGGGTTGGGTCGCGTTCGGGACGTTGGGTTGCGCGTTCGCGTTCCCGTTGACCACCAGGGTCCCGGTACCGCTCCCGGTGCTGTCACCGGAGCCCGGATCGAGCGGGCTGCTAGTACCACAAGCACCGACCACGACTACGAGACATACCGACAGCCAGAGGAGCCTATTCCGCATAGGACTCGCGATCATGCAACGGCAAGACCAAGCCGCGAGTGACGCAACGCCTCGATCTATTAGAGCTTGCCTGCGGGGCGATGGTGCGGTGTTCGTACAAGCCTGTGACTTTGCTGTCGCATTGCCTCCGCGTTGACGTGAAGACGCACGTGGTCCTACAGAGGCTCGTCGGCATCATCCTGCCTCTCAGCCTCGGCGGGCGAACGGCAAGCCGCTCTCGGATCTCTTCGACACGGTGATGCTGCTGTCTTCGCGCGGCACCCCCACGGTCCACGCCGGGCCCTCGTCCCAGATCACCCGCGGGCGAGCATCGGCCCGCGCTGGTGATCGCTCCGCATCCGCGCATTCGTGGACGGCCACCGTGAGTGCCACCGGGCCCGTACTGGACGGGGCGAGGGTCGAGCCCGCACGCAAGTCGCCGAACGACACGCGAATCAGTCCCTCTGCGCCGGCCGCGACGAGCTCGGCGTCCAGGCTGAGGCCCTCGAAGCAATCGCCGACCACTTGTACCCAGTCCCATTCACCCCCGCCGTCTGGATAGCACCATCCCCGGGGCTTCCAGTCATCGGGGCTGGATCCCGGCGGTGCGCGCCACAGCCCCCAGAACTGCTCCGGCGGGGTTGCGCGGCGACCATCCACGAACGAAAACGCAGCCCCGGTTGCGCAGCGGACCGTCGCCACAACCACTGCGCGGCAGCGCGCGTCGTGTGCGGGCCACGGCCGCCGCAACAGGCCGGATGTCATCGCGCCACGCACTCCGCCCAGGCAATCACGGCGATCGCCGTGTCCACACCACGTCGCGCCCCTCGCGGCGGTCCGCGAACCCGGTGATCCTGCCTTGCGCGTCGCGCTGGAAGACCTTACGCGATCGCGGCTGCCCGGGCACGAACATCACGTCCCGCGCCTCGACGCGCAGCTCCTGCGCCGGCCGGCCGGTGCGCTCGCCGATCAGCCGATCTCCGTCGCGGCGGATCGTGTAGCCGATCGCATCGGTGAGTTGGTAGGTGCCGACGTACTCGTCGAGCTGCGCCGCGGACAGCGCGATCGCCGGTGGATCGATCAGCGTCGCGAGCACCTGCATGCCGATCAGCTTCCAGCCGTCTGGCCGCAGTCGCCACGTCGCGGTGTTGAGGTACTGGGCGTGGATCGCGTGGCCGAAATAGTCCTCATATTCCTCGTCGAGATGCAGCACCACCGCGGTATCGCCGTGCTGCCGGACCTCGAAGCGACCGATCTCGATCTTGCCCGAGATCCCAGCGGGTAGCGGCTTGAGCTCGGCGAGAAGCTGGGCCTTGCCCTCGACGTCACCAGCTTCCGACACGTACACGATCTGCGGATCCACGTAGCGGTCCCACACCGCGGCGTTGCCCGCCGCGATTGCGTCGAGCATCTCCTGGGTCCGCGCGCGCAGCACCGCCTGGGTGTTCCCCGGAGCGCGCACCGCGGGACCGGTCGCGCAGCTAGCGAGCGCCGCTACAACGATCGCGAGCGATAGGGGTCTCGGCCGAATCGAACCCTGCATGCAGCCATTGTGCGACGAACGGTCACGCGCGTCCTGAACGAATGTGACCGCGTACGGGCTACCTGCCCGTCGGCGTACCCGTGCGAGCACGCTGGTACGCGTGCCAGCCAACCGAGGCGCTTCACGCCGAGCACTTGGTAGCCGGCGGCGTCGGTAGGCAGGCCAAGCGCCAGCCGCCCGCTCGCGACCACGACCAGATCGGCTCACCGCCCGCCCTCGGCGCACGCCGCTGCGACCGCCGCGCGGCGCGGCCCGCGCTGCTCGGCGCCATGGCCGGACTCCATCGCACCTCCTCGGCGCTCATGTGTCGGACCCTGCCTGACGGTCACGACTTGTGCAGACAACTCGATCATGTATACAGTGTATACATGGCCCGGGCGCCCACCGCAGATCGGATCATCGCCGCGGCGCGTCGGCTGCTCGAGCGCGAGGGCGCCGAGGCGGTGACCATGCGCCGGGTGGGCGATGCGGTCGGAATCACCGCGATGGCGATCTACCGCCACTATCCGGACCGCGCGGCGCTGCTCAACGCGGTCGCGGACCAGGGGTTCGCCGAGCTCGCCGCGGCGGCGCAGCGCATGCGGCTGCCGGCGGAGCTCGAGCCCCGGCTGCTGCGGATGGTCGATGTGTACGTCGACCACGCGCTCGCCCACCCGCGGCTGTTCGAGCTCATGTTCCTCGCACCCCGCAAGGGTGCCCGCCGCTATCCGCGCGACTTCAAGGCCGGGCGCTCGCCGACCATCAATCCGAGCGTCGCCGTGCTGCAAGAGGGCATGGCGCGCGGGGAGCTGCGGGCCGATGATCCCTGGGAGATCGCGTTCGAGATGGGCGCGCTGATGGAGGGGCTCGTGATGCTCTACCTCGGCGGCCGCATCGGCGGCGGCCCTCGTCAGCTCCGCGCCCTGATCCGGCGCAGCATCCGGAGGTACCTGCATGGCATCTGCACCTGATCTGCGGCGCACCGTCGCCGCCGCGCTCGCGGTGGCGCTGACCGCAGTGCTGACCTGGTTCGGCACCGGGTTGCACCCGTGGTGGCCGCTCCTGTGGCTCGCGCCGCTGCCCGTGCTGCTGTACGCCGCCGGCGCGTCCTGGTGGCGCGCTGCCATCGCCGCGGCGATCGCGTGGCTGGGCGGCATGCTCGGCCTCTGGCATGACCTGCACGACGTCCTGCCGATCCCGGTCGCGGAGCTCGCGCTGTTCTTTGGCAGCGAGACCGTGGCGTTCACGCTCGGCGTGCTGCTGCACCGCGCGCTGCTCCGGCGCGGCGCGTACGGATTCGCCGTGATCGCCTTCCCGGCTGCTCGGGTCGTGTTCGAGTACCTGCTCGCGATCGGGGGGACGGATGGCACGTTCGGGAGCCTCGCCTACACGCAGGTCGAGTTCCTGCCGGTGCTTCAGCTGGCGTCGGTCACCGGACCGTGGGGGATCTCGTTCCTGGTCCTGCTGCTTCCGGCGGCGCTCGCCGCGGCGTGGCAGCTGCGCCGTGCGCGCGGCCGGGCGCTGCGGATCGCCGGCGCGGCGGTCGCCGCGGTCGCGGTGGTGCTGGCGTTCGGCGTGGTGCGCACGGTGGGCGACGAGTCCGGTCCGGCCGTCCGCGTCGGCCTCGTCGCGTCCGATCCGCCGACCAGCCCCCAGATCGCCGAGGCGGGCGCCGCCACCGCCGCGCTGCTCGATGCGTACGCGCACAGCGCCGAGACGCTCGCCGCCCAGGGCGCGCAGCTGATCGTGCTGCCCGAGAAGCTCGGCGTGGTGGTGGATCCCGGCACACGGGACAGCGATGCCCGGTTCCAGTCACTGGCAGACCGGACCCGCGCCGTCATCGTCGTCGGCCTGGTCCACGTGGCCGGAGCGTCGAGCTACAACGAGGCACGGATCTACACGCCGGCCGCGCCGGTGCAGGTCTACACCAAGCACCACCTGCTCCCGCCGTTCGAGCCATTCCAGCCCGGGACAGCGCTCTCCCTGCTGACGCAGCCACCCGGCACGTGGGGCGTCCAGATCTGCAAGGACATGGACTTCACAGCACTGTCGCGCGACTACGGCCGCGCCGGTGCGGCGCTGATGCTGGTCCCAGCCTGGGACTTCGGCGTCGATGGCTACTTGCACGGCCGCATGGCCGTGATGCGCGGCGTGGAGAGCGGCTTCAGCGTGGTGCGCGCCGCCAAGCGGGGCTACCTCACGGTCAGTGACAACAAGGGCCGCATCCTCGCCGAGACCCCCAGCGACGCCGCACCGTTCTCGACGCTGCTGACCCGCGTCCCCGCAGTGCACGCCGAAACGCTCTACCAGCGTCTCGGCGACTGGTTTGCCTGGCTCGTACTGGCCGGCCTTGCCCTCACGATCGGACAGCTCCTCCGGCGACGACACTGAACCGAGACCCGCCGCAGATGTGCCAGTACGCCTGCCCCAGTTCGCCCCAGGCAGCCGGTACAGCACTGCCCCTCCGTCGCGCGCCTCGTAGGGCCGATCGCGGATCCGCGGCAATTCAAGGGACTCCCAGTTCGCGCCGCCGACTACGACCCTGTCGGGAAGGACGGGAACGCACCTGACGCCGGCGCGCGCCCGGATGACAATGGCCGGATGCATCCGCCCCGGACGCGACCGCCGGCCGAGACACTGGCGTGGGTCGAGCGGACCATCGGGCCTGGTGCCCGAGTGGTCGGATGGCGGCGGCTCACCGGCGGGATCACATCGTCGGTCCACCGGCTGACGGTCGAGCAGAACGGCCGGCGCGGACCGTACGTCCTGCGCCGGTGGGTGCCCGATGGCGAGCACGCGGAGTACGTCATTGGCGCGGTGGCATCGGAGACGGCGGTACTCACCGCCCTCGAGCGCCACCTGATGCCTCGCGATCGAGAGCGCTGGCTGCAGCAGATGGCGCACATGCTCACGCGCATCCACGCCCTCGACATCGACGCCAAACCGTTCGAATCGTGGCTCGACCGCAGCCGGCTCTCACCGCTCCCTGACGCGTCACGACCCGACATCTGGAGCGAGGCGATCAGGCTGGTCGCCGAGGAGCGCCCGCTCACCCACACGTGCTTCATCCATCGTGACTACCAGCACTTCAACCTGCTCTGGTCGCGCGAGCGGCTGACCGGAGTGATCGATTGGGTCGAGGCGTCCGTCGGACCGCCCGACGTCGACGTCGGCCATTGCCGCCTCAACCTCACCGTCCTGTTCTCGGCCGACGTCGCCGACCGCTTCCGCCAGATGTACGAAGCCGAAGCAGGGCGCAAGGTCGACCCGTGGTGGGACGTCCACTCGCTGCTGTCCTTCGGACCCCACTGGAAGAGATTCCTCCCGATCCAGATCGACGGCCGTGCGCCGCTCGACGTCGACGGGATGACGAGCCGGATGGAGGACGTGCTCGAGCAGACGCTGCGTCGGCTGTGAGCGTCCGCTCGACGAAGGGCTAGGAGGCGTACGAGGCTGCAGTCTTCACTTCAAGTTGCGGCCCGCGTGCTTGCCTCCCGGTGAGCGGCTTTCGCCGGTTTCCGGGCTCTCGACGCTCCGCTTCGGACGCCGGATCTCTCCCCGCGCCGGGAGCCTGCTACTCGACGCGTTTCCGCTTACCGAGACGGGACTTTCACCCGCTGGATCTCCACAGCGTGACAATGGATTCTCGCCGGGATCCCCGGCGGGGCTTCCGTCGTCGTCACGACGTACCTGGCCACACTATGGCAGCCGTGCTTCGCTCGGCGCGGCTATAATCGCCGCCGTCTCTTTCCGAAGCGGAGGCCACGATGAAACCCGCCGCCTTTGCTGTTCTGATACTCGTCGCCCTCTCGGGCTCCGGCGCACCGCACGCGGCTGCGCAGGGCAAACCGCTCGCACAGGCGCCGATCTTCGAAGTCGATCCGTACTGGCCGAAGCCGCTGCCGAACCACTGGGTGATCGGGTCGACGATCGGCGTCTCCGTCGACGCGCAAGATCACGTCTGGATCATCCATAGGCCGCAGTCGGTCGACGACAACTTCAAGGCGGCCGACATGAAGATCGGGATCTGCTGCAAGGTCGCGCCGCCGGTGCTCGAGTTCGATCAGGAGGGCAACCTCGTGAGCTCGTGGGGTGGGCCCGGCGCCGGCTACGAGTGGCCGGTCAGCAACCACGGCATCACGGCCGATCACAAGGGCAACATCTGGATCGGCGGCAACGATAACACCGACACGCAGATCCTCAAGTTCACGAAGACCGGGAAATTCCTGTTTCAGATCGGCAAGCATGGCGTCCACAACGGCAGCAACGACACCGAGAACTTCTGGCGGGCCGCGAAGATCTACGAGGATCCCGACGCCAACGAGATGTACATCGCCGACGGCTACGGCAACCGGCGCGTGATCGTCGTCGACGCCGACACCGGCAGATACAAGCGGCACTGGGGCGCATACGGCGCGAAGCCGGACGATGCGGCCGGCAACCAGTACACGCCGGGAGGGCCGCCCGCGAAGCAGTTCAACACGGTGCACTGCGCCGCCGTGTCAAAGGACGGCTTCGTCTACGTCTGCGATCGCGTGAACGACCGCGTGCAGGTCTTCCGCAAGGACGGCACCTTCGTCAAGGAGGCGTTCTTCGACAAGGACACGCTGCGGTCCGGATCCGTGTGGGACATGACGTTCTCGCGCGACCGCCAGCAGACCTACATCTACATGGCCAACGGCGTGAACGAGAAGATTCACGTCGTCCTTCGCAGCACGCTCGAGGTCCTGACGTCGTTCGGCGACGGCGGCCGGCAGCCCGGTCAGTTCTACGGCGTCCACAACCTCGACACCGACTCGAAGGGGAACCTGTACGCGACGGAGACCTACAACGGCGCGCGCGTGCAGCGGTTTCTGTTCAAAGGCGTGAAGCCGGTAACGAAAGCCGACCAGGGTGTGCCGTGGCCAAAGAAGTAGCGCCGAGCTTCAGCTCGGCAAGCCGGTAGCGCGGCTGTCGTTCGCCAATTCCTCGCCCTCGGCGGAACTATTGCCGTTCCCGCTAGAGATCCCGGTCCTGGGAATGGCACCAGCATCGCTGTGGAGGTGGACTGGGCACGAAAGCTCCCTGAAACAGCAGCTGATTAGCGAAGATCGAGGTCGCACGCGCGGCATCGATGACGGCATGGGCGACCGCGTCCGGATCGCGCGCCCGGCCGCGCAAGGCCACGTCGCGCTCGCTCGGCGAGCCGCGACAGCCTTCCCGCATGATCGCCGACATCCTGACGGCTGCCCGAATCTACGAGTAGTTGCCGACTCCCGCGCGTGCATGCGCGATTGCGCCGCGGGCGCGCGCGAAACCGGCGATACTGGCGGCATGTCGCTTCGTCGCTATGTCGCCTCGGGCCGCGGCGGCTCCGGGGCCATTCTGCCGGTGTTTCTCGCGTCGCTGATCGTCGGTGTGCTCGTCGGCGCGCTCGAGGGTCTGGTCAGCCAGTGGCTGTCGCTGTTCCTGGTCTTTCCGGCGCTGATCGGCGTCGGCGCCGGGGCGGCGGCCGCGGCGATGGTGCATCGCTTCAAGCTGCGCGCACCGGGGCTGGCGCTGCTGATCGGCTTCGCCGGCGGCGCGGTCGGCTACACCGCCGACCATGTCGTGACGTACGAGCGGTTTCGCTCGGAGCTGATCGATGTGTTCAAGCGCGAGCAGCCGGGCGCGAGCGATGCGGAGGCGTCGGCCGAGCTCGACCGGCAGCTCGCCGCCAAGGTGGGCTCGCCCGGCTTCGTCGGCTTCCTCGAGCTGGCGGCGCGCGAGGGCGTGCGGGTCAAGCGCACCGGCGAGAAAGACGAGCACGGCATGTCGTTCACCGGGACCGCGGCGTGGATCCTGTGGGGCGCCGAGCTGCTGATCGCGGCGGCGGTGGCGGCAGCGATGGCATGGGCCAAGGCGCGCGAGCCGTTCTGCGAGGACTGCGACGCGTGGTACGGCACCGCGATGCCCGTGGCGAGCGGCGGCGCCGGCAGCAAGGAGATGTACCGACAGATGACATCAGCGCTCGAGGTCGGCGATGTCGACGGCGCGGCGCGCGCATTCTTCGCGCCGACGCGCAAGCCGCGGGCGATGTTCGCGCTCAGCGCGGCGACCTGCGGCCGCTGCGGTGGCGATGCGTGGTGCCGGCTCGATCGGGTGATGACGCAGAAGCGCGCGCAGCGGAGCAAGCTCGCGACCTGGTTGATGACGCGCAGCGACCTGTCGCAGCTGACGGACTCGCTCGGCCGCGCGAAGTCGGGCGCGCAGGGTCAGTGACCAGCAACGCGATTTCGACTCGGACGAATCGACGTGCCGCGCGCCGGCGGTAGCGGCGCCAAGCCGAGCTGCGCTAACGTGCGGCTCTGGCTCGGCGTAGTTGCCGGCAACGGAGGCTTCGGCCAGCCGTCTACACCACCCACCGTCTTGGTGGCCGACGGGCGCAGCTGGGGAACCGCGATCGATGCCCGCGAAACCCGCGCGGACACAGCTACGCGCGTGCGACCGGCCGCACCAGCGCCAGGTGAGTCGTCACGAACTCGTCGAGGCGCTCGGGGAACGGATCGACGGCCGGATCCGCGGGCGACGAGGAGGGAGCCGATCCAGACGGCGCAAGTGACGGCCTCGGGTTCATGACGGGGATCGGCCTGATGTGACCGCGCCGCGACCCGGGCATTCTTGTCGTGGTTGCGGGCTCCCCGGGTAACCCGGTCGCGGCGTTGCAACCAGTTGCGCGATCGCGGCCTGGCTATGCACGTGCAACAGCCCGCTGCGATGCGCTTCGTACTGCCACTCGCCGTCGCTGCGATCGCCACTGCTACCGTCACCGCGCACGCCCAGCCACCTCCGGAGTTCGCCGCCGCCCGCGCCGAGCCAGCTCCGGCATCCAGCACCGCCCACGCCGAGCCAGCCCCGGCATCCGTGCCTGGCCTCGGCGTGCCGATCGCCTTCGCGGTCAACGTCCCGTTCGCGTGGCCCTGGTCGCTCGCCTTCTCGGCATGGGTCGGCGTCGACGAGCACCATGCTATCCGGGCGAACTACGCCAGATATCGTGGCCCATTGTGGGCGATCATTCCGAACATGCTCGAGTCGGATGGCCCC
>VBLP01000452.1 GCA_005887925.1 Deltaproteobacteria bacterium | reverse complement strand
AGCCGCGCGACCTCGAAGCACTGCTCGCGCCCGAACACGAACACGATCGCCGGCACGTCGCCGGAGAACGCGAGGTCGCGCACGGTGTCGATCAGCATGTCCTCGCGGAACTCGTGGACCAGCGGCACCTTGCGCTCGCGGGACTCGACCAGCGCCATCTCGACCCGCCGGGTCAGCTCGACCCAGTGGCAGAACCGCTCGGGGTGGCCGACGGTGGCCGACAGCACGACGAGCTGGGTCCGCGGGTCGAGCCCGATGATCGACTGCTCCCAGACATAGCCGCGCTCGGGATCGTTGAAGTAGTGGCCCTCGTCCATCACCACGATCTCCGCCGGGCACACGTGCTTGTCGGCGACGATCCGGTTCCACAGGATCTCGGCGACCTCGACCTGGATCGGCGCGTCGCGGTTGACCTTGTAGTCTCCGGTCGCGAACCCGACGCTGGCGTCGCCGAAATCACCGCACAGCTCGCGGTACTTCTCCTCGGTGAGCGCGCGCAGCGGCGTGGTGTAGATCGCGCGGTGGCCGCGGCCGAGCGCGGCGTGCAGCGCCGCCTTGGCCATCAGGGTCTTGCCGGTGCCGGTCGGCACGGTGACCAGCAAGCTGCGCCCGGCGAAGATGTGGCCGATCGCCTGCTCCTGTACCGGATACGGCTCCAGGCCGCGGCTCCACAAGAACTTGTCGTAAAACGAAAGCTCGAGGTCGCCGTCGCTGGGCACACGGGCACTGTATCAGCTGCGGCGAGCGCGGCAGGTTTGGGCGTACGAGTAGCCCGCGCGGATGCTATCAAGGGCGCATGGCCTTTGATGGCCCGCTGATCGGTGGTCGCTATCGGGTCGGACCTCGCCTGGGCAAGGGCTCGCAGGGCGAGATCCACCTCGCGCGCGACGAGAAGGCCCGGGGCGCCGAGGATCGCGAGGTCATCGTCAAGCGGCTCACCCCGCGCGGCACCTGGAAGTCGTTCGAGCTGTTCGAGCGCGAGGCCAAGGTGCTGTCGCAGCTGCGCCACCCCGGCGTGCCGCGCCACCTCGCGACGATCGAGGAGCCGCCCGGCACCTTCAACCTGGTGATGCAGCGCGCCCCGGGCGACAACCTGCGCGATCTGTCCGCGCGCCGCCGGCTCTCGCAGCTCGAGGTGCGCGACGTGCTGATCCGCTGCCTCGAGGTGCTCGATTACCTGCACACCCGGTCGCCGGCCGTCGTGCACCGCGACCTCAAGCCGTCCAACATCATGCGCGCCCCCGACGGCAAGATCGCGCTGGTCGACTTCGGCGGCGTGCTCGACGCCGCCCGCGACCGCGGCGGCTCGACCATCGTCGGCACCTTCGGCTACATGGCGCCCGAGCAGCTGCACGGCCAGGCGACGCCCGCGACCGACATCTACGCGCTCGGCGCCACGATCGTCGCGCTCGCCGGCGGCATCGAGCCCGAGGACGTGCCGCGCAAGGGCCTGCGCATGGATCTCGACCGCCACCTGCCCGCGCTCGACCCGGGGCTGCGTGCCGCGCTGATCGCGATGACCGATCCGGATCCCGACCGGCGGCCGCAGCGCGCCCGCGACGTCGTCGCGCTGCTCGCGAAATCCCGGCCCCGCGCCGACCCCGAGCCCGAGAGCCGCGGCCTGGTCGCCCGCGAACGCCAGCTCGGCCTCGCGCCGCGCCGGCTGTTCTCCGACGTGCCCGAGCCGCTGGGCACCCTGCTCCGGCTCGGCGTGCTCAGCTTCGGCGCCGGCGGCTGGATCGGCATGGCCAGCATCCGGCTCTCGCTCGTGATCCTCGTCTACACCTGTGCGGTGTTCGCGTTCCCCGCGCGCAAGAAGGTCGTCGGCGTCGGCCGCGAGCTCGACACCATGCTCGCCGAGGGCCAGGGCGGCTTCACCGACCTGATGAAGACCGCGATGGCGCGCCGCCGCTAGCGGGGCTACGCCGCGCGCGCGGCCGCCGGGGCGCGCCGCAGGGTCAGCACGGCGACCTCCGCGTGGGTGCCCTCCCCGGCGCGCCGCGTGACGCCGGAGAACCCGACGCCGGGCGTGACGTAGAGCGTGCTGCGCCGGCTCGCCGAGCCGATGTCGTACATGCCGCGCCGGTAGTTCAGCCCGAGCCGCTTGAGCACCCGATCGGTGATGCCCTTGACGTAGATCTGTCCGCCGTGGGTGTGGCCCGACAGGACGAGATCGGCGCCGCGGCGCGCGAGCTCGGGGCCGCGGTCGGCGAGGTGACACAGCGCGATCCGCGTGCCCCGCGCGGAGGCGCCGGCAAACGCCGCGTCGAGGTCGTCGTGCCGGGTCACCGGATCGTCGACGCCGACGATGGTGAGCGCCGCATCGCGGACGCGGACGACGGTGGCGGCATTGCGCAGCACCTCGTAGCCGTTGTGCTCGAGCGCCCTCGTCACGCCGCCGGCCGAGGCGTAGTAGTCGTGGTTGCCGAGCACCGCGAGCACGCGCGGCGCCTCGAGCCCGCCGAGCTGCTCGCCGGCGAGCCCTGCCTCCTCGCGGCGCCAGCACACGTAGTCGCCGGTGAGGACGATGAGATCGGGAGCAGCCGCGTTGGCCGCGGCGATCGCGGCCCGGACATGCGCCACCGGCGTCAGGTTCCCGACGTGGATATCGGAGAGCTGTGCGATCCGCACACCGTCGTGGCGCGGATCGAGGTGTTCGACGTGCACCTCGTGCTCGGACACACGGGGCGGAAGCGGATCGGGCATCTCGCCCGACTGTAGGATGCCCGCGTCGCTTGGCAATGCCGGCCGCAGGCGTCGCAGGCCCGGCGCAAGGTTGGCTTTGCATCGCACCCGATCGCCTGGCAGCATGGGGGGGCATGGTTGCGGTTCGACCTGGCCCTCCGGATGCCCGCATCCCGTGCCCGCTGTGCGGCGACCTGATCCATCCGGTCGCCGGCAAGTGCAAGCACTGCAAGGCCGACCTGACGGCGTATCGCGCCACCCGCCCGGCCGCGAACGCGCCCCTGCCGGCGCTGAATCACACCGCGCCGAGCAATGGCCAGATCCACGCGCCGACGGCGCATGCGGTGCCGCCGCCCCACGACATGCCGCAGCCGGTGCTGCCGCCGCGCCCGACCGCGCGCGCCGCCACGGTCCCGTCGGGGACCTGGCGCAGCTGGCCGATCGTGGTGATCATCGTCGCGATGATGGCGATCGTCGCCGCGGTCGTCCTCATGATGTGGCCGACCCATCGCGACCGCGACGGCACCCGGCTCAAGCCGCCGCCCACCCCCGAGCGGATGGACACCCAGACGCCGCCGGTCATGCCGCGCATCGAGCCGCCGGCGCCCCGGCCGGCGCCCCAGGCCGCCCCGCAGGACCCGTGGAGCCCGCAGCCCAGCGATCCGCCGCATACCCCCGGCGCGGCACAGGCCGATCCCGACGACGCCTCGGACCTCGACGGGATCGATCCATTCGACGCACCGCATTCCGGCCACCGCCTCACGCTCAACACCGGCGGCCAGGTCGCGCTCGCGGTGATCGCCCGGCTGTGCCACAAGCTCGCCACGTGCGGCGGCAGCGCGGCGACCCAGACCACGTGCGACGCGATCCTGCGGCTGCCGTCGGCGCCGCCCTCCAGCTGCCCCACCCTCCAGCGCTGCCTGCGCCAGATCGACAATCTCGACTGCATGCCCGACCTGATGCGGACCGGCATGCAGCTGCTGCAGCTCGGCGATTGCGCCGATGCCGTGCGTTGCTAGCATCGCGGCGTGCAGCTGCCGTTCGAAGTGTTTCGCGATCCGCGGGCGATGCAGGCCAAGGCCGAGGACCTGCGCCGCGACGGCCGGCGGATCGCCGTGGTCCCCACGATGGGCGCGCTGCACGACGGCCACCTCGCGCTGCTCCGCGCCGCGCGCGGCAAGGCCGGGACCTCGCCAGATACCCGCGCGACGAGGCCGGTGACCTCGCCAAGGCGCGCTCGGCCGGCATCGACCTCGCGTTCTGCCCCGACGCCGCCGCGATGTATCCGCCCGGCAGCCAGACCTTCGTCGAGGTCCGCGAGCTCCAGAAGCCATTGTGCGGCGCCAGCCGCCCCGGCCACTTCGCCGGCGTCGCGACCGTCGTCGCCAAGCTGTTCCACATCACCCGCCCGCACCTCGCCGTGTTCGGCGAGAAGGACTACCAGCAGCTCGCGATCATCCGCCGCATGGTGCGCGACCT
>VBLP01000083.1:4054-5131 GCA_005887925.1 Deltaproteobacteria bacterium | reverse complement strand
CACGGGGTCGTTGACGATCCCGCCGTCTTCCGCGGTGATCAGGACGTACTTGCCCTGGCCGACCGCGCACTTCGTCAGATCGCGGCAGGTGAGCGTGTTCACGAAGGCGGCCGAATCCGGGCCCGTGATCTCGACGATCCGCTCGACGCCGACATCCCACAGCGTGACCCCGTTCAGGAGCGCCCAGTACTCCTCGATCGGGTCGCCGTAGTAGCCCGGCAGGTACATGTGGTTGTAGATGTCGTACGCCGAGCAGCCGGCTTCGAGCGTCTTCTCGAAGAACGGCGACCGGCGGTACCACGGCCCGAAGTACAGGGTCGAGGACGCCGAGCCTTCGGCGACGGATCGAGTGGCGGTCGTCATGGCCGAGACCTCCATCGAGTTGGCAACGGTTCCGAGCGAGCCTAGGGGGCCATGCTCGCGGCCGGCCGACGGTGTTGCGCCGGACGGACCCGCCGCGACGCCGTAAGGATCCGGCTGGGCCCGTCGGGCTCGACGCGGCCGGTCAGCGCGGTGTCGAGGCCTTCGTCGCCCGCGCGCGGGCGGTCGTTCTCGCGGTCGCGTGCTCATGCGAGCCGCGGCCGGTCGTCGGATGGTCGTGCTCGTGCGGGTCGTGCGCCGCGGAATCGTGCGCCTCGTGAGCCGTGCCATCGACGTGCGCGCCGGCGTCGAGCATACCGATGGGTGCCTCCTTTGGCGGGGCGACGTCATATCGCTCACGAACCGTGCGGGCAGCGCTGAACGGAAGCCCCGCGTAGCGCTCCGCGACCATCATGTCGAACGCGTGGACCGAGGCCTCCTGGTTCGAGTACCGACCGCTGACCCACGACCGTGATCGCGTCCCCCGCTGCTGCAGCTCGCAAACATGCCAGTCCTGGCTGTTCGTGAGGTCCCAGAAGGCAACGGCGTCGGCTGGGTCGAAGTCGGGCGCCGCGATCGTCGCGGGCTCGAACAGGAGCTGGCAGATCACGGTCGTCCGGTCCGGAGCCACCGGCACCAGCCGATGGACGAGCAGGTAGTCGGGGTGGATGGACGCGAAGGCCGTCGGCCAGAGCACGTAGTAGAAGATCCGGCGCT
>VBLP01000083.1:0-4042 GCA_005887925.1 Deltaproteobacteria bacterium | reverse complement strand
CATGCCACACATCGGCGGACGGCCGTGCCTCGAGCCCTGGCCGCCGTCGAGGGCCATCGTCTCGGCGCCGCCGACGAGCTGCATCCAGCCGCCCTGCCAGGCACCGGTCGGTGCGTAATCGCCGCCGACGTCGTACGGGGTCAGTTTGTTGAGCTGGGGATGAAGCGGCGGGCAGTGGTAGCACTCCGAGTAGTTCTCGGCGATGAACTTCCAGTTCGCCGCGACGTCATAGGTGATCGTGCGTGCGGCCTCGAGATTGCCGAAGTCGAATCGGCCGAGGTGCTCGTCGAGATCGCCGAGCTGGCCCGCAAGCGGGGCGGCATCCGGGTCGAGGTTGACGAACACGAAACCCTGCCAGGTCTCCAGGCGCACGGTCGCGAGTCCGTAGGTGTCGAAGCTGAAGTCGTCGAGGTCCTCGATGTGCTTGGCGCGGACGAGCTTGCCCTCGAGGTCGTAGATCCAGGCGTGGTACGGACACTGGAACCGGACGGCGGTCCCGCATTCCTCCTCGACGACGGCCGTCCCGCGATGGCGGCAGACGTTGTAGAACCCGCGGAGCTCGCCGTCGCGGCCATGGACCACGAGCAGTGGCTCGCCAGCGAGCTCAGCGCTGAAGAAGCTTCCCGCGCTCCCAGTCCAGGATGGCCGGCTCGTGGTAGGCCCGGCGCGGCAGCAGACGAGCGCCACGGTACGGGCGTCGGATCGAGTCGAGCTCGGCCGCCGTCAGGATCGAGGTGTCGAGGGTGCGGTCGGGCATCCTGCGGATCGTCACACGGCCCGATTCCAATGCCCTCGTCGTTCCATCAGGCGAACTGCCGTTTCGTATCGCGCGACGACTACGCCCAGTCAGCCCAGCGTGACCTTCTCCCGCCAGTGCGGGATCTTCGTCGCAAAGCCGAGCGCCTGGACCTTGGGCTCGATCGCGATCTGCGCCTCGGGGTCGCCGTGGACGAGGAACACCATCCTCGGGAATCCACTCGCTCCCGGTGACTTGCCGGCGGCGAAATGGCGCAACCAGTCGAGCAGCTCGGGCTCGTCGGCGTGGGCGCTGAACCCGCTGATCGAGCGGATCTTGCAGCGGACCTCGCGCGGCTGTCCGTCGAGCTTGACCGTCGTCGCCCCGGCCTGGAGGTGTGCGCCGAGGGTGCCCTGGCCCTGGTACCCGACGAACAGGAGAGTCGCGTCATCATGTACGGACGCTGCGCCTGGGCGATCTTCTGCGAGTCGTGGACGTCCCTGGTCTCGGTCTGGTCCGGATAATCGAGGGGCGTCTCGCCCGACTGGAGGAGGCGGCGCGTCTCCTCGTCGAAGTAGTCGGCGTGGCGGCGGTAGATGCCGGATGCCTTCGACGCCATCGGCGAGTCCAGGTAGAGCGGCAGCTGCGGGATCTTGCCCTCCTCCAGCAGCCGATCGAGGGCATAGACGATCTCCTGGGTGCGGCCGATCGCGAACGACGGGACCAGCAGCACCCCGCCGGCATCCGAGACCAGGTGGACCGTCTCGGCGAGGATTCGGATCGCCTCGTCCTCGGGCTCGTGCTCGCGTCCGCCGTAAGTGGTTTCGACGAGGAGGTAGTCGGTGTCGATCAGGATCGTCGGGTCGCGGATGATCGGGGTGTCCGGGCGCCCGAGGTCGCCCGAGAAGACGATCGTCGTCTCGCGCTCCGGACCGCCCGTGGCGGAATCACCGGCCTCGATCCGGAGGCGGATGATGGCCGAGCCGAGGATGTGACCAGCATCCAGGAAGGTCGCGTGGACGCCCGGTGCCACCTCGCGTTCCTCGCCGTAGTCGATCGGGTCGAAGTGAGTGACCGCTTGCGCGGCGTCGTCGGCCGTGTAGAGCGGCTGGTCGAGGTCGATCTCGACCTCCGCGGGCTGGTTGCGCAGGACCGCCTCGACGTCGGCGGCGTCGCGGCCTGTTCCTGCGGGGACTTCCTCTGAGACGGAAGCCGACGCCAGCGTCGCCGACTCGGAAGTGGCCTCGGGTGCGAGGGGCGGCGGCGCATCGTCGACGTTCTCGTGGACCGGCGGGGCACTGATCCGGCCTGCCGCGAGGTCGACGGCCGCCTGGTAGTCAGCCTGTTCCTTCCGATCGTCCGCCGCCACCAGATCGGGATGCTTCCGTTCCCAGCGCGCCTCGTCCGACCGCGGTAGCCCTCGTTGACGACGTGCGGGATCAGCCCGCAGTGATCGAGATGGGCGTGGGTCAGGAGCAGCACGTCGAGGGTCGTTGGGTCATATGCCAGGGGAATCCGGTTGCGGATCGCCTCGTTGGGGCTGCCCTGGAACATCCCGCAATCAACGAGGACGCGGGCTCGGCCGGTCTCCAGCAGGTACTGCGAACCGGTGACGGTGGTGGCACCGCCGAGAAAATGGAGGTCCATCGGTGGAGTGTGGCACCGGCAGCCGTTGCGCATCGGCCGAGAGTCGGTCCACGGAGTCGCGGGTGCGTTGCAGTCGTCAGCCGAGGGCGGCGAGCACCAGCGTGTCGATCGCGATCGCGGCGAACAGCAGGGTCAGGTACGAGATCGAATACCTGTACAGGCGGATCGCGCCGGCCGTCGACTCCTCCTCGGAGTCGCCGCGGCGCCATAGAGCCCACGCCTGGCGCAGGAACAGCCCACCGAGCACGAGTGCGGCAACGAGGTAGACCGGCCCCATCCGTCCGACCGCGAACAGGATCAGCGAGATCGCGACCATGAGGATCGTGTACAGCCCGATCTGCCGGGTCGTCTCCGGGATCCCGCAGACGACGGGCAGCATCGGGACGCCGGCGGCCGCGTAGTCCTTCCGGATCCTGAGCGACAGAGCCCAGAAATGCGGCGGTGTCCAGTAGAACACAAGGGCGAACAGGAGCAGGGCCGGCACACCGACATTGCCCGTGACCGCAGCCCAGCCGATGACCGGTGGCAGGGCGCCCGCGGCTCCTCCGATCACGATGTTCTGCGGCGTCGAGCGCTTCAGGAGGATCGTGTAGACCACGACGTAGAACGCGATCGCGAGCAGGCCAAGGAAGGCGGCGAGGAGATTGACGAAGAAGCCGAGAACCGCGAAGGCGATGGCGCCGAGGGCGATGCCGAAGACGACGGCGCGCTCCGGGTCGACCTCGTGCGCCGGCAGCGGGCGCCGCCTGGTCCGGGCCATCAGGAGGTCGATGTCCCGATCGAGGTAGCAGTTGATCGCATTCGCGCTTCCCGCGGCAAGCGTCCCGCCGACGAGCGTCCAGACGGTCAGCCAGAGCCAATGGCCGAGCTGGATCCCGGGCACCGCGCGGGCGGCGAGCACCATCGCCGGCACGGTCGTGACGAGCAGGAGCTCGATGATCCGCGGCTTCGTCAACGCGACGTAGGCACGGACTATCTCCTTGCGCGTCCGCGGCGTCGAGAGATCCTCGGCGTCGACGTCATCGCGCTCGATGTGGCGAGCAGTTGCTGTCTCGCCGGTTGTGTCGGCCGTCTCGTTGATCCGGCTGCGGGCCTCGAGGTAGGAGACGCTCACGAGGGCGACGAGCAGGGCCCAGATCACGGCTCCAAGAGCGAGGTGGAGGGTCTGCGTCCAGCCCGACAGGCCGGTCAGGATCTGGAGGCCGCCGACGATCGCCTGGACCGGGAACAGGGCTGCCGCGAGGACGGCCAGTCGGACGATGGGCCGCGTCCGCGGCTGGGTTCGCCAGGCCGCGAGGAGAACCGCGGCCACGATCAGGCCGACGATCACGGCGATCCAGCGATGGAGGACCTGGGCGGAATTCGCATCGGTCAGGACGGGGAAGACTGCCCCGTTCATCAGCGGCCAGTCCGGGAACACGTACCACTGCGAGGTCGCGGTGACGTGCGACCCGAAGAGGAGCAGCGCGAACACCGATCCGGCGCCGAACGCCGCAATCAGCGTGAATCGCTGGCTGCCCGTGCCCGTCAAGCGTGGCCCGTACAGCGAGCGCGCCAGAATCCAGACGAGAAGGCCGACGAGCGCCATCGCCGAGGCAAGGTGGGCAGTGACCGACTCGCCGGAGTTTCCCAGCCGGACCGTCTCCCTGCCGAGCCACG
>VBLP01000451.1:7729-8145 GCA_005887925.1 Deltaproteobacteria bacterium | reverse complement strand
GCCGTTCGCGATCGCGCTCCGGACCTCGCACTCGTTCGTCCCCGAGCTCGTCGCCTCGGTGCTCGGCTCGGCGTGGGGCTCGGTGCGGCAGCTCGGAGCGTTCTCCGGTGCCCTGGGCCGGCTCGCCCGGCCGGTGCGGTCGCTGCGCGCGAGCTGGGCGGCGCTCTACATCCCCGCCGCGCTCGTCGTCGTGTTCGGGGCGATCTTCGCGGCGGCCAACCCGGTGATCCAGGGCTGGCTGGGCAGCGTGGTCGATCTCGTGGGCGGCGCTGGCTGGGCGCCGTCGCCCGGGCGCGTCGTGTTCTGGGCCGGCTGCGCGGTCGCCGCCGCGGGGCTGCTCCGCCCGGTGATGCGCTCGTTCGCGCGCCTCGATGCGCGGCTCGGCGCCTCGCACGTCTCCGAGCCCACGGGCGCGC
>VBLP01000451.1:0-7551 GCA_005887925.1 Deltaproteobacteria bacterium | reverse complement strand
CGCTGTTCCGCGGACCGATCGAGCACCACGCCCGCGGCCGGCTCGCGCGCGGCCTTGCCTATGTCTGGGCCGCGCAGAACGTCATCCTCGCCGCGGGGACGTTCCGCCGCATCCAGATGTACATCGCGTACAGCGGGCTGACCCAGCTGCGCATCGTCGGGATCTTCGGCACCGCGCTCGCCACGCTCGGCCTGGCGATCGTCGTGTACAAGCTCTGGCGCCGGCGGACCATGCTGTGGGTCATGCGCCGCCAGCTCGACGCGCTCGCGATCGCGGTCGCGGTGTTCATCGTGATGCCGAGCGACGATCTCGCGATGCGCTACAACGTCGCGCGGATCGCCGACGACCAGTACCGCCCGCTGCTCCACCTCTACGAGCAGCCGATCCGCGACGAGGCCGTCCCGGCGCTCCTGCCGCTGCTCGATCACCCCGACCCCGTCGTGCGCGAGGGCGTCGCGGTGATCGTCGCCGCGCAGCGCGATCGGCTATACGGCAAGGAGCGGCGCGCCGACTCGTGGCTGGACTTCGAGCTCGCACGGCACCGCGCGCTGCGCGCGCTCGACGGCGCCGCGGCGCGCCTCGCCGAGGTCATGCCCCGCAACATCGGCGACGCCAGAGCGCGGCTCCGCGGCATCGCCTACGGCATCAACGACGAGGTCGAGCGCGCCGGCGACGAGGGCCCGTTCGACTGGCGCACGCGGCGCTACGCCCCGCGCGACTACTGACTGGTTCCCGCAGCGGTCAACTAGCGCTGCTGGAATCTCGAACTGCAGGTACGGCGCGAGGCGCCAACGCGCGGCTCGCCGTGGGCGACCGCGAGCGGATGGGGTCGGGGCCGCGACCGTGACCAGGATTGGCCGGGCCTTGCTCCGTACATACCTCGCGCCGTCCGCGCATGGGTCGGTGGTGATTCGGCGGGCGCGGCCCCGACGCCCATCCGCGTAGCAGCCCATGGCGAGCCGCGCGTGCACGGCTCTCCTCGGCACCATGCCACACGCCTAGGCTCGCAACGAGCCGTCGGGGACAGGCGCGCGGTCCGGCGAGCGCGGGACCACCTTGCCCTGATCCTTACCCTCGTTCTTCGCGACCGCGGGCATCAGGATATCGATCTGCGACTTGACGTCCTTGTCGAGATCGACGCCGGCCTTCTCCAGGTCCGCGAGGTAGCGATCGGTGTTGTTCTCCACGCGCGGCGTCAGCGCCTCGATCGCGTCCCTCACGGTCATCGCGCCATACTTGTTGAGGTACAGCGCGCGCTGTGCGGCGCGGCCGTCCTCCATGGTCGCGAACACCGCGAAGTTCCCCTTCTCGCCGGGGATGGTGCCGATCTTCGTGCTGGCATCGCGCAGGTTGCCCGGGTTGTTCGCCCGCCACGCCAGCGCACCGCCGACCTTGATCACGTCGGAATACGCGATGTATCGCCGGTTGGCGACTGACTTGGCTGCGGTCTCGATCGCCTCGACATCGGCGTTGCTGAGCGGACCGCCGGCGATGATCTTGCCGGGAATCGTCGGCTGCTTGGGCGGCGCCGCGGGCTTGGCCGGTCCCGCCGGCTGTTGCGGCGACTGCCCCGGCTGGTACGAGACCGGCGTGATCGCGTAGTCGTTGCCGTCGTCGTACGGGCCGCCGATGCCGCTGTCGCGGTTCGTGGGGGTCGGGTCTTGCTCGCCGGGCGCATCGTCCATCGCCGCCGGTCCATCGGGGCCGGGCGGCAGCTCGGCGCCGCCGTCATCGGGCAGCGTCTCGCCCGGGGCGAGCTGTGCCTGGGCGTCCTTCTTGGCGCTCGCGTGCTCCTCGGCGATCACGCCGTGCAGGCCGTGGATCGCCTCGCCGAGCGCGAGGATGGCCTCGGCGATCGCGGCCGGATCCTTGGCGTTGACGGCCTGGGTCCACGCATTGAGCTTCGACGTCACCTCGGCGGCGGCGTCGATCTTCTTGCTCGCGGTGAGCTCGGCGACGAGCTGGGTCGCGGCGTCGAGCGCGGCGACGTAGCTCGGGCGCGGCTTGGCGGTCGCGGCCTTGAGCACGGCGCTCGCGGCCGTCACGATCTTGCCGGCGCGCTCGTAGCGCGTGGTGATCGCGGCGCGCGCCTCGTCCGGCGCGGGCTTGCCGTCCTCGCCCTTCTTCTCGTCGTGCTCGACGTCGTACTTGGCGAGCTGGATCGACTCCGCGAGCCCCAGCGCGGCCTCGGCCAGCGCCGACGGATCCGAGTCGCGCTTGTCCCATGCCGCCTTCAGCCGCGTGGCCGACGCGATGATCCGGTTCGCATCGTCGAGCCGGCGGTCCTCCTTGAGCTGGCCGGCGATGCCGAGCGCGGCCTCGGCGACCGCCGCGTAGCTCGGCGGCTTGGCCGCCAGCGCCTGCTTGCCGGCGTTGACGAAGCCGGTGATCTTCGAGGCGCGGGTCAGCGCCTTGCCGGTGGCGGTCTTGGCGCCGGCCACCGTGACCGCGGTATCGAACGCGCCGCCGATCGCCGCGATCGGATCGCCCTTCTGGATGCTCTGCACCACCTTCTGACCACCCGAGATGATCTTGCCCCATTTCTCGAGCCGGTCCGACCATCGCTTCATGGTCTCGGCGAACTTCCCGGCGGTCTCGCCCGACTTCGCCGCGAACACCGCCGCGCCCGCCGCCAGCGCGCCGAGCAGCGACCCCGCGTTCTTCGCCTTGGCAGCGGTCATCGCGAGCTGCGCCGCCTCGGCGACCTTCTTCACCTTGGTCGCGACATCGGAGATCTTGGCGAACGCCGTCGCGGCGACGTTGACACCCTTCACCGCAGCCACGACTGCGCCCACGCCGATCACCGCAGTCGCAGCGCCCATCACCGCGCCGAGCCAGTCGCCGTTCTTGATCGCCGTCGCGGTCTGGTAGATCGCCAGCACGACCAGCGACGCGCCGGCGGTCAGCGGCGCGAGGGCGGTGAGGATGATCGGCAGCGCGAGCTTGACCCAGCCCCACAGCTTGGACAGGAACCCGCCCTCCTTCTGGGCCTGGATGTCGGTTTTGCCCTCGGCGTCGCACTTGACGTTGACCACCCAGCTCTTGCCGAGCAGGCCGCCCTTGATCTTGATCTTGACCTGGTGCTGGCCGGGCACGTGGGCGACCTTCATGATGTCGTCGAACAGCTGCGCCGCCTTGCCCGGCCCGACCTTGTCGAGATCGCCGCGATCGATGCCGAGGTCGACCAGGTACTGGATCTTCTGCGCGGGCGACAGCGCGGCCAGCTCCTCGGGCGCCATCCCGAGGATCTTGGTCTTGCGCTGCTCGGACTCCATCTTGCCCTGGATGATCCCGTCGATCTCGCTGTCCTTGAGCTTCTTGATCGCCTTGGCGTCGTAGCCCATCTCCTGCAGCGTCTGGCGCTTCTCGACCGGCGTCATCGTCTGCAGCTGCTCGAGCATCGTCGCGTGCTGCTCGGCCTCGAACTGATCGCGCCGCGCGGCCATGTCCGCCTTGTAGGCGGCGGACTCGGCCTCGGTCCGCGCGATCGCCTCGCGGGTATCGTTCTGCGCCGCGACGATCTCGGCCGAGACCTCGGCACCGGCCGCGCCGCCGTCGCCGCCCGCCGGAGCCGCGCCTGCCGGGGCCGCACCGGCCGCAGAGGCTGCGCCGCCTGCGAGCTCCTCGGCGCCGCCCTGCGCGGGGAGCTGCTGCCCCGCCCCGGCGATGTCCTGCTTGCCCGTCTCGGGGTTGCGCGCCGGCACATCGGGGCCGACGGCATCGCCCTCGTATGGATCGGCGGCGATCCGCTCCGCGGTCAGCTCGCCGATCTCGCCGTCCTTGCCGGGCGCGGCCCCGCCGGCCGCTGCATCGGCTGCCCCGGGCGTTGCGCCGGCGGCGTCGCCCGCCCCGGTCTTCGCGTCGGTCTTCGCCTCGGGCGCGGCCGGCGGATCGATGCTCTCGTCCTTGGTCTTGCGCGCGATCGCCGCCGGCTGGGGCGCCACCTGGGCCGGCTTGCCGGCGAGCATCGCGGCCGCCGCGGTGTCGGCGTTGCGCTCGGCGGCGTCGCCGGGCTGCGTCGTCGCCAGCTCGCCGGCCGGCGCTGCGCCCTGCTGCTGCGCGGTGTGCGCGACCTCGTGGGCGAACAGGTGGAGCCCGCCCCGATCGCTGGGCCGGTACTCGCCGCGGCCGAACACGATGTGCTGGCCGGTCGCGAACGCGCGGGCGTCGACGCGATCGGCCTGCGCCGCCGCGGCCTCACCGGTGTGCACGCGGACGCCGGACAGATCCCGGCCGAGCGAGCGCTCGAACGGCGCGCGCTGGGTATGCGGCATCGTGTCGCCCGCGCCGAGCTCCTCGGTCAGCGTGCGCTTCCCCGGTGCCAGCGCCGAGCTGGCCGCGCCGCGACCGGCGTCCGGTGCCGCGTGAGATCCGTTGCGATGCTCGTGAGACATTCTCGCGGTCACAGGCAATCTCCGCGCCGCGCGCAAGACGTAGTTTCGACTGGATCGCGAGCGCACCGGGCCAGGCAAGAAGCCGCGTGATCGAGCAATCGCATGAGCACCATCCGTGGTTACGCGTTCTACGGTCGCGCAGGCAGCGGGTTCGACATCACGCGGACATCAGAGGCGGTGAATGCTTCAAAAGTGGTGCGCGCGCGGTGCGATCTGTCACCGCGACCCGGATTCACGCTCGTGCGAAGCAGCTTCGGATCTCGCTGTGAGAAACACACGATCGATCGCGCCGGCGCCGTGCGCGTGGCGACGCTCACATCGCGCTGTGCAGAGCGCGGTCATGTGATCGCGCACCGCACGGTCGCGCACCGACCGCATGGCCCGTGATCGCCGGTCAGGCCGGAGCGCTGGAACCGCCGCGTCCATTGCGCCGCCGCCGGCGCTTGGCGCCGCCGTGGGCCGGCAGATCGCGACGACCGTGGCTGTGGCTCTGGTGCGCCGGCTTCTGCGCAGGCGCGGGTCGCGGCGCGGCCGGCGCGCGCGGCGCCGGGGCGGGCGACACGCGCGATTCGTAGGGATGACCCTCGACGATCGCGATGTCCTGCCGGGTCAGCTTCTCGATGTTGCGCCAGTCGTCGCGCTCGTCGACTTCGCAGAACGACAGCGCCATCCCGGCGGCACCGGCCCGCGCGGTGCGGCCGATCCGGTGGACGTAGGTCTCGGGCACCTCGGGGACATCGAAGTTGACGACGTGGGTGACGTCGTCGATGTCGATGCCGCGCGCGGCGATGTCGGTCGCGACCAGCACGCGGGTCTTGCCCGCCTTGAAGCCGGCGAGCGCGCGCTCTCGCGCGTTCTGCGACTTGTTGCCGTGGATCGCCTCGGCGCCGATGCCGGCCTTGGCGAGGTGCTCGGCGATCCGGTTGGCGCCGTGCTTGGTCCGCGAGAACACCAGCACGCGGCGCATCGCGGTGTCGCGCAGGACGTCGACCAGGAGCGCGCGCTTGTCGGCCTTCTCGACGAAGTAGACCTCCTGATCGACGCGCTCGACGGTGGTGGCCGACGGCGCGACCGCGACGGTCTCGGGGTGCTTGAGCAGCTGGTCGGCGAGCTCCTGGGCCTCGGGTGGCATCGTCGCCGAGAAGAACAGGGTCTGGCGCTGGCGCGGCAGCATCCGGATCACCTTGCGCACGTCGTGGATGAAGCCCATGTCGAGCATGCGGTCGGCCTCGTCGAGGACGAACACCTCGAGCGCCTTGAGCTCGACCAGGCCCTGACCGGAGAGATCGAGCAGCCGCCCCGGGGTCGCGACCAGGATGTCCATGCCGGCCCGCAGCGCCTGGCACTGGGCCTCCATCCCGACGCCGCCGAAGATCACGAAGCTGGTCAGCGGCAGGTGCTTGCCGTAGGTCGCGAAGCTGTCCTGGATCTGCGACGCGAGCTCGCGGGTCGGCGTCAGGACCAGGCAGCGGATCGGCCGCGGCCGGCCGGCGGGGACCTGCCGCGCGAGGCGCTGCAGGATCGGCAGCGCGAACGCCGCGGTCTTGCCGGTCCCGGTCTGGGCGAGCCCGAGCAGGTCGCGGCCGGCGAGGACGTGCGGGATGGCGCGCACCTGGATCGGCGTCGGCTCGACGTAGCCTTCGCCGGCGACCGCGCGCTCGAGGGCGGGAAGCAGGCCGAGCTGAGAGAACGACATCGCGGCGACATAGCACGTCTGCCGCGCCGACGGACCGGTTCAGGCCAGCTGTACGGCGATCACCTGAGCTGCGCGTCGATCGTGGCCTTGACCTTGGTATCGAACGAGCGCTCGCCGCCCCTGGCATTCTTCTTGAGGTACTCGTCGCGCTGCCGGGCGAGCTCGGACATCTCCTCGTTCGCCTCCTCGCGGAGCTTCACGCGCCGGGCGATCTCGGCCTTGAGCGCGGCCTTGTCCATCGCACGCAGGTCGGCCGGCAGCGCCGCGGGCGCGCCACTGCATCTTGTGGAGCGCGTCGTGGAGCGCCGCGGCGACGTCCTCGGGCGTGTCGCCGCCGCCCTCCGCGCGATAGCCCGCCAGCTCGGCGAACACCGCGTCCAGGTCGGTCGACAGCGCGAAGTCGCGGGTCACGTAGGCGTCGCCGATGTCGCGGTAGGCGCCCTCGAGCAGCCCGCCCATCGAGGCGGTGATGTCGACCGCGAACACCACGTCGACGGCGCGCCTGGCGGCCAGGGTCGGAGCCGGTGCACCCAGGTCGCGGCCTCGCGCGGCTTGACCTACCCGGGCCGCGCCGCGCAAAGCTCAGCGCGGTGCGTCCAACCCCGCGTCGGCGCTCGGGGTTTCGCCGGTGACCGCGACCGTGGCCACCCGCTGGACGTCGATCGGCCGGCACGTCCGGCTGCGGCACAGCCAGAACCTGACGCGCAGCCGCACCGCGTGCTCGCCGGGGACGTCGCCGTGCACGGTGGCCGCGAACCGCGGGGCGTCGGCCTCGGGGTCGACCGCGTCGCCGCGGCCGAGCCGGCGCTTCTTCACCGTCACGCCGGCCTCGGGCGTCAGATCGATGATCACCGCCGCGTCCCGGGACACGGTCAGCCCGCGATCGACCGCCAGCGCGATCGGCAGCTGCACGGTCGCGCCGGCCGCGACGTCGATCCGCTCGGCGACGCGGACCTCCCAGCCCGGGTCGCGCTGCGCCGCGGCCGGCGCCCAGCCCAGCATCGCCAGCGCCAGCCAGCGGACCACACGGCCGGAGCGGACCGAGCGCGCCACGCCGCCAGCATAGCCGGTCACAGGATCTGCGTGGCGAGCTCGGCCAGGGGCGAGCGCTCGCCCTTGGTGAGGATCACGTGGCTGGCGATCGCCTCCTGCTTGAACCGCTCGGCGACCGTGGTCAGGCCGTTGTTCGAGGCGTCGAGGTACGGATGATCGATCTGGTAGGGGTCAGCGGTCAGGATGATCTTGGTGCCCTCGCCGGCGCGCGTGATGATCGTCTTGACCTAGTGCGGCGTCAGGTTCTGCGCCTCGTCGACGATCATGTACACGTTGGGCAGCGAGCGGCCGCGGATGTAGGTCAGCGGCTCGATCTCGACGTAGCCGAGGTCGACCAGCTCGGCGTAGCTCCGGCCATCCTTCTTGTCGGACTTGTTGAGCCCGAGCAGGAGCTCGAGGTTGTCGTAG